>CAZOTV010000031.1:23774-25526 GCA_964582795.1 uncultured bacterium
ACCCCGCGCCCGGGTGGTAGCCTGCCGCCCATGACCCACCCACATCCCGCACGCCCCGATCGGGTTCGCCCGATCGTACTCGGCATCGTCCTCGGTGTCCTCGTCGCGCTCGTCAGCGGCACCGTGGCGGTCGCCCAGGAGGCCACGCCCGCCGGCGACCCCGACCCGGTGGTCCTGTCGGTCGGGGCCACCGTCGAGCGCTGGAGCGACCTGAGTTGGCGCTTCGACGTGGCCGTCCGCAGCGTGGCCGCACAGCAAGGGTTGCCCTACGACGAGGCGTTCGCCGAGCAGATGCGTTCGTTCCTGCCCGCCTACCTCGACCAGCGCGCGCAAGAGGTCGTGCTGTTGGTGGAGGCGCGCCGGCGCGGCCTCGAAGCCGACCCTGCGAACGTGCAAGCCACCATCGACCGGATCCGCGGCGGCGTGCCGGAAGGCGAGTCGTACGAGCAGGCGCTCGCCGATGCCGGCTTCGGCGACGAGGGCCGCCTTCGCACCATGATCGCGGAGGGCGACGTACTGAACCAGTTGATGGCCGCCATCGATGAAGGTGTCGCCGTCAGCGACGACACCGTCGCGGTTCGTTACCTCGCCGAGCGCGCCAACCTGACCGAACCGGAGTCGTATTGCGCGCGGCACATCCTGGTCGAAGACGAGGCGCTGGCGGCGCAACTGGTGGCCGAGCTCGAGAGCGGCGCAGACTTCGCGGCGCTTGCCGAAGAGCACGGCACGGACGGTACGGCGAGCCGTGGCGGCGACCTCGGCTGTTTCGGTCGCGGCACCATGGTGGCGCCGTTCGAGGAGGCCGTCGTGGCGGCCCCGGTCGGCATCGCCGTGGGGCCGGTCGAGACGCAGTTCGGGTACCACGTCGTGCTGGTGTACGAGTATCGTCCGGCGTCGGTGCGCGCGCTGGCCGACGTCAGCGGTCAGGTCCGCGACTACGCCCGCTCGCTGGCGGCGGACGCAATGGTGCGCGGCATGATCCGTGGCGGCGGCGCGATCACCTACCCGGAGAACCTGCCCGCTCTCCCCGAGCAACCCTGAGCACGCTGCAGACTGACTAGGGGGCCAGGCGCGTCAGCGTCCAGCCTTCGCTTGCACGCTCGAACACGAACCGGTCGTGAAGGCGGTCGTCGCGGCCCTGCCAGAACTCGAAACGCGACGGCTCGAGGAGGTACCCGCCCCAGAACGGCGGGCACGGCACGGCGCCGTCCGGGTACTGCGCGCGGAGCGCGGCCGCGCGCGCCTCGAGCGCTTCGCGTCCGTCGACCGTGCGGCTCTGGTTCGAAGCCCAGGCGCCGATCTGCGAGCCGTACGGTCGCGTCTGGAAGTACGCTTCCGACCGCTCGCGCGAGAGCCGACCGACGCTGCCTTCGACGCGCGCTTGGCGCTCCAGCGACGGCCACCAGAACGCGAGCGCGGCGTGCGGCGATGCGTCGAGTTCGCGTGCTTTGCGGCTGCCGTAGTTGGTGAAGAACGTCAGGCCCTCGTCGGTCACGTCCTTGAGCAGCACGAATCGCACGCTCGGCCGGCCGTCCGCGCCGACCGTGGCGAGCGCCGTGGCGTTCGCCTCCGGCTCGCCCGCGTCGGCCGCCGCGCGCAGCCAGGTCCGGAGCGCGTCCAGCGGGTCGTCTCCGAGATCGCCGGCGCGCAGGGAACCGCGCAGGTACGGCTTGCGCAACGCGTCGAACGCCATGCGCCAGTGTAGCCATGGTCGCGCGGGCGTGTGGCACAACTGCGGCATACGTGGCGGGC
>CAZOTV010000031.1:25626-29475 GCA_964582795.1 uncultured bacterium
CGGATGTCACGTCGGCTGTAAGGAATCCGTAAGCACCAACGTTCTACCTTGGTCGTGGCGCGCTGGAAACCCTGCTACTTCCTTCCCTTCCGTCGGCCTGCATCTTCTTTCCAGCGCCACGCAAACCCTCGTCGGCCCGCAGCCGCCGCCCTCATCCGGGCGTAGCCGGCGCGGGCCGGCGGTGTTCGTGTCCCCAAGACGGGGCGCCGCCGTCGCTTCCGCTAGGCTCGACGCATGCCCCGACACGAGAACCGGCTGGCGGCGGAACCCAGCCCGTACCTTCGCCAGCACGCCGGGAACCCGGTGGATTGGCACCCGTGGGGCCAGGAGGCGTTCGCCCGCGCCCGAGCCGAGGACAAGCCCGTGCTCCTGTCGATCGGGTACGCCTCATGCCACTGGTGCCACGTGATGGCGCACGAGTCGTTCGAAGACCCAGACGTCGCCGCGATCATGAACGACGGGTTCGTGTGCGTCAAAGTCGACCGCGAGGAACGGCCCGACGTCGACGCCGTCTACATGGCGGCCGTGCAAGCGATGACCGGCTCGGGTGGGTGGCCGCTGACCGTGGCGCTCACGCCGGACGGCGAACCGTTCTTCGGCGGAACGTACTTCCCCCCGCACGACGGACGCGGCCTGCCCTCGTTCAGGCGCGTGCTCGCCGGGCTGTTGGCGGCGTGGCGTGGCCGGCGCGACGACGTCGGCGCCACCGCCACGGAACTGCGCAGCGCGCTGGCGCGGATGGCCACGCCGTTCACCGCGCGGGAAGACGCCGCCATGACGGCCGATGCGCTCGCCGCCGCCGCGATCGCGCGGCTCCTCCGGCACGAGGACGCGCGTCACGGCGGCTTCGGCGACGCCCCGAAGTTCCCGCCGCACGCGGTACTCAGGTACGTGCTCGAGCGGCCGGAGATGGAGGCGCTTGCGCTCGCGGAGCGCACCCTCGACGCCATGGCTGCCGGCGGCGTCCACGACCAGGTCGGGGGCGGCTTCTTCCGCTACGCCGTCGACGCCGGTTGGCGCGTGCCGCACTTCGAGAAGATGCTCTACGACAACGCCCTGCTGCTACGCGCGTACGCGCTGGCGTACGAGCGAACCGGCGCAGAGCGTCACGCGCGCATCGCGCGCGGCATCGTCACATGGGCTCGCCGCGAGATGACGGTGCGAGGTGACGGCGGCGACGGCGCGTTCGCCAGCGGTCTCGACGCCGACTCGGACGGGGGCGAGGGACGCTTCTACCTCTGGACCGAAGCGGACCTGCGCGCGGCGTTGCCGGAGGCGGACGCGCACCTCGCGGCGAGGGCGTTCGGGATCGGCGCGCAGGGAGATTTCGAGGGGGCCGGCGTGCCCTACGTGGCGGCGGCGCCGGAAGCCCTCGCCGAAGACCTCGGCGTGAGCCCAGCCCAAGCGCGCGTGCGCTTGGAAGACGTGCGTGAGCGCATGCTCGCGGCGCGCGAACGACGCCCCAGGCCGGCGACCGACGACAAGGTGCTGACGTCATGGAACGGGCTGATGCTCGCGGGCCTGGCCGACGCGGGAAGGCTGCTGGGTGACGACGAGATGCTCGAGCAGGCGCGCGAGGTCGCGGCGTTCGTGCGCGCGCATCTGTGGCGCGACGGCCGGCTGCTGCACATGTGGAGGAACGGCGAGACGCGCGTCGAAGGCTTGTTGGAAGACTACGCGTACTTCGGTCTGGGCTTGCTGGCGCTTCACCGCGCGACCCTCGAGGAAGCGCCACTCGTCTGGGCGCTGGACCTGGCCGAGGCCGTGAGGCGCCGGTTCGCCGACGAAGCCCACGGGGGGTTCTTCTCCACCGCGATCGACGCCGATCCTCTTTTGGTGCGGCCGAAGAACTACCTCGACGCCGCCACGCCGAGCGAGAACGCCGCCGCTGCCGAGCTCGTGTGGTGGGCCGCGCGCTACCGCGACGACGCCACGGGCGTCGCCCAGGCCGAGGCGGCCCTGGCGGGCATGGACGAAGCGTTGGCGCAGGCGCCGCAGGCCTTCGGGTCTTCGTTGCGGTTGCGGAACCTGTTCGCGGCGCCACCGAAGGAACTGGTGATCGTCGGGCCGCGAAGGCGACCAGGAACCGAGGCGCTGGTGCGCGCCTGGCGGCAGGTCGACGATCCGATGGCCGTGGTGCTCGTGCTCCATGACGCCACGTCGACGTTGGCCGCGCTACCGCTGGCACGAGGGCGCCTCGACGTTTTCAGCGACCGTCGATCGCCGGACGAGGCGGTGGCGTACGTGTGCGAAGCGGGCGCCTGCCGACTGCCGGTGCACGACGCGGCCGCGCTGACGCGCGAGCTGCAGGCGGCCGGGTTCGCGCGCCTCGGCAGCGGCGGCCAGCCTTGACACCCCCCGGGCCGCGGGCGATGCTGGCGAGACGGGGCGGGGTCGAGCGCGAACGCGCCGACGCCGTCCGAATCGGAGGAAGTCATGTATCTCTTCACGCTTCATCTGCACAGCTACCTGCGCTGGGCGGTGCTCCTGGTCGGCGTCGTCGCGCTGGTGATGGCCGTCGCGGGCGCTGCGTCGCGCTCGGGCTGGACCTCGCAACAGCGAAGGCTCGGGCTGGCGTTCACGACCCTCATGGACGTGCAACTGCTGATCGGCATCGTGCTCTACCTCTTCCTGAGCCCGATCACCCGTAGCGCCTTCCAAGACATGGGTGCGGCCATGGGTGATTCCGCCGTCCGCTTCTTCGTCGCCGAGCATCTCGTCGGCATGATCGCCGCGGTGGTGCTGGCGCACGTCGGCGCCGTTCGCGCGCGCAGGAAGAACGCCCCGGCCGTCGCGGCCGTCTTCTACGCCCTGGCGTTCGCGGTGATGCTCGTCTCGATCCCCTGGGGGCGCGGCCTACTGCCTGGCGCCTGACCGAACGGTCCACGGCGTAACGGACTCTCGCGCCCTGCCGTACGTCGGCAGGGCGCGAACGTCGTTCAGGACGGCATGTCGCCTGCGCCGCCGTATCCCCCTGCCCGTATGATGGAGTGTGGCCTGGAACCTTTGGGTCGGCCCGCCAGGTTCGGGGCGAACCACGACGATGGTGGACGTGGCGCGCCGCGCCTGCCGCGAACGCCGGTTGGTGTGGTGGGTAGGGCTTCCAGCCCAGCGCGGCAGCGTGCTGCGGCGTGTCGCCGAAGACGGCTTCACGGCGCTCGGGCTCGAGTTCATGAGTTCCCAGCAGATGTACTACCGCCTTCTGGCGAACGCGCTACGGTCGTGCCCGTTGGTGGTCGGTAGCGGCCGACTGGTGCGGGTGGCCGAAGCGTTGGCGGAGGTCTCGGGTGCCCTGCCGACGCCGGGGGAAGCGCGGTTGTTCGCGTACGCCATCGCCGAGGCGAAGCGCTTCGGCCTCACCGCCGCGGACGTGGCGGACGAGGCCGCCGGACGCGCCTCCGACCCCGAGCGCCGGCGGTTCGCCGAAGTGTTCGCAGCGTACGAGCGCCGCCTCGAAGGCGCCTGGGACTACGACGACGTTCGCGCCGAGGCCGCCTCGCTGGCCGTCACGGCCGCCGACCCCTGCGAGGCCGACGTCGTGATCGTCGACGGGTTGCGCGAGATCGGGCCGCTCGAGCTTCGCCTCCTACAGGGTCTGGCCCGCACCGTCGAAGTGCACCTGACGCTCCCGTCGGCGCCGCCCGGCTGCGCGGCGACGCACGAGCTGGCGCCGCGCGAGCCATCGATCGCGGCACGTTACCTCGCGCCCAACCCGGTGGCGGAAGCGCGGTGGGTGCTGCGCAGCGTGAAGCGCGACCTGGTCGAGGACGGGATCGATCCGCTCGACGTCGCCATCATCGTGCCACCCGAGCGCGTTCGCGCCGTCGCGACGTTGGCCGAGGAGTACGG
>CAZOTV010000032.1:0-6264 GCA_964582795.1 uncultured bacterium
TCCGACGTGCTGATCGACGCCAAGGTGCCGCGTGAGGAGCGAGACGCGCTCAAGCTGCTGGTGGCGGGCGAAGACGAGGTGTTGTGGATCGAGGGCGTGGCCGCCATACCAGGCGTGGCCACGGGTCCCGTCGACGCCGACGTGGCGTACATGGCGCGGGCGCTGGAGCAGGCTCGGCTCGCGGCGGGGGCCGGCGAGCTGCCTGTCGGCGCCGTGGTGGTGCTGGACGGCGAGGTGGTAGCCGAGGCGCACAACCGCAGTGAGGCCGAACATGACCCCACCGCTCACGCGGAGCTTCTGGCCCTGCGGCAGGCCGCGGACCGTGTGGGCGACTGGCGCCTGACCGGAGCGACGCTGTTCGTGACGCTGGAACCGTGCCCGATGTGCCTCGGCGCGGCGCTGCAGACGCACCTTGCCCGCATCGTCTACGGCGCTTCCAACGTGCGCGAAGGCGCGCTCGGCTCCGTCGTCGACCTGCGGGCCGGGGAGTGGAAGCGCGCCCCCGAGGTGATCGGGGGCGTGCTCGCCGGCGCGAGTGCGCGGCTGTTGCGGGAGTTCTTCGAAGCGCGGCGCAGCTGAGGCGGCGCGCGCACGCGTGCTGCGGGTCCCTGAGCCCCGTCTGCCGGTCCCGTCTCCAGCCGCACCGAGCCCGTCGTCGTCGCGTCTTTCGGCCGACGAGGGTGGGCTAGACTGGCGTGATGGAGATCCGGAACTTCTCGATCATCGCGCACGTCGACCATGGCAAGTCGACGCTCGCCGATCGCATCCTCGACCTGACCGAGAGCGTCTCGGAGCGCGAGAAGCGCGACCAGATGCTCGACTCGCTGGAGCTCGAGCGCGAGCGCGGCATCACCATCAAGGCCACGCCGATGCGGCTGTTCTACACCGCGGAGGACGGCAAGACGTACCTCTTCAACCTCATCGACACGCCCGGCCATGTCGACTTCAACTACGAGGTGTCGCGCGCGCTGCGTGCCTGCGAGGGCGTCCTGTTGGTCATCGACGCCGCCCAAGGGGTCGAGGCGCAGACCATCCAGAACGCCTACCTGGCGGCCGACAACGGCCTCGAGATCCTGCCGGTGATCAACAAGATCGACTTGCCCGCGGCCAACGTCCCGGGGGCCATCGAGGAGCTCGAAGAAGTCATCGGTATCGCCGGGGACCACGCCGTGCCCGTCTCGGCAAAGACGGGGGAGAACGTCCGCGCCGTGCTGGAAGCCGTGGTGAAGCACCTGCCTCCACCGCAAGGCGACCCGGAGGGCCCGCTTCGCGCACTCATCTTCGACGCCATCTACGACGCCTACCAGGGTGTGATCGCGTTCATCCGCGTGTTCGACGGCAACATCCACCCGAAGGACCGCGTGATGGTGTCCTCGACCGGCAAGGTGTTCGAGGTGGACAAGGTCGGCGTGTTCCGGCCCGAGCCGACGGTCACGGAGTCGCTCGGCGTCGGCGAGGTGGGCTGGTTCACGGCCTCGATCAAGGAGATCGCCGACACGCAGATCGGCGACACCGTCACGAACGCGGGCCGCCCTACCGACCGTCCGATCCCTGGCTTCAAACCGGCCATGCCGGTGGTGTTCTCCGGCCTCTACCCGACGGACACGGAAGACTATCCGCGTCTGCGTGAGGCGCTCGAGAAGCTGCGCCTCAACGACGCCGCCTTCTCGTTCGAGCCGGAGACGTCCGAGGCGCTCGGGTTCGGCTTCCGCTGCGGCTTCCTCGGGTTGTTGCACGCCGACATCGTGCAGGCGCGGCTCGAGCGTGAGTTCGGGTTGGCCCTCATCGCCACCGCGCCAGGGGTGGTGTACAAGGTCGTGACCACGGACCGGCGGGCGTTCGACGTGCAGAACCCCAGCGAGCTCCCTTCGCCCGATCGCATCGAGACGATCTCCGAGCCGTTCGTGAAGCTCTCGGTGTTCCTGCCCGAGGAGTACGTCGGCAGCGCCATGGGGCTGCTGCAGGAGAAGCGCGGCGAGATGCAGGACATGGTCTACCACGGACGTCGCGTCGAGCTGCGCTACCACGTGCCGTTCGGCGAGATCCTGTACGACTTCCACGACCGCCTCAAGTCGTTGTCGCGCGGCTACGCCTCGATGGACTACCAGTTCCTCGAGTACCGGCCCGGCGACTTAGTGAAGGTGGACGTGCTGGTGAACGAGGAGAAGGTCGACGCGCTGTCGATCATCGCGCACCGAGACAAGGCGTACGAGGTCGGCCGCAGGATGGTCGATCGCATGGCCGACGTCATCCCGCGTCAGATGTTCGCGATCCCGGTGCAGGCGGCCATCGGCGGGAAGATCCTGGCGCGCGCCACCGTGAAAGCCTTCCGCAAGGACGTCCTGGCCAAGTGCTACGGTGGCGACATCACGCGGAAGAAGAAGCTTCTCGAGAAGCAGAAGAAGGGCAAGGCGCGCATGAAGCAGATCGGCACGGTCGAAGTGCCGCAAGAGGCGTTCCTGGCCGTGCTCGCCACGGAGGAGTGAGGGTGGCGCGGAGCGCGGCCACGCTTCCCGCCGTGACCGCCGGTCGGGCGTCGCGTCGTGGCACGCTCCCTTTGAGGGCGCAGGTCGCGCTCGTGATCGCGCTCCTCTCCGGTCTTCCGAACATCGTGCTGGTAGCGACCGTGTTGCTTCCCGCCTACCGACGAGCCGGCGAACTGTCGGGGGGCGTGTGGCTGACGGTGGCGTTGTGGGTCGTCGGCGTGGTGGCGTTGTCCGCGCTGGTGGGCTACCTGCTGTCGGGCCAGTTGCTCGCGCCGCTTCTCAAGGTGACGCGCGACATCGACGTCCTTCCGAAGACGGCGCCGCAACTGGTGGCCGCGCGCGTGGCGGTGGCGGGCGACGAGCCCGCCGAGGTCCTGGCGTTGAAGCGGTCGTTCAACGCACTACTGGAACAGGTCGAGGTGGAGCAGGCGAGGCGCAACGCCTTCATGGCCGCGCTCATGCACGACCTGAAGACACCGCTGATCGCGGCCACCAACCTGCTGTCGGTCGTGCGCGACGACGACGCGCTCACGCGTGAGCGGCGCGTCGAGGCCGTCTCCCACCTCACGCGCGAGCTCAGCGCGCTCTCCGACCTGGTGCAGAAGATGGTCGACGCCCACCGGTTGGAGCGGCCCGACGTGCCGCTCAGCCGCGAACCCACCGAGATCCACACGCTCGTGCGGCGCGTCATCGAGCGGCTGGGAACCCTGGCGCAGGAGCGGGGGATCCGGATCGACGTCCACGGCGCGTCGACGGCGATCGTCGACGCGCGCGAGATCGAGCGCGCGCTCTACAACCTGCTCTCCAACGCGATGCGCTACGCCCGCTCTGCCATCGAGGTGGAGGTGTTCCAGGGGATGGTGAGGATCCGTGACGACGGACCCGGACTACCCGCGCCGCTCGACGGGCTGGCGCAACCGTTCAACGGGCAGGGCGTCGAGATCGCCGGCCGGAAGTACGCCAGTGGCACTGGCGGCCTGGGTCTCTTCATCGCGCGGCGGGCGCTCGAGGCGCACGGGGGCCGCCTCGTGGCCGAGGCCACCGGACCCGGCGGCACCGTGCTGCTGGCCTACCTGGGGCGTGAGGGAGCGTGAAGACGTTCCTGTCGCCGACGACCGTCTTCGCCGCAGCGTCCGACGGACTCGGCGGCGACGGCGGCGCAGCGCCGGCGCCTCGCGTGCTGATCGTCGACGATCACCCGCTCTTCCGCATGGGACTGTCGCTCGCGCTGACGCGCGAAGGCTTCGAGGTGGTGGGGGAGGCGGAGAACGGAAGGCAAGCGGTCGAGCGGTGCCGTCACGGCGCCGTCGACGTGGTCCTGCTCGACGTGCGGATGCCGGAGATGGACGGGATCGAGGCATGCCGCGAGGTGACGCGCGCCCATCCGGAACGGGACCACGAGCCGCCGATGATCGTGATGCTCACGACCTTCGAGGAGCCCGCCGTGGTCCAGGCCGCGCGCGATGCGGGCGCGACCGCCTACCTCTCGAAGGAGACCGAACCGCGCGAGTTGGCGCGCCTCCTTCGCGCAATCCTGGCCGACCCCGAACGCGACTGGATGCCGCAGGTGGCGCTGCCGTCTTTGACGCCGCGGGAAACGCAGGTTCTGGCGCTGCTGGCCGAAGGGATGAGCAACAAGGCGATCGCTTCCGAGCTGGGGATCAGTCCCGAGACGGTGAAGGACTACCTCGAGAACGTGTTCCGCAAGCTCGAGGTGCGCGACCGTGTCAGCGCCCTGAGGCGCGCCACGGAGATGGGCCTGGTCTAGCGGACCGAGAGACCGTCCTGCCGCGACGGCCTAGGCAACCACCCCACCACGTCCGCAGGAGCGCCGGCAAGCCACGTACCGTGACGGCATGCCCCGCCACGGTTTCACGCTCGTCGAACTGCTGATCGTCCTGGGCGTGCTGGCGTTGCTCGCCTCGTTCGCGGCGGCGTTCGCGCGGCCGGCCAACGCCCAACGTGCGGCGCAAGCGGTGCGCGCCACCATCCTCTGGGCGCGCACCGAGGCGGTGTGGCGCGGCGACCCCGTCAGCGTGACCGTTAGCAACGACGACGCCGTCCTGGTCCGCCTCGAGGACGGCGGGTCACCGTGGTGCGAGTCCGGGACGGAGCTCGGAACCCTACGGCTCTCGGCGTACCCCGGCGTCACCTTGGAGCGAGGGCTGCCGCGCGGTGTGGTGTGGCTTGCCAACGGCTCCGCCAGGAGCTGCAGCGGGGGCGGCGTGATCAGCGGGCGCCTCACGCTGCGCGACCGCCTTCGCGCCGTGTCGGTGCTCGTGTCGAGCCTCGGCAGGGTACGACTGGAGGTGGCGCCGTGAGGTCGAAGCGCGCCAAGCACGCCCCCAGGTGCTTCGCAGGAGGCGGCGCCCTTCTCACGAGCCGTGTCGAGAAGCGCGCCTTGCGGGGCGGGAAGCTCGTCGTAGCTTCCAGCGCGGCCGGCTTCACCCTGGTCGAGGCGCTCGTCGCGCTCCTGCTGTTCGCCATCGTGGCGGCGGCTGCGCTCGGTCTCCAGGTGCAGGCCCTGCGCGCGACCCGGATGGCCGAAACGCGGCGGGAGGCGGCTGCCGTCCTTCACGCCGAGGTGACGCTCCAACGGGCGCTGGGCGGCGTCGCTGGCGCCTGCGCCAGCATCGTGCCGACCGGCTGGACCTGCGTGGTCGATCGATCCTGCGTCCCGGAGGCAGCCGCCGCTTGCGACCTGCGTGTCGTCCGTGTCCGGCTCGAACCCCCAGCGGGACGCGGTGGGTCGCAGGCCGGACCGGCGCTCACCGCCACCACGGCGACGTACCTGGCAGGCGCCTCGGACCCGTCGGCCGACGCCGGATCGGCGGCGCAGGCATCACGGGGGCTCGCGCCATGATCCGCTCGGCCGCGCCGCAACCGGGCCCAGCCGGTCCGCACGCTCGTCACCACGAGGGAACCGGAGGCCGAACCGCCGTGCGGACCCCCGTGCGTACCAAGGCGCGAACCCCAGTGCGACCCCGCGTGCGAACGCCTGTACGAACACCTGTGCGAACCCCTGCGCGTGACCGGCGTTGCACCGGTCTCACGGTCGTCGAGACCTTGGTGGCGATCGCGATCGCGTCGGTAGCGCTGCTGGCCTTCGGGTCGCTGGTCGCGAACGCGCGAAGGTCGGCAGCGAACTCCATGGTCGTGTCCGACGGGTCGCGCGCCCTCGACCTCGCCGCGGCGCTCCTGGTCGAAGAGGTGCGGATGGCGGGCAGCCTGCCGTGGCCGCGGCCCGCGCTCGTGGAGGGCGCCGAGGATCCCGAGGCGTTCCTCGCCAACGCTCTGTGGCTGTACGTCGGCGAATCTGGCGGCGACTCGGGCGGCGCGTCGGACGGGGCAGTCCTGGGCGCGGGCGGCGCCTCGCTGCGGGTCCGCTACGTCGATGACCGCTTGGCCGGGGCACCCGTGGCGCGTGACGTCACGTTCGAGGTCGGGGTCGACGGGCGCGGGGTGGCGCAGCTCTACCGCCGCCCCGCCGGTGCGACGCGACAACCGCTGGTCGAAGGCGTCGACTCGTTGAGACTGGTGGGCGTGGTCGAGGACGGGATCCTGATCGCGCCGCCGGTCGCGGGCGCCTACCGTCCGTCGGCCGTGGTGCTCGAGGTCACCGTGCAGGCCGAAGGGGCGGACGGTCCGCGCCGCGCGACGAGGCAGGTGGTGGTGCCCATCCCGAACGCGCCCGCCGCGACTGTCTCGATCCCGTAGGGGCTATTGGGAGCGCGAACATGAACACGCCGAGCATGAACGCGCCCAGCACGAACGCGCC
>CAZOTV010000032.1:6364-7526 GCA_964582795.1 uncultured bacterium
AGCACGAACGCGCCGCGACCCAGGCGCAGAACGTCCCAGCCCAAGTCGCGGCGGCATCGGACCGGCGGGTTCGCTCTGGTGGCCGTCATCGGCGGCCTGTTGCTCGTGAGTACCATCGTGTTCGCCATGGCGTTCGTCGCCACGCTCGATGTCATGAGTGCCAGGAGCAGCCAGACCGCGGTGTTGGCCGAGGCGCAAGCGGAGGGATCGCTCGACGCCGCCCTGGCCGATCTCGCTGCGCTGACCGCCGACACGGGAGCAGGGTCGGGTGACGGTGTGCCGCCGCCTCCGAGCACGCTCGGACCGTGGCCGGAACTGGGTCTCACGGCCGAGGTCGTGGTCACCGTCCTGCCCGAGCGGTGGGAGGGCCACGAGGTAGTGGCGTTGCTGTCGCAAGCCCACGTCGGGGTCTCCAGGGCGCAGGCGCGCGCGGTGGTAGCGCTCGCGAGCGTGCCGCGCGTGTTGTGGCGGCCTTGAGCGGCGATCCGGCGGGCGCCTGCGAAGCGATCCCCGTCGGCGCGCCAACTTGACAGTGCGGGTGGCGGCTGAAAGCATACGGCGTGACGCGCCCCCCGAACCCGAACCGCGCGCTGCTGTGCGCGGCGCTGCTCGCGGCCGACAGGCCGATGTCCGCGCAGGAACTCAAGCCGCTCCTGGGTGGCAGTGTCGACGCCGTCGAGCGCGAGGTGAAGTCGCTCCAGGAGGCGCTCGCCGAGGCCGGGCTCGGCATCCAGGTGGAGCATGTCGCCGGCGGAATGCGCCTGGTGGTGGCGCCGCATCTGATCCCCGCTCTGTCCGCTGTGCTGTCGCCGGCGCCCCTACCTCCGCTGAGCCACGCGGCGTTCGAGACGCTCGCGCTGGTCGCGTACCATCAGCCTGTCACTCGTGGCGAACTGGAGGCGGCGCGCGGAGCGTCCTGCTCGTCGACGCTCGACACCCTGCAGGAGCGCGGGCTGATCAAGGTGGTCGGCCAGAAGGAGGTGGTGGGAAGGCCCCTGTTGTACGCCACCACCGACCGGTTCTTGCTCGAGTTCGGTCTGCGGTCGCTGGACGACTTGCCACCGGTCACGGAACAGCCGTCGGAGTTCCTTCGCGGGTAGGCGCTGCGTTCTGGCGCCGGACTGGCTCGACGACCGAACCGCCCGGGCGACCGTGGCGTGCA
>CAZOTV010000032.1:7626-9123 GCA_964582795.1 uncultured bacterium
GCTCAGTCGCCGCTCAGTCGCCCCTCAGTCGCCGCTGCGCTCGGCCAGGTACCTCAGCGCCAACAGGTACCCTGCCGCGCCCAAGCCCGTGATCGTCCCGGCGCAGACGCCCGCGGTGAGGCTCACGTGCCGGAAGGCTTCGCGCGCGTGAACGTTCGAGAGGTGTACTTCCACCACCGGCACGGTGATCGCCGCCACGGCGTCTCGAAGAGCGACACTCGTGTGCGTAAGCCCGCCCGGGTTCAGGACCACGCCCCGGAAACCCTCGCCGCGGGCCGCGTGCAGCCAGTCGATCAAGGCGCCCTCGTGGTTGCTCTGGCGGCAGCGGACCTCGACCCCGAGGTCACGACCTGCGTCTTCGCATGCCCGCTCCAGGTCCTCGAGGGTGGTGCGCCCGTAGACGTCGGGCTCACGTTGGCCGAGAAGGTTCAGGTTCGGACCGTTCAGCACCAGGATCATCGTGTTCCCTCCCGCAGCGCCTGCCAGGCGGCCGCCTGCTCCTCCACCGAGACGTCGTCGACGACCACCGGCCGGCCCACGTCCTCGAGGAGCACGAAGCGCAGCTTGCCGCCGGCCACCTTCTTGTCGCGCGCCAGGAACGGCGCGAGCGCGTCGAACGGCACGCTGGGCAGTGGGGAAGGGGCGACCCACCGCAGCAGCGCGTTCGCGCGTGGTACCAGGTCGGCCATCCCGCGCGCCTTCGCAATCAGGGCCGCGTACACCAGACCGTACGCCACGGCCTCGCCGTGCGGCATGGCGTGCTCGGTGACGGCCTCGAGCGCGTGCGCCAGCGTGTGTCCCAGGTTCAGGTGAGCGCGACGCCCGGACTCGCGCTCGTCCTCTGCCACCACCTCGGCCTTCACGGCCACGGAGCGCGCCACCGCGTCGGCCAAGTCGTCCTCGGGCATCGTTCGGCTCCACCCGTCCGCGAAGCGGTCGAGTAGCCGCGCGTCGGCCAGGAAGCCGTGCTTCACCAACTCGACGGTGCCGTGCCGGAACTCGCGCTCGGGAAGCGTCGCGAGTAAGCGCACGTCGGCCACCACCGCCTTGGGCTGCCAGAAGGCCCCCACGAGGTTCTTGCCTTCGGGCAGGTCGAGTCCCGTCTTGCCGCCGACGCTCGCGTCCACCATCGCCAGAAGGCTGGTGGGCGCCTGGTAGAAGGCCACGCCCCTTAGGTAACTCGCGGCCACGAACCCTGCCAAGTCACCGACCACGCCGCCACCCAGCGCCACCACGGCGCCGTCGCGCCCGAGCCCGGAGGCGGCAAGGCCGCGCAGGAGCCCGAGCCACGTCGCAACGCTCTTGCTTCCTTCACCGGCGGGTACGGTGAACGGCCGGACGCGTACGCCCGCTGCGGTCAGCGCCCCCACTACGGCGCCCTGATGCAACGCCGCGACGTTCTCGTCGCTCACGAGCGCGACATCGCGTTCCGTCACCAGCTCCGCCAAGTCGGCCAGTACCCCGGCGCCCACCACCACCGGGTAGGGAGGCGCGACG
>CAZOTV010000032.1:9223-20899 GCA_964582795.1 uncultured bacterium
CGCCAAGTCGGCCAGTACCCCGGCGCCCACCACCACCGGGTAGGGAGGCGCGACGTGCACCTGCAGGGTGTGGCGGTGGCTCACGCCCGACCGCCGACGCCAGGATGCGCGACCCCTGCCTGCACGGCCCCAACCTGCACGGTGCGACGGCTCATGGGTGTCCACCGACGTCGGGGTGCGCGACGCGCCACTCCTGCAGCTTCTCGACGATCTCTTCGACGACGTCGACGGACTCGCGTCCGTCGGTGGAGACCCGGAACGACGCCACCTCGTCGTAGGCCGGTTGCCTCGCCGCCATGAGCATCGAGATGCGCTCGAGCGGGTCGCCACGCTCCAGCAGCGGCCTGCGGTTGCGCCGCGTGCGTTTGAAGACCGTCTCCGGGCTGGCAGTCAACACGACGACCGGGCCACGAGCCCGCAACATGTCGCGGTTCTCTTGACGCACCACGGTTCCGCCGCCCGTCGAGATCACGACCTCGTCGAGGCGCACGCAGCGCCGCACGATCTCCGTCTCGTAGTCGCGGAACGTCGTCTCGCCGTAGAGCTCGAAGATGTCGGCGATGCGCATGCAACTCACGCGTTCGATGACGCGGTCGGTGTCTACGAAGGTGAGCTGCAGGCGGCGCGACAACTCCCACCCGATCCGGCTCTTGCCGGTGCCCATGAAACCCGCCATGGCCAGCCATGTGACCACGCGTTCCGGCGACAGGTGACGCCGGGGAGCGACCATGCTCAGTACGCCGCCACGTAGGCGCGGTGGGCTTCCACACGCTCTTCGAGTTCGCGCATCGTGTCGCCGCCGAACTTCTCGAGCACCGCTCCGGCGAGCGTCAGGCTCGCCATCGCCAGCACCACGATCGACGCGGCGGGCACGGCGGTGACATCGGAACGTTCGCGCGCGGCGTCGGCCGCCTCGTGCGTCACCACGTTCACCGTAGGCAAGGGGCGCATCAACGTCGCGATCGGCTTCATCGCCGCGCGCACCACCAGCTCCTCGCCGGTCGTGATGCCGCCCTCGAGGCCGCCGGAACGGTTGGTGGCGCGGCGGTAGCGTTCGTCGGGCGACCCGACGATGGCGTCGTGCACCTCGCTACCTGGAACCGTGGCGCCACGCCAGCCGTCGCCGATCTCGCAGCCTTTGATGGCCGGCACGCTCATGACGGCCTGCGCGAGGCGGCCGTCGAGCTTCCGGTCCCACTGCACGTGGCTTCCCAACCCGACCGGCACCCCACGGAACCGCGCTTCGACGATGCCGCCGAGCGTGTCGCCTTGCTCCTTCGCCGCGTCGATACGGTCGATGATGCGGTCTTCCGCCTGCCGGTCGAAGGTGCGGAGCGGGCTCTCGTCGAGTTCACCCAGGCGGTCCCAGTCCATGCCGCCGTCGCACGGGATGCCTGCGAAGCTCACCACACGCGCGCACGCCTCGACGCCAACGTCTTCGAGAAGCCGAAGCGCGATCGCGCCGGCCGCGACGCGGCTCGCCGTCTCGCGCGCGGACGCGCGCTCGAGGACGTCACGCAAGTCCTTGTGACCGTACTTGATGCCGCCTGCGAGGTCGGCGTGGCCCGGCCTGGGCCCGGTGACGGCGCGCCTTCGCGGCTCCCCGCCAGGTTCCGGCGCCATCACGTCCTGCCAGTTCGCCCAGTCGCGGTTCAAGATCTCGATCGCGACCGGGGCGCCGGTCGTGCGACCTGCGCGCACGCCGCCCTTGAGCGTGGCCCTGTCGGTTTCGATGACCATGCGTTGCCCGCGGCCGTAACCACCCTGCCTTCTGCGCAGCCACGGATCCAGATGGTCGGCGGCGACAAGCGCGAGGCCGGCGGGCACGCCTTCGAGGATGACGGTGAGGGCGGGGCCGTGCGATTCCCCGGCCGACAAGTACCTGAGCATTCGGACAGCCTAGCACGAGGGACTCCGCTCCAGGACGGCGCTCGCGTGGGGCATGGAGCTGGGACGGAGCGGGCACGAAGGGGCCGACGTAGCAGGGCACGAAGCCGCGCACGAGGTGACGTGGCGAGCGGGCCGTAGCAAAGCGAACAGGGGAGAACGGGAACGCGGCCCGGCCATCATGGCCGGGCCGCGAACGCTCACGCGGATGTCGGTAGGGCGGTGAGCCTACTCGACGACCTGCGCGGTGACGATCAGAAGGAGATCGACGGTGCGGTCTTCCTGGGTGGTGGACCCGAACAGCTCGCCGATCACCGGGATCGCGCCGAGCACCGGCACGCGCTGCTTGGTGACCACGAACTGGTTCTGCAGCAGGCCGCCAAGGAGTGCGGTCTGGCCGGGGGCCAGGGTGATGGTCGAGGTGACGGCCCGGGTGGAGAGCTCGAGGTAGTTGGGGTTGTTCGTCTCCGACAGGACGTCTTCCACCTTCGCGATCAGATCCAGCGTGACGCGGCCGTCGTTGGCGACGCGCGGCGTGATCTCGAGTTGGACGCCGTACGGGATCTCGCGCTCGATGTTCTCGCTGGCGCCGGGGATGCTGATGAAGATGGTGCCGCCCGACTGGATGGTGCCGGTCTGGTTGTCGAGCACCGTGATGTTGCCGTCGTCGACGCGGCGGGAGAGCCCCTGCGTCTCGAGGGCGTCGAGGATGGCGCTGATGTTGAAGCTCGAGACGGCGGCGGCGGTGTCGAACACGAAGCGCAGTCCGGTGTCGAGGATGCTTGCCGTCATCTGGCCGAAGCCGCCGGAGAGGTCGAGGCCGAGGTCGTAGGCGACGCTGTGCGCGACTTCCTGGATGCGCACCTGGACGTTGACCTGGCGCTGCGGCTCGTCGAGGCTCGGGATCAGGTTCGCGAGGCGCGCCTGCACGCTGGCGGAGCCCGTCACGATCAAGCTGTTGGTGCGTGGTTCTGCTACGACGCTGAAGTCGTCGAGGCGCTGCGCCGGGCCTTCGCCTTCGGACGCCACGACGCCGGTGGCCTGCAGGACCGCCGCCAAGTCACTGGCGTTGGCGTTCGAGAGGAAGTAGGTGCGCTGCTCGAGTTGCACCTGCTCGGCGGTCGTGTCGAACTGGTCGAGGATCGAGCGCACGCGGTCGTGCTGCTCCGTGGTGGCCATGACCACGATGCTCTGGACGCCCGGCAGGGCGTCGACATCGAGGCCGGCGATCGAGCGGCGCAGGATCTGCACGACCTGTTCCGGGTCGGAGTTCACACGGTAGAAGCGCTGCTCCAGCTCCGCCGAGACGGTCGTCTCAGGAGCCTCGGGCGCCGGCGCGCGCAGCCGGTTGACGGACGCCGTGGTGCCGACGACGACGACATCGTTCTCGAGCAGGACGTAATCGAGGTCGTTGAGCGTCAGGACGATGTTCCACACCTGCCGGAACGGCTTGGGCTCGCCGATGTCGTAGACGATGGTGACGGCGGGAACGTCGTCGGTGACCGCCGTGAGGCCGATCGATCGCGCCAACGCCGAGATCATGACGGGCAACTGCTCGCCGTTCGTGCCGGTGGTGAACTCGACCGGTTCGTCGAACCGGGCGTCACCCGGCAGTGGCGACAGTTGGCCTTGAGCGACCGCGAGGGTCAGCAACGAGAGCAACGTGAGGACGATTCCGAACCTTTTCATGATCACCGCCTGAGATCCAACGAGAGCGTCTGGGTGCTGTCGCCCAGGGAGAACTTGGCTTCGTACCCCCGCAGATCGGCCAACAGGATCTCGGTCTCCGGGAGGGTCTGGCCGAGGGTGAGCACCACCGGCTGGTTGTAGACGTTGGAGCGGAAGACGCCGACGCTCAGCGGACCGAGCACGGTTCCCGTAAACCGGACGTCGTTGTCGCGCAGGTAGCGGCTGAGCTCGTTGCTGCCGGCCACGAGCGGAGCCTGGTCGCCGTTGTTCACGGCCGGCGTGGCGGGCCGGCCGGGACCGAGCACCTCCGGCGTCTCGGCGGCGTTCGACGGGTTCGAGCCGGCCATCGTCGGGAGCGCCGTGCCGTCTTGCTTGCCGGGTTCGCGCACGGCCACGACCTCACCCAAGTCGGCAGGGCCGGCAGGGGTGCTGGGCTCGGTGCGGGCGTCACGCAGGATGTCGGGCGTCACGGGCAACGTCCCGCTCGGCAGAGGGCGCGGCAACGCCGAGGCCGCAGTGGGCGCGGGCGCCGTGGTCCTTGGCGCGGGCGCGCGGACGGGCTCGGCGGCCGCCACGGTGGCGGGCGTGTTGGTCGCGGCCGACGCTTGGGCCGTGGTCGGTTCGGCACCCGACGAGGTGACCTCGGTGATGACGGGCTGGGGCTGCGTCGCCGGCGCGGCCGCGGCGGTGGGAGCGGCAGCAGCGGCCGGGGCTTGAACGACGATGGGGGAGAACGGGTTGACGCTACTGCGGACGGCGCCCAGCGGACGAGTCGCGCCGTCGCCCGGCTCAGCGGTCGACGCTTCAGTGCCAGGCTGCGGCGGCTGCGTGACCAGGAACGGCAGGTCGTCGACCACGAGGTCGCGCGTCACGACCGTGGGGGACTCGGTGACGACCACGGGCGCTTCGACGCTCACGCCGCCGTCGCTTGGGTCCGCGGGTGGGGTCGCGACGTCGCTGGACCCGGCCGGGGCGGATGCGCCAACCGCAGCGGCGCCGGCGTCACCGTCGGGCGTGGCCGCGGATGGCGACTCGGTCGAGGGCGACTCCGCGCCGGCCGTGCTGGGAGTCTCGGCGCCACCGTTGGCCATCACGCCGGCGGCGGGGGCGGGTACGCCTCCGTCCACGGGCGATCCGGCCGTGGTTCCCTCGCTCGTTGACAGGTCCTGGTTGAAGTAGTTCACCCAGAAGAATGCGGCCGCTGCCACGAGGAGGACGGCGATCAGGATGCGAGCGGTTCTCGAGAGCGCCATGGCTTACTGCTCCCCCGGGTCGGCCCCGGTGTAGACGTACACCGTGAAGGCGTACGTCGCGTTGATCGTGGGGTCGGTCGAGGTGTTGTCCTCGAGGTTGAGGCCGACTTGTTGGATCTTCGTGAAGCGCTGGAGCTCCTCGAGCCGCGACAGGAACGTCATGGTGTCTCCGAACGTGCCCTGCGTGGCCACCGAGAAGCCGATCGGACGCACGTCCTGGATGCTCTCCTGGGCCGTGCCCTGACTGAAGCTGTTGACGATGACGTCACTGTTGCTGGCCGAGACGCGCAGCTGGTCGATCAGGCCAGCGACGTCGGACTCGCGCGGCAGCTCGGCGAGGAACACGCGCCGGTCCTCCTCGAGTTGCGCCACGGCGAGCCGAAGGTCGGGCAGGTTCCGGCGGGCGTCCTCACCGCGGCGGATCTCGATGTCGAGGCGCGCGATGTCGTCTTCGAGCACCGTGATCTGCTCCTGCGTGGGCTTGTACATGTAGAAGTACCAGAGCACGCCGGCGAGGATCGACAGGACGATGAAGATGATGGCCCAGTCGCGCTGCCTGAGGTTGCGTAAGGAGAAGTTCCCGAGCCTCATTCCCGTTCCTCCGCGATCGCGCCTACCGTGAGGGCGTAGGTGAACAGGTCGGTGTCGGTCTGACGCTGCGCGTTCTGGAACAGGACCCCATAGTTGGTCGATCCCTCGAGCGCCCGGATGAAGTCGGCGAGCACGTCGGCGTTCACTACGGTTCCGGAGACGTTCATCTCCGCGACGATCGGTCGGCCCTCGTAGCGGTTCGGGTCTGCCCGGGGAGGCACGACGCTGCGCATGGTCAAGGCGTTGAAGTCGATGTTCGGCCGTCCGGCGCCCTGTGCCGGCAGCGTCTCGAGCAGCCCGGCGATCTCACCCGTCCAGACGATGCGGTTCTCGCGCACCGAGCGGGCGACGGCGATGAGCGCGTTGAGCTGCTGCTGGCGGGCGAGCAGGTCGCGCTGCTCGCGCAGGAACGGCTGCAGCAAGGCGAGTTGATCTTCGCGCGCGAGCTTCTCGCGTTCGAGGTTGGCCTTGGTGGTGTTGGCGAAGTACTGGAAGACGCCGGCGACGGCCAACACCAGCACCGGGAACAGGACCGCCAGCACGCGCCAGTAGCCGGGTTCGCGAACGCGGCGAAGGTTGCGGGGAAGAAGGTTGATGTTAATCAACGCCGGCCACCCCCCTCAGCGCCAGGCCGAGCGGCACGGCGAACTCGGGCCCTACCTTGCGAAGGTAGTGGCTGTCGAAGCGGTTCTCGTCCACTTGGATGGTGAGCCATGGGTCCCCGAGTTCCACGCGGAACCCGAGCGCGTCACCGATCGCCTCCGGCAAGCCGCGCAGCTTCGCGCCGCCGCCGGTGACCAGCATGCGCGCGATGGTGGCGTCGCCGCTCTGCACGCGGAAGAACTCCAGGCTGCGGCGGATCTCGGTGGTGAGCTCCACCAGCACCGGCCTAAGCGCTTCGTAGACGCGGCCCGGGCTGAACTGCTCGCGCTTGGCGTCGAAGTTCAGCAGGTCCTCTTCGTCTTCGGTCGGGATGGTGGCCGTGCCGTACTCGAGCTTCACCTCTTCGGCGCTGTCGAAGTCGAGGCCGAAGGCGCGTTGGATCGCCGCGGTGAAGTCGTCACCGCTGACGTTGATGTTGCGGTTCATCAACACGCGTTGGCCACGCACCAGCGTGACGGTGGAGTTGCTCGCCGCGATCTCGAGCACGACCCCGATCTCGTTCGCCTCGGTATAGGTGGTGCCGGACAGGGTGGTCTTGGTGAGGTGCTCCCCCAAGAGCGAGCCCTTGAGCGCGCGCAGCAGCGAGAAGGGCTTGACGTCGATGACGTACGGCTCGAGGCCGGCCTGCTTCAGGTACTCGACCTGCTGCGTGACCTCGTCGAGCCGCGCGGCCGCGATGACGACCTCGAGCTGCCCGCCTTCCTCGACGTCCTCCGGGTTGTCGAGCACGAAGTAATCGAGCACGACCTCGTCGATGGGGAAGGGGATGTAGCGTTCGGCTTCCCACTTGATGGCCTCGTCGAGCTCGGCCACGGTCATGCGGGGGACGTGGATGTTCCTCGTGATGGCCTGGCGGTTGCTGACGGCCGTGACCGTGAAGCGCCGGCTGATGCCGGCGTCATGGAACAGGGCCTTGATCTCTTCGGCGAGGCCGTGGGGGTCCGTGACCTCGTCCTCTTGGATGAGACCAGGCGGCATGGGCCGCACCGCGAACGCCCCCAAGCTGGGAGGGTTGCCGGGGCGGAGCTCCACCACCTTCAACGCGCTTGTCCCGACCTCCAGGCCGACGGCCTCGATCTTGGGACTGAGCAAGCGTGATAGACGCTCGCGCAATGGGGGCATAACGTCTCCTCCTCGTAAATCACGGGGAGTCTATCATGGTGTCCTCACGCTTCCGCGTGAAAAATACCAACCTGAGCGCGTTTCCTGCGATGTCGGATATCCCCGTTTCGGACGGTACGCCCTGGGTTAGGGGGTGCTCCTCGCTCGCGTCAAGGAGCGCTTCTGGCGAGGTCGTTGAAGCGAACGTGGGCGTTGTGGAACTGAAGCTCGAGCTGACCGGTCGGCCCGTTGCGCTGCTTGCCGATGATCACTTCTGCGATGCCGTGCTTCTCGGAGTGCGGGTCGTAGTACTCGTCGCGGTAGATGAACATCACCAGGTCGGCGTCCTGTTCGATGGCGCCGGACTCACGCAGATCCGACAGCATCGGCCGCTTGTTCGGCCGCGCCTCCACGGCGCGCGACAGCTGCGACAACACCAGAACCGGTACGTCGAGCTCGCGCGCGAGCGCCTTCAACCCGCGTGAGATCGCGGAGATCTCCTGCTGACGGTTCTCGCTCTGGCTCCTGCCGCTGGCGGACATCAGCTGCAGGTAGTCGATGATGAGCAATCCCATCCCATGCTCGGCCATCAGGCGGCGGGCGCGCGAGCGCAACTCCATCACCGTGAGGTCGGCGTTGTCGTCGATGAACACCTTGGCGTCGGACATGCGGCCGGCGGTGTCGGCCAGACGCTGGAAGTCGCGTTCGGAGAGTTGCCCGTTGCGCACCCGGCTCATGTCCACGCGCGCCTCGGAACAGAGCATGCGCGTCACCAACTGCACGGCCGACATCTCGAGCGAGAATATACCGACCGGTACGTTCTCCCGCAGCGCGGCGTTGAGGCCGATGGTGAGCGCGAACGCGGTCTTGCCCATCGAGGGCCGCGCCGCCAAGACGTTGAGGCTCGACGGCTGCAAGCCCGCCGTCATCATGTCGAGCTCGCGGAAGCCGGTGCGGAGACCCGAGACGGGGTTGGGGTTCGCGAAGCGTTCGTTGATGTCGGCGAAGGTCTCGGTGACGAGGGTGCGCATCCCCTCGAAGCTGCTGCGCCGCTTGCGCGTCGCGAGGTCGAAGATGGCCTGCTCGGCCTGGTCGAGCACGTCCTCGATCGGACCCGCCTGGTCGTAGGCAGACTGCATGATGCGCCCGCTGGCGCCGATCAGGTCACGCAGGACGGCCTTCTCCAGAACGATGCGGGCGTAGCTCTCGGCGTACGCGGCGGTGGGCACGCTGTCGGCCAGGCCGATGAGGTACGGCACGCTGCCGATGCTCTCGAGGTCGCCCGTCTGGCGCAGTTCCTCGGTGAGGGTGACGAGGTCCATCGGCTCGCCTCGACGATGCAGGCGTTCGATGGCGCGGAAGACCTTGCGGTGGCCCTCCTTGTAGAAGTGCTCCGCCGTGATCATTCCTTCCAGACCGGCGTAGACCTCGTTGTCGAGCAAGATGCTGCCCAGCACGCTCTGTTCCGCGTCGAGGTTGTGAGGGGGCGTCCGGCTCTCCACGAGGGGCATCGTACACCGTCCCCCGAGCGTCCTCCCGTCGAGGGGAAGCCGGTGCCGAGGACCGGTAGAATGGCGTCCTGATGGAGTCCGTCACGACGTTCCTGGTGCCGCTCGCGGCCGCGTACCTGATCGCGTCGTTGCCGCTCGGGGCGTGGCTGCTCAGAGCCGTGACGGGGCTCGACGCGCGCGACGCCGACCCCCACCTGCTGGGCGTGGAGAACGTCTACAAGCTCGTCGGGCCCTGGGTCGCGCTGGCGACGTTCGCGCTGGACGTGGTGAAGGGAACGGTTGCTGTCGCGCTCGGGACGTTGGCGGGCGCCTCGATGGTGGCCATCGCGAACGACGCTGCGTTGCCGTGGGCCATGGCCACGGCGCCCGCGCACGCGGTGGGGGTGGCGTTCTTCGGGACGCTGTTCGGGCATCTGCATCCGTTGCCGGTGCGGTTCCTCGCCGACGCGCCGCGCGGACGCGGGAACGGTGTGGCCGTGGGCGCGCTCGCCACGCTGCACGCCTTGGGCGCTGCGCCGTTCTGGGTGATCGCCATCGGCGTGGGAGTGTTCGCCGCCGTGTTGGCGGCGTCGGGGTACGCGTCCGTCGCGAGCCTGGCGGGCTACGTCGCGCTGAGTGGCGCTGCCGCGGCGGCCGCGGCGTTCGGTGTCGGACCATGGCCGATCGCGCTGTCGATGGCGGCGACGACGCTGGTGGTGGCGTGGCGGCAGAAGGCTGCCATCGCGCGCGTTAGGGACGGCACCGAAGCGAGGCTGGGCGACCCGCCCGCGGTCCGCGGCATCGATCCGAACACCACCCTGTGCGCGTTCCTGGTGCATCCGATGACGTACGACGACGTCTGGCAGCCGCGCAGCATGCGCTGGATGCGCCACGTGATGGAGCACTGGGTGCGTCCCGGACGCATCCCCGAAGCGTGGCTCAAGCGCGCGTTCCTCAACCTTCGGCCGCAGTTCCACGGCGTCATCGAGGGCATCCGACTCGCCGACGGCCGGAACCTGCGCGTCCTGCTCATCAGCGCCCCGCTGCTGCCGGACCAGTTCCGCTCCTCGCCGAACGAGGCGCTGCGCTTGGCGATCCAGGGTGCTCGCTTCGCGCACCGCCTCGGAGCCGAGGTGGTCGGGTTGGGCGCGTTCTGGTCCACCGTGGGCGACAAGGGGCGCGAGGTGCAGGAGGCGGTGCCAGAGATCGTCGTGACCAACGGCGGCGCGTACACGGCCGCGACGGTGCGGGCCGCCGTGCCCGGCTTGCTGCGGCGCTTCAAGGCTCAAGGCGGTGACCTCCGTCGCGCCACCGCGGCGGTGGTGGGCGCGAACGGCGTGGTGGCGTTCGGCGTCGCGCGCATGATCGCGCCCGAGGTAGGGGAGTTGGTCCTCATCGGTCGCGACCGAGAGCGCCTGCGCCGCAGCGCCGCGACGCTGAGGCGCAAGTTCCCCAGCACCCTCGTGCGGACCGGCACCGACCTCGACCTCGTGGCGGAGGCGGACCTCGTCTTCACCGCCACGTCCGACCCCAACCCGGTCGTGTTCGCCCACCATGTCAAGCCAGGCGCCTGGGTTTACGACTTGGGCCGGCCGGCCGACGTGGACGAGAGCGTGCGCGGCGTGCCCGGCGTGGAACTGGTGCCAGGCGGCGTGGTCCGCCCGCCGGGATCCATGCAGAGCCGGATCGACCTTCGCTTCGGCTCCGGTCACGTGCCTGCCTGCCTGGCGGAGACCATGATCCTAGCCGCTACCCGCGCCTACGACCGTCGTAGCTTGGGAAGCGGCACGCGGTCTGCCGACATCGCGTTCTACCTGCGGGAGGGCGAGCGCCTAGGCTTCGAGATCGTGACGCGCGACGCGCGGGTGGCGCGCACGCCGGTGGGCGCGTGAGGCCTGCGGGCGTCATCGCGAGGACCGCGCGGTGAAGACCTACGCCGTGCGCGGCGTCACGGCCGAGTCACCCGAAGCCGCGGCGCTGTGGGACGCCGGTTGCCTGGGCATCTGGGAAGCCGAAGACGAAACCGGGCCTGTGTTGCTCGCGTACTTCGACGAGGTGCGGCAGCTGGAGGTCGCTGGGGAGTGGCGGGACGCTCCTGACGTGGATCACGTGGCCGAGTACTATGCCACCCTCGGGCCGGTGCGCGCGGGGTCGCTCGTGATCGCGCCGAGCCACGTGCATGTCGACCTGACAGACGGTGACAAGGTGCTCTGGCTGGACCCCGGCTCGGCGTTCGGGACGGGCCATCACGAGACCACCAGGATGGCGCTCGAAGCGCTCGCCGCCATGGACCTGGTGGGGAGGACCGTCCTGGACGTGGGCTCGGGCACGGGCGTGCTCGCCATCGCCGCGGACGCGTTGGGTGCCGCGCGCGCCATCGGTGTCGACGTCGATCCCCTTACGCTGCCGGTGGCGCGGCACAACGCCGCGCGGAACCGATCGCGCGCCCGCTTCGCCCTTGGAAGCATCGACGCCAGCGGCGTGCCCCTCACCGTGGACGTGGTGGTGGCGAACCTCTACGCCGAGTTGCACGCCCTTCTGATGCCGGCCTACGAAGCGCGCATGGGCCTGGGTGGATCGATCGTTCTGACCGGCATCCTCCGATCACTCCGCGACGTCGTTCTGGACGCCGTTCCGAGCTCGCTTCGGGTGGTGCGCGAGGAGCGGGACGGCGAGTGGCTGCTGGTGCACCTGGCCGCGGCGAGCGCGGCCGCGGGAACGTCGCCGTGAGCCCTCGACCGTGCGGGCTCCGGCTGGAGCCCAGCCCCGAGCATGTCGCCGTGAGCGGTCGACCGTGTGGGCTCCCGCTGGAGCCCAGCCCCGAGCGGACTGGGCCGAAGGAACGGCGGCACGCTATGACCGCATCGAGGACATTCGCGTGAGGCAGCACCGAGTGCTCGTCGACGACCTCGCGGAGGGTGAGACGACCTTGATCGGACCGGAGGCACACCATCTACGCGATGTCCTGCGCGTGCGACCGGGCGCCGCGGTCGAGGCCTTCG
>CAZOTV010000032.1:20999-28088 GCA_964582795.1 uncultured bacterium
CACCATCTACGCGATGTCCTGCGCGTGCGACCGGGCGCCGCGGTCGAGGCCTTCGACGGCCGCGGCAACGTCGCGCAAGGCGAGGTGCTCGTCCTGGACCGACACGCGGTGACGGTCCGCCTCGGGGCTCCGGGGCCGAGCGCCTCCGAGGCCCGGCTCCGCGTCACGTTGGCGGTCGCGCTACTCAAGGGCGACAAGCTGAGCGACGTCGTTCGTCCCGCCACCGAGCTCGGGGTGGCGGCGTTCCAACTGCTCACCACGCGCAACGTGGACGTGCCGGTCTTGGCGCAGGCGAAGATCGCGAGACTGCAGCGGGTCGCGGCCGAAGCGGCGCGCCAGTGCGGGCGGGCAGCCGTGCCCGAGGTGCACGCCCCCACGCCGCTAGCGGACCTCAGCTGGCGCGGCGTGTGTCTGGTCGGTGACCCGGACGCCACGGCGTCCCTTGCCGACATCGCGTCCGCGCACGGTTGGCGTGGGCTCGGCCGGGGCAGCGGAACCGCCACGGAGCGGAACGTCGCTTCTGAACCCACGAGCGAGCAGGGCGAGAACCACGTCACGCTGGTGACGGGGCCCGAAGGTGGGCTCGAACCCGACGAGACCGCCGCGTTGGTCGAGCGGGGAGCGGTGGCGGTTCGCTTCGGCCCGCGGGTGCTGCGCGCCCAGACGGCTCCGGTCGCGTTCGCAGCAGCGTTGTTGCTGTGGGACGGGAGGTAGGTGTGGCGCCGCGGCGGGAGGTTCGCGTAATCATCGCCGTGGTTGCCTTCGCGACGGTCGTTCTCGCGGCGTGTAGACCGCTCTATATACCTGTGATCCCGGAGGAAGTGCCCGTTACGCGCGAAGCGCGGCTCACCGACGAGAGCGCCATCACGCTCGCGAACGGCCGGCCGCGCCTCACGTTGGTACCGGACGCCATCACGACGGCTGGTTGGCTCGACGTGCAGTGGTTCGCCCCCAACGGCCGCGAGGCGGCGTCGATGAGCGTGTGGCTTGAGCCGAGCCAGGCAGCCGAAGACGCCCAGGCGCCGGCGAACGGCGATGCCGCGGAGACACAGCCGATCGAACCCGGCGACGCTCCTTCCGGCACCGAAGCGCCCGCAGGACGGGCGATCGTGGTGACGCTCCCCGAGGACGTCGAGCTCGTGCCCGGCGAGTGGCGTGCGCTGGTGTCGATGGCGGGCCAGTTCCTTCGGCAGTTCCGCATCGACGTTCCCTGAGACGACGACGGTCCACGACGAAGCGGGGCGAGCACCGTCTCGGTGCCCGCCCCGCTCACGCGATGCGGGAAGGCCGTGCTCTCGCGAGAGCGCCTTCCCGAGCGGCCGTCAGGTGACCAGACGGCCCCTCAGGCGCGCGCCGTCCGCGCGCGGCCGCGGCTCGTGCCGCGCTGGCGCTCTTTGAACCACACCACCAGCGGCGCGAGGATGAAGATGCTCGAGAACGTGCCGACGCCGATGCCGATCAACAGCGTCAGGCTGAAGCCCCGCAGCACGCTGCCGCCGAACAGGAGCAGAGCGATGACCGGCAGCAGCGTGGTTCCTGACGTGACCAGCGTGCGCGAGAGCGTCTGGTTGACGGCCAGGTCGACGACCTCGCGGTAGCTGCGGTCGCGCACGGTGCGAAGGTTCTCGCGGATGCGGTCGGCGATGATGATCGAGTCGTTGAGCGAGTAACCGACGACGAACAGCAGTGCTGCCAGCACCGGGATGCCGAACTCGATGTTGAAGAGCGCCTGCGCCCCGAGGGTGATGGCGACGTCGTGGGCGGTGGCGACGATGGCGGCGATCGCCACGATCCAGTTCGGCCAGAAGCGCCAGGCGACGTACAGCAGGATCAACGCCAACGCCACGAGCACCGCCATGATCGCGCCGCGGCGCAGGTCGGCGCCGACGGCCGGCCCGACGAAGTCGGACGACAGCACCTGGCCGTTCACCGCCTCGGCCAGCGCGCCCGCGAACTCCTCGGTGCCGGTCTGGTCGGCATCGCTCAGGCCCGTCCGCACGGAGATGAGGTTACCCTCGACGGTCGCGTCCTCGACCTCGACGATGGTGGCCGCCTGCCCGGTGACGCCTTCGAAGCCGAGGCCGTCCACGGCGGCGCGCACTTCGGACGTGGTGGCGTCGTCGGGAACGCGCAAGAGGACGTTGGTGCCGCCGGTGAAGTCGGTGGAGAGGCTCAGGCCCGTCATCGCCACGTACGCGATCGACGCCACGGCCAGGAGACCCGTCACGCTGACCACGGGGAGGGCGCGGCGCACGAACGAGATCCCGCGAACCGACCAGCCCTTCCAGAGGTACGAACGTTGGTTCTTCAGCGTCAGCACGTCGAGGAAGAACGGCACCACGACCGTGTTGATGAACACGGACGCCACGATGCCTATGGCGAGCGTGATGGCGAAGCCGCGCACCGCGCCGCTGGTGTACTGGTAGAGCGCGCCCGCGGCGAGCAGCGTCGTGACGTTCGCGTCGATGATGGCAGAGAGCGAGTTGCCGAAGCCGCGCTTCATCGCCAGGCGCAGCCCCTTGCCGGCACGCAGTTCCTCGCGGATGCGCTCGAAGCTGATGACGTTGCCGTCCACGGCCGCGCCGATGGTGAGCACCAGGCCCGCCAGGCCCGGCAGCGTGAGCGCTGCGCCCAGGCCGGCCAACACCCCGAAGATGATCAACAGAGCGAGCGCGACGCCGACGGCGAGCACGCCGCCGAACAGTGGTCCGTAGTAGGCCACCACGGTGACGAGCACGGCGCCGCCGCCGATCAGGGCGGCGATGCGGCCGGCGTTGATCGAGTCTTGTCCGAGCGTCGGGCCGATGGCGCGGATCTCTTCGACGTGGAGGCTGATCGGCAGGCTGCCGGAGCGCAACACGACGGCGATGTCCGACGCCTCGTCGAGCGAGCCGATGCCGGTGATCTGGCCCGAGTCGCTGATGCGCGACTGCAGCGTGGGGGACGTGACGATGGTGCCGTCGAGGACGATGGCCATGCGGCGATTGACGTTCCGGCCGGTGAAGTCACCGAAGGCCTGGGCGTCTTCGCGCCGGATCTCGAACACCACCACGGGGCCGGACGGCGCGCCCGGAACCTGTTGGAACTCGGCCCGGGCGGTGGAGACGATCTCGCCGGTGAAGGCGGCGGACTCGAGATCGTCGAGGGTCAGGGCGTCGTTGGGAAGCGCGTTGGCTTCCGAGCGCACCAGGCGGAACTCGAGGATGGCCTGCTGGCCGATCAGGTCGAGCGCGCGTTGTTGATCGGCCGAGGTCAGGCCGGGCAACTCGACGACGATGCGGTCGTCGCCCGAGGTCGCGATCAGCGGTTCCGAGACGCCGAACTGGTTGACACGGTTCTCGACGATGTTGCGCGCCGTCTCGAGGTCTTGTCGAAGTGGGTTGGGCTCGTCGGACTGCAGCGTGACGCGCAGGCCGCCCTGAAGGTCCAGGCCGAGCTTCAGCGCGCTCACGCCCGGGTTCCAAGGCTGCCACAGGTACGCCACGGAGGCGACGATGATGGCCAGCACCAGGATGCCGGTGACGTTTCGTTGGTTCATGAGGCTCCTAAGGTTCCACGCGAACGCGGAGTCGCTTGCCGCTCACGGAGGGGGGCGGCACGAATGGGTACGTCTGAGGGTACGTGTCCGGGTACGTTTGCGGGTACGTGTAGGCACATGGGTACGCGTACTGGTACGCGCATGCGTACGCCTGCGGCCTCAGCCGCCTTCGAGTTGCAGCCTGCCGAGCGCCGCCAACAGCCTGCCGCTGCGAAGCGGCCGCTCGGTGGTCGGTGCGGCGCGCTCGACGTGCGTTGGTCGAGGCGCGACGAACGGCGAGAACGCCTGTGGAGCGACGATGCGCGAGCCCGCTCCGCCCACCAGCGCCACCGGGCCGCGGGCGCCCGCGTCGAGCATGACCAACGGCGCGGCCGCCATGCCGGCGCCGTCACCGGGCGCCACCGCGGCGCGCGCCAGCGCGGGCGGCAGCGGCAGCAACGCCAGGACGAACGACAGCGCCCGAACCAAAGCGAGGGTCGCCATGTGGTTCGGGCGCTGGTTCGGGGGCATGCGAATCGGCACGAACGCGATTCTACCTCAGGCGACGGGAACCTCGACCAGTTCGTAGGCTTCGATGACGTCACCCTCCTGCACGTTGTCGTAGTTCTGGAGGTTGATGCCGCACTCGAAGCCGGTGCCGACTTCGCGCACGTCGTCCTTGAAGCGGCGCAGGCCGGCGATGGAGCCCTTGTAGACCTCCTTGCCGCCGCGGATGAGGCGCGCCTTGGCGCCGCGCCGGATCACGCCGTCGAGCACGTACGAGCCGGCGATGTTGCCGGAGCGCGGGACCTTGATGACCTGCCGGATCTCGGCGCGCCCGAGGGTGCGCTCTTCGGTCTCCGGTTCGATCTGGCCGCGGATCATGCGCTGCACGTCCTCGATTAGCTCGTAGATGATCCGGTAGCTCTTGATCGGGATGCCCTGCCGCTCGGCCGACTTCAACACGCTGCCGGGCGCGTTGACGCCGAACGTCATGACGGACGCACCGGCGGTGCCCGCCAGCAACAGGTCGGACTCGGTCGGGGCGCCGACCTCGGCCAACATGATGTCGATGTCCACCTCGTCGGTGGCCTCGGCCTCGCGCAGCAGCACGCCCTTGATGGCCTCGAGGGTGCCCTGCGTGTCGGCGCGCACCAACAGGTTGATGGTCTTGGTCTTGGGCTTGCCGAACAGGTCGGCGAGGGTCAGGCCCTTGCGGCCGATCGCCTCGCGCTCCATCTCCTCGCGCTCGTCGCGGCGCTGCTCGGTGATCGCCTTGGCCGTCGCCTCGTCTTCCACGGCTTCGACCACGTCGCCGGCGTGCGGTTGAACGGAGAAGCCCAACACCTGGACCGGCACGGACGGACCGGCCTTGTCGATGTTGGCGCCGGTATGGTCGGTGAGCCTGCGGACCTTGGCCCACGCCTCGCCCGAGACGATGTAGTCCGAGACGCGCAGGGTGCCTTCCTGCACGATGATGGTCGCGAGCACGCCGGCGCGCTTGTCAAGCACCGACTCGATGACGATGCCCTTGGCAAGGCCGTCTTCGCGGGCGCGCAGCTCCTCGACCTCGGCCACGAGCGACAGCATCTCCAGCAGATCGTCGATGCCCTGACCGGTCTTCGCGCTGAGCTCGACGGTGATCGTGTCGCCGCCGTACTCCTCGGGGATGAGCTCGACCTGCATGAGGTCTTGCTTGACCTTCTCGGGGTTCGCCTGGGGCAGGTCGATCTTGTTGATCGCCACGACGATCGGCACGCCGGCCGCCTTGGCGTGGGCGATGGCCTCACGCGTCTGCGGCATGATGCTGTCGTCGGCCGCCACCACGATGACCGCGATGTCGGTGGCGTTCGCGCCGCGCTGGCGGATGGTCGTGAACGCCTCGTGGCCGGGCGTGTCGATGAACGTGACGACACCTTGCTTCGTCTGCGCCTGGTACGCGCCGATGTGCTGCGTGATGCCGCCCGCTTCGCGTTCGGCCACGCGCGTCTTGCGGATGGCGTCGAGCAACGACGTCTTGCCGTGGTCGACGTGACCCATGACGGTCACCACGGGTGCGCGCACCGGCAACTCCGCGGCTTTGGCCGGCGCGGCGGCCTTGGCGCCCTTCGGTTTCGCTTGCTTCTCGGCCATGGCGGCCGCCTCGGCCTCGCTCTTCGCGGCGGCGTCGGCTTCCTTCGCGGGCTTGACGGCTCCTGCCTCTTTCGCCTCCACGGCCGCCTTCGCGGGCTCCGCCGGCGCCTTCTTGCCTTGGGCGCCCGCCTTGGCCGGCTTGGCAGTCGACTCCGGCGCGGCCTTCTTCACCGTCTTCTTCGCGGCAGCCTTCTCCGCGGCGTCGGCTTCGACGAGTTGCCGCACCGCCTCTGCCGTCTCCGTGTCGAGCGTGCTCGAGTGCGACTTGACCTCGACGCCCATGTCCTCGAGGATCGCGATCAGCTCGCGGCTCTCGACATCGAGGTCGCGCGCGAGCTGGTAGATCCGTACCTTATCGGTCATGCATGCCCTCCGTCCCAGCGCCCGCGGCCCGCTGGGAGGCGGGTTGCGGACGCGCGGCGAGCGCGTCCACCAGGAGCGCCCGTACCTGCTGGCTCTGGCCCCGGAAGGCCTGCCGCAGCTTCTTCTCGTTCGGTTCCGCCGCGCAAGCGAGGCACACCCAGGTGCCACGCCCGCCGAGTCGGCGCGCCAAGTCGAGCCGGAACGTGTCGTCGTCCTGCGCCAAGCGGATCAGCTCCGCCTGGGGCAACGAGGCGCGGCACACCGCGCATCGCCGCATCGGAACGTGACGAACGGCCGGCTTCGCCATGATCAGGAGGTCGCCTCCTCGGCGTCCTTGGGTTCCTCCTCGGCCGCTGCCGCCTCTTCGGAGGCGGCCGCCTCGGATCCGGCGTCTTCTGACGTGTCGGACGCGGACGCTTCGGGTTCCTCGCCGCTGCCCGGAGACGCGCTGAAGAGCGCGTCGAAGGCGGCGTGGCCGCGCTCGACCACGGCCGAATCGCCCATGCGCGATGCGGCGGCCTGCATGGCTGCGTCGAGGTCGGAGACCGACTCGGACGGCACCAGGTCGATCTTGTAGCCGGTCAGCTTGGCGGCCAGGCGGACGTTCTGGCCGCTCTTGCCGATCGCCAGCGAGAGCTGATCGTTGCCCACCGTGACGCGGGCGGTCTTGTTCTCGGTGTCGAGTTCGATGTTGCCGACCTTGGCCGGGGAGAGCGCGTTGCGGATGAACTCGCGCGCCGTGCCGTCCCACTGGATGATGTCGACGCGCTCGCGCTGGAGCTCGGCCGTCACCGCTTGGATGCGACTGCCGCGATGGCCGATGCAGGCGCCGATGGGGTCGACGTTCGGGTTGTTCGACGTCACCGCCACCTTGGACCGTTGACCGGCCTCCCGCGCGACCGCCTTGACCTCCACGGTGCCGTCGGCCACCTCGGGGATCTCCTGCCGCATCAGGTACTCGAGCAGCTCGGGAGCGGCGCGCGACACCAGGATGGACGGGCCGCGCGGTGACAGCTCGACGTTCTGCACGTACACCTTCACGCGCATCCCGACCATGTAGCGCTCGCCGTGGATCT
>CAZOTV010000033.1:0-27378 GCA_964582795.1 uncultured bacterium
GCCGGCATCTTCCTGCGCAACCGCGGGAGCTGAAGAAGACCTGCCGGGGTCGCAGGCGGGGCTCAGGTCGGAACGGGCGTTCCGTGCAGGGCCGCGTCCTCCCAGATCTTCCATGGCGCCTTGCCCGTACTCCACATGTCCTCGAGGAGGTTCTTCTCCTTCAAGGTGTCCATGCACGACCAGAAGCCGAAGTGCCGGTACCCCACCAGGTGCCCGCTCTTCACCAGCCTGTCGACCGGTTCACGCTCCCAGATCGATGCGTCGTCGTCGATCACGTCGATGGCCGCCCGGTTCAGCACGAAGTAGCCGCCGTTGATCCAGCCTTCGCCCTCTTCCGGCTTCTCGTGGAAGTTGGTCACGGTATCGCCGGAGAACGTCAGGTTGCCGAAGCGGGCCGGCGGACGCACGGTGGTGACGGTCGCGTCGCGGCCGTGGCTGCGGTGGAACGCCACCAGCTTGCGGATGTCGATGTCGGCCACGCCGTCGCCGTAGGTGAACAGGAAGTCGTCGTCGTCTTCCAGCCACGACCGCAGGCGACGGAGCCGCCCCCCGGTCTGCGTGGCGAGGCCGGTGTCGATCAAGTGCACCTTCCAGTTCGGCTGGTTGCCGTCGTGGATGGTGGTGCGGCCGGTCGCGAGATCGACGGAGATATCGTTGTGGATGGCGAAGAAGTCCAGGAAGTACTGCTTGATGATCTCGCCCTTGTAGCCGAGCGCGATCACGAACTCGTTCACCCCGCCCGCTTCGAAGATCTTCATGATGTGCCACAGGATCGGCCGGCCGCCGATCTCCACCATCGGCTTGGGCTTCAGCGTGGTCTCCTCCGAGAGGCGGGTTCCCAACCCGCCCGCCAAGATCACTGCCTTCATACGGATGCCTCCTCGTGATGGCCGGTTTCGGCACCGAAGCGCGCCCGCTGCTCGTCGCGCAGACGGTCGATCAGGCGCCCTTCGGGGATGCGCACGTCGTCGTAGCGAAGGACCTCGTCCTTGGCGACGTCACGGGTGAGGACGCAGCCTTCCGCCACGCCGATCGGCAGCAGTCCGTCCTGCGCCGTGGTGGACGCCTTCTCGCACTGTCCGTAGGTCATGTACTCGCCGAGGCCGTCGAGCGTCTCGCCCGCGCGTAGGTCGCGCTTGGCGGTGGCTACGACCTCCACGCGCGGTCCGCCGGTGGGGGCCAACACCGCGTCTTGGAACAGCACGGCGCGCGCCAGCGAGCTCGGAACCTCGAAGTGGCACAGGTGGTACGGCACGTAGAAGCTGTACAGCGGTCCCTCGCCGAGCTTGTAGAGGTTGAGGTAGTGACGCTGCTTGGGATCGTCGTGGGTGGCGTAGACGTAGATCCCCGGTCCCGGTTGCGCGCCGACCACGTAGTCGACCACGCCACCGAGCGCGCGGAGCTCGTCTACGTCGAAGTCCTTCACGCCCGTGTCGATGTGCTCGCGATGGTCGCGGCCGACCATGCCGCGCTGAAGGATGGTGAAGCCGAAGCCGTTCGCCACGATGGCCTGCTCGAAGCTGATCTTGGTGCCGTCGGCGAAGCTCGTCACCATGCTCGGGCGCTGCCCCCACTTCTCGGCGAACGCCTGCTGGGTGGTGGGGGTGCGGTAGGGGTCCTGCAGACCCTTGATGTTGCCCGCCACCAGTGGCGTCAAGCCGATGCCCTGCACGAAGCGCAGCAGGTTCGCCTGCACGCCGGGTTGATCACCGTCACAGGCCGACAGCACGACGCCGGCGGCGTCTGCGTAGGTCTTCAGGATCGGTCCGACGGTGCCGTCCAGCTCGGCGTTCATCAACACCACGTGCTTGCCGTGGGAGATGGCCTCGAGGGTGACGTGGGCGCCGTACTCGACCGCGCCCGTCACCTCGAGCAGGACGTCGACGCCGTCTGCGCGCGCCACCAGCATCGGGTCGTCCGTCACGGCCGCGCGGCCGTCTGCCAGGGCGGCGTCGAGCTCGGCCGCGGTTGCGACCATGGCGAGGTCGTCGCGCCCGGCTTCGCGGTACGCCCGCTCCGCGTTGGCAGGCGTGCGGTTGGCGATCGCCACCAGTTCCATGCCGGGCGTCGAGTTCACGATCTGGTTCGCAACGCCGCGGGCCATGAACCCGGCGCCGATCATGCCGACACGAACCGGGCGTCCTTCCTCCTGACGCTTCCGTAGGGCGGTGTCGACGAGGATCATGTCGCCGCCTCCCCGGCACCGAACTCCGGCCACGCGCGGTCCTTCTCCGAGATCACGACCACCTCGGCCGGCCAGCGGATCCCGAGGGCGGGGTCGTCGTAGCGGATGCCGCGTTCGTAGCCGGGCGTGTAGAACTCGCCGACCTGGTACGTCACCTCGGCGCCGTCGGTGAGCGAGATGTAGCCGTGGGCGAACATCTCGGGCACGTAGAGCGCGTGCCGGTTGGTCTCGGTGAGCTCGATGCCGAAGTGCCGTAAGTAGCTGGGCGAGTCCTTGCGCAGGTCGACGATGACGTCGTAGACCGCGCCCCTCGTGCAACGCACCAGCTTCGTCTCGGCAGCCGGCGGCAACTGGTAATGCATGCCGCGCATGGTGCCCGCCTTGTGGTTGAACGACACGTTGCATTGCGCGACGGTCGGCTTCAGGCCGTGCTCCTCGAACTCGCGCATGCAGAAACTGCGCGCGAAGAAGCCGCGTTCATCGGAGCGTTCCTCGAGTTCGACGACGTAGGCGCCGGCCAGGGGCGTCGGGCGGAAGATCACGCGGGCACCTCCTGCCGCACGGCGGGTGCGACCCAGAAGAAGTGCTCATCGATCTGGCCGGTGCGCAGCAGGTGCTCGAGCATCTTCAGGCGCGTGAAGTCGCGCGACTCGAACATCTCCTTGGTCAGCCCGATGCGCTCGAACACGGCGTGAAGCTGGGCGGCGCCCTTCTCCGCGTCCCAGTCGCAGGCGAAGCCGGGCAGCTGCGAGGCGATCTTGTCGAAGTTCACGCGGTAGCTGCGGTTGTCCGAGCCCTGGTCGCCGAAGCTCAGCTCGCAGCCGGGGAACGCATCGGCCACGATCTCGGCCAACTGACGCACCTGGTAGTTGTGGCGCGTGTCCCCGACGTTGAAGATCTCGCCGTGCACGGCGTCGCGTGGCGCCTCCACGGCGCATCGCACCGCTTTGGCGATGTCGAGCGCATGCACGAGCGGCCGCCATGGCGTGCCGTCGGACAGCATCTTGATCTCGCGCGTGGTGTGGGCGAAGCCGGCTAGGTTGTTCAGCACGATGTCGAAGCGCATGCGCGGGCTCGCGCCATAGGCGGTGGCGTTGCGGAGGAACGTCGGGGAGAAGTCGTCGGCAGCCATGGCGCCCACGTCGCGCTCCACCAGCGTCTTGCACTCGGCGTAGGCGGTCTGTGGGTTGACCTCGGACGTCTCGTCCACCATGTCTTGTTCCGCCACGCCGTAAACGCTGCATGACGACATGTAGACGAAGCGTTCGATGCCGGCTGCGCGGGCGAGCTTCGCCAGGTGGACCGAGCCCTGGTGGTTGATCTCGTAGGTGATGGTCGGAGACAGTGCGCCGGTGGGGTCGTTCGACAGCTCCGCCATGTGGACGATGGCATCGACTCCACGGAGGTCGTCCGCCGTCAGGCGACGGAGGTCCTTGAGGTGGGTCAGAGGCGTCGTGTCGACTCCGTGATACAGCCAGCCTTCGCGGTAGAAGCCGGTGTCGACGCCCACCACGTCGTGTCCGCGCCGCATCAGCTCCGGAGCGAGCAGCGAGCCGAGATAGCCATCGGTGCCGGTAACCAGGATCCTCATACGTCCTCCACGTCCCGCGCCCCCGACCCGGGTGTCGGCCAGGCGGCGTCGAGCAGTTCGAGATGGTCGGCTACGGCGCGCACGTACCCTTGCCATGCGCGGTCCAGGGCGTCTTCGGCGCGTCGCACGGCAAGCTCCGCGCGACTCCCCGACGTCGGCGACTCGTCCCTAGCCCGACGGGTGTCGGCCAGGTCGCGTTCAGCGTACGTGACATCCCGCCAGGCGATGTCGACCCGTCGGGCGGACGCCTCCACGGAGCGCCCGAAGGCTTCCACGAATGAGGCCAAAGCGGCCTCGGCATCGTGCAAATCGCGCTCGGCCCGGGCCAGGGTAGCGGTCGTGGCGTCGTCGACCTGGAGTCTAGCCGACACGCCCACGCCCCAACCGCGCGCGTCGCCGGGGCGCCAACGCACGGTCACGGACGCTTGGGGCCGGCCGGCATCCCACCCGACGCTGCCGAGCGCGCGAGCGCCCGCCGTCTCGTACGTCGCGGTGAGTTCGATCTCGTCGAGCACGCTCGTGCTGGCACGCTCACGACGCGCTTCCGCGAGCGCCACCTCGAGGCCGAGGGCAAGCGCTCGAGGGTGCCGACCCTGCGTGACGACGGGCAACTCGAAGGCGAAGGGGCGCCACGCGCCGGTGGGACGTATCCCGAGCTGTGTCAGCTCCCAGGCGAGCGTCTCCACGTCGAGCAGGAGTTCGTCCACCTCGAGTTCCGCCCTGTCCAGGGCTCGCGCGAGGGCGGGGTCGTCGGGGTCGGCAGAGGCGTCCTCGAGCGATGCGTCTCGCTCCTGCCGGGCCGCCTGAAGGCTGCGTTCCGCGATGCGCAGCCGGGAGAGGTCGAGAAGGGCTTGCTCGACGTCGGCGCGACGCTGCGCGCGCAGCCGGGCCGCCGCGCGCTCGAGTCGCACCTCGGCGTCGAGCGTCGCGACCGCGTCGTAGCGGTACGTGAACGTCGCTTCGAGAAGAAGGTCGGCGTCCCAGGTGCCGTGATCGTTCGGGTCGGAGAGGTCTTGTTCCAGGTCGAGCGTGGGCTTGGCGGATGCGGCGAACCCGACGCCGCGCACCACGCGGTCTCGTTCGATGCGCCGGTCCTCGAGGTCACGCGCGCGTTGAACGCTTGCGGGAGAACGAGCCGCCAACGCTGCCAGGATGTCCGCGGGCACCTCGTCGGCAGCGGCGGCCGTACCGGCGCCGTCGGCGTGGCCGTGCGCGGCGACGACGAGCAAGGACGCGGCGGTGAACGTACGGAGCCATGGACCCGCGCGCGCGAGAAGGCGATGGAGAAGTGGTTGGGGTGCTGGATGCATGCCTACTCCTGCAAGACGCGATGGTTCCGGGCCGGCGCGTGTGCGCGGTTGGCGCGTGGCGGCCGCACGAAGCGTGCGCGCCGTGCCGGCGCGAACGTGGATCTGGCTCCAGACTAGCCCCGCGACGGGGCGGCGCTGGCAGAGATGGTCACAGCCGCGACGCGTGTGACACCGCACGGAGAGCGCTCATCGGCGTCTGGTACAGTCCCTTAGCGACCGCTACCCGGTCCGCCGCGAGGTGCCATGACCAACGACATCACCGCCTCCTTGGGCGAAGCGCTCCGGCTTCTCAGGCGCGGTGCTCTGTGGAGCATCGCAGTCGCAGTGGTGCTCGGCTACGCCGCTTACCTGTGGTCGGGCCGACAGGCGCCCGTATACGAGGCCCAGGCGACGGTGCTCGCGGCCGAGTCCACCGCGGACTTCCGCTCCTTCGGCGTATCCGCCGTGGTCGCTCCCGCCGTCGGGCTCGGCGCCTACCAGGTCGCGGCGACAAGCGACACCGTGTTGACGGAGGCGCTCGGCCTGTTGGGCGTATCCGAGGTGGACGACCGCGCCGTCCGTGCGCTTCGCTCGCGCGTGAGCGTGCGAGCGTCCGAGAGCGGCGCTTCCTCGCTGATCACCGTGACGGCCTCCACCGGCAGCCCAAGTGACGCCGCTGCCACCGCGAACGCCGTCGCCGACGCTCTGGTCGACTGGGACGTGCAACGGGCCACGCGCAGCGTCGAACAGATCGTGACGGCGTTGCAGCAGCAGATCGCGTCGCTCACCGAGCAGATCCGGTCCCTTCAGGCTCTGGGAGACCCTACCCGCGCGACGGAGATCGAAGGGCTCATCACGCTTCGGGCGCAGCAGCAACAGTCCTTGGCGGTAGCGCGGGCGATGGGCGCCTCCGCGGTCGGACGCCTCGACGTCCTGCAACGGGCGAACGTGCCCACCTCGCCGGTCGCGCCGCGTCCGTGGGTGAACGCCCTGCTGGCCGCCATCGCGGGCATCGTCGTCACGTACGGGATCGTCATCCTGCGAGCGACGCTCGACATCCGCCTCAAGAGCGTCGACGAACTCGAGGAGATCGCGGGCGTCCCGATCATGGCGGAGTTCGAACGCATGCCGAAACCAACACGTCGCCTCCCACGCGAAGCGGCGAGCTACCTCCGGACGGGCGTGCTGTTCGCCACGGCCGACGCTGCGCCCAAGGTCGTGATCGTCACCAGCGGCCGCGCCGGCGAAGGGAAGTCGGCGGTGTCGCTCAACCTTGCCGAGAGCTTCGCGCGTAACGACTACCGTACGCTCTTGGTCGATGCGGACCTGCGCCAGCCGGTGCTCCATCAGGAGTACGGTTTGCGCCGCGGGAACGGGTCCGATCTGACCGACTTCCTGCGCGACCCGGGGGGCCAACACCGCATCGCTCGCGTGCCGATCGGCGGCCAGCAGACGCTCGACGTGATCCCGGCGTTCGAGCCGGTGCCACAGGCAGCCGAGTTGCTCGGCCGCGATTTCCGCACGCTCGTCGATGCCTGGTCTCGGTCGTACGACGTCATCGTCGTGGACACACCGCCCGTCTTGGCCGTGGCGGACGCGCTCACCATCGCGCCGTTCGCTACCGGCGCGATCTTGGCCGTCAACCTCAGGCGGTCCGATCGGCGCTCGCTGCGCGCCTCGCTCGACTTGCTGGAGAGGATGGGGGTACGCCTTCTCGGCGTCGCCGCCACCATGGTCGCCGAGCCGCGCGTTCGTCGGGCCGGTGGGTACGGCTACGAAGGGTACGGCGACGTGCCCGAACGGCAGCGCCCGAACGCACCCGCGCCGCGAGCCGAAGCGCGCGTGAGCGTGCGCCAACCCAACCGCCGAAACTGAGGCTCGCATGTCTTTGGAACCGAGACGAGCCGGAGAAACGAGGCCACACCCGTGAACGTCACCATCATCGGCACCGGTTACGTCGGCTTGACGACCGGAACCGCACTCGCCTACCTGGGCCATCAGGTCACGTGCGTCGACAAGAAGCCCGAGATCGTCGAGCGGCTGTCGAAAGGCGAGCCCACGATCCACGAGGGAGGGTTGAAGGAGATCCTGGCTGCAGGCAACGCGAACTTGCGATTCCGAACCGACATCCCCGAACTGCGGGACACGGGGGTCGTGATGATCGCCGTCGGGACGCCGTCCAAGGAGAACGGTGACGCCGACCTGCAGTTCGTCGACGCCGCCGCTCGGGAAGTCGCGGCGCTGATCCAACCCGGCGCGCGGCTCGTGGTGGTCAACAAGTCCACCGTCCCCGTGGGCAGCGCTCGCCACGTCGAGGGTATCATCGCCCGGGAACTCGCCGCCCGTGGGGTCGAGGCCGAAGTCCACGTCGCGTCGAACCCCGAGTTCCTGGCCGAGGGGCGCGCGGTGCACGACACGCTCTACCCCGACCGCATCGTCATCGGTTGCGACGACCCGTTCCCCGCTGGCGTGCTGCGCGAGTTGTACGCGCCCATCCTCGAGCAGACGTTCGAGCCGCCGCCGGGCACGCCGAGGCCGGAACGATACGACCTCCCTCCTCTCATCACCACCACCGCCACCAGCGCCGAGTTGACGAAGTACGCGGCGAACGCTTTCCTAGCGACCAAGATCAGCTTCATCAACGAGTTCTCGGTGTTGGCAGAGAAGGTCGGCGCCGATATCACCGAGGTCGCGCGCGCCATCGGACTGGACGAGCGGATCGGCAGCAAGTTCTTGCATGCCGGGATCGGTTGGGGCGGCAGTTGCTTCGGGAAAGACACGTCCGCCGTGCTCGCGCTGGCGGGGAGCTACGACTACTCCATGCCGATCGTGCGCTCCGCCATCGACGTGAACCGCCGTCAGCGCGCCTACGTTGTCGACAAGCTTCAGCAGCATCTCAAGGTCCTGCGCGGCACGACCATCGGCCTGCTGGGACTGGCGTTCAAGGGGAACACGGACGACCTGCGCGATGCGCCCGCGTTGACCCTGATCCGCCATCTGCACGAACGCGGCGCCGTCGTGCGCGTGCACGATCCGATCGCGATGGAGAACGCGCGGCGCTTCTACCCGGACCTGCCGGTGGAGTACTGCGCCGACGAGGCGACGCTCGCCGCCGGCTGCGACGCCTTGGTGGTCGTGACCGACTGGCCGCAGTACCGCCAACTGGACTTCGCGGAACTCAAGCAGAAGATGCGCGGCAGCCTGGTGCTGGACGCCCGCAACCTGCTCCAGCCCGCCCAAGTGCGGAGTGCCGGCATGACCTACGTGGGCATCGGCCGCTGAGCGGCCGCGCGCGCGGGTCGCGTCACCTCCGGCGCTCGCGTCCGTGCCGTTCCGCGCGGGTCAGTCCCAGCCTGCGAAGGTCCCGCCCGCGGGTACGAGCACCGCTCGCACATGCAGCTCCATCGGGTAGTACGCGTTCACGTCCAGCGGTGCGCCGGCGTCGTCGGTCGCGTAGCGAGGATCCAGCGGCCTACCCGCGGCGTCCCGCAACACCAGGAGCAGCTGGGACAGTCCTTCCGCCCAGGCGACCTGCGTCGCGCCCGTCAGGCTGACCACGCTCTGGCTGGCGCGCACCGCTCCGGTTCCTGCCAAGCGAATGCGTCCGGCATCGCTGCATGCAGGTCCCACCGTGATGAGGTCGTTGGGCACGAGACAGATCTGGATCAACACGGGTTCATCGCCCGGTTTCTCGCGGACGGTGACCTCGACGTACAGCGTTCCCTCGGCGTAGTTGTAGGGCTCCTCGAGATCGCCGACGGTGGACGCAGGCGCTTCGAGGAAGGTGAACGCGCCCTCGCCCCCTGCGGAAGGGGCGTTGGCCGTCACCGGCGCGTCGAGAAGGACGATGCTCGGACCACTCGTGAGGCGAGGACCGGGCGCCGGCGCCGGTTCGGGTGCCGGTTCGGGTTCGGGTTCGGGTTCGGGTTCGGGCTCGGGTTCGGGCTCGGGCGTCGGGGTGGGCGTCGGGGTGGGCGTCGGCTGCGGCGGCTCCGGAACCACGACCGCCACCGGTTCGGGTTCTGGCTCGGGTTCTGGTTCGGGTGTCGGCTCGGGAACCTCTGCGACCTCGGGCTCGGGCGGTTCGGGTGGCGCCTCGAGCCGCGCGATGGCGGCGAGGGCGCGCGCGTCGTTCGGCGAGGTTCCGAGCAAGCGGCGGTAGAGCGTCAGGGCCTCACTCGTGCGTCCCAGCGCTTCTGCGGCCGTGGCGGCGCCGCGGATCGCTTCGGTGAACGACGGCGCCTCCTGGTAGGCGGCGGTGTAGAGCGACAGCGCCGCGGCAGTGGAGCCCTCCGCGAAGCGCGCGCGCGCCGCCATGAAGGCGTCGGTGGCGCGTAATCCGAACTCGGCGCCTAGTTCCGCCCGCTCCAGCTGGCCGGCGAGTTCGGGGTAGGCACCCACCGCTTGGGAGAGGAGGGGCACCGCCTCGGCGGCCTCGCCCAGAGCGAGTTTGGTCTGGCCGAGGATCGACGCCGTCGTGACGTCGTCCGGGTCCAACCGATGGGCCGCGCGCAGGAGATCCTGCGCGCGTTCGAGCGCCCCGACGTTGAACGACTGGTACCCCAGCGTCAGGGCCGCGCGTGCGGCGTCGGCACGCGAGCGCGCATCCAGGCTCCCACCGAGGTCGATGTAGTCGCTCCACGCGGACCAGGTGCGAGCCGTCCAGCCAAGGATCCCGTAGACCTGCGCAAGGAAGCGCAGCGGCTCGGTCCTTCCCGGAGCGAGGCGTCGCGCGTCCTCGCCGCGCTGGTACGCTTCGCGCCACAACGGTTGGTCGGGATGGTGCACGTCATAGGTCGCGAGCGCCTGGGCCGCTGCGGCCTGAGCGGCGCGCAGCGCCTCCTGCGCCTCCGAGGGAAGCGCCGCTTGGGCGGCGCCGAGCGACGCCAAGCTCAGTAGGCCCGCGATCACGATGGAAGCGAGCCGCGTCGCTAGGGGCGCGGCGCGGGGAACGCGGGTGGGTTCGCCGATCGGCACACGTCATTATCGCCCGCGAGCGTCACCAGGGCCGCGTCACGCCACCGCGCGAGCGTCACCAGGGCCGCGTCACGCTACCGCGCGAGCGTGTCTCGGACCGCGTCGCGGGACGGCGCGAGCGTCATCACGGGACCGCGCGAGCGTCGGCGGGGCCGCGGAACCGGGCGTATGATGTCGGCATCGCCTTTCGTGCCCGGTTGGTCCGGGCGGACGTCTTCGGGGATCGGTGGGTGAATTCGGATGACACGAGCGATCGTCACGGTAGGGCTCTTCCTCGTACTAGCCGTCGGGCTGACGCAGTCCGGTGGCGACGAGTGGGGGCGGGAGGCCGTCGGAAGGCTGACCGACGCCGGTGTCGATATCGCCTTCCCGGACGGATCGTTCTTGGGCCAGGAAGCCGTGACGGGCTATCAGGCCGCCGTGTTGGTCGATCGCCTCCTTGCGCGCATGGACTCCGCGACGGGGTGCACCGACGCCATGGCAGGACTTCCCGATCCCGACTTCCGCTTCGAGGACGTGCCGTCCGATCACTGGGCCGCGCCGGCAGCGGCACGTGTGGCGGCGCTCGGGGTGCGTGATGCGTTCCCGGACGGGCAGTTCCATGGCGACGATCTACTGGGCGGGTACCAGGTCGCGCTGCTGATCGCGCAGGCGTTGGAGGCGGTCGATGCCAAGGTCGCCTGCGGCGAGCGCTCGTACGAGGCGCGCCTGGGCGACGTGGCGGAGGAGCTGTCGACCCTGCGGGCGGAGGTCGCCGCTGGCGCGTTGCAGGGCCCGCCCGGCCCGGCCGGCCCGGCCGGTCCTGCCGGCGCGGAGGGGCCGCAGGGCCCGCCTGGCGCGCAAGGTCCCGAAGGCCCGCAAGGTCTTCGCGGTGAGGTCGGCCCCGTCGGTCCAGCCGGGCCGCCTGGGTCCGCCGGTCCGTCGGGCGTGCAGGGTCCGACCGGGCCGCAAGGCCCTGCGGGTCCGGCTGGCCCCGAGGGCGCTCCCGGCCACGCATGCTGGGATCTCAACGGCAACGGTGTCGGCGACGTGGGGGAGGACGTGAACGCCGATGGCGTCGTCGACGTTGGGGACTGCCAAGGCGCTGCGGGCGAGGCGGGCCCCATCGGCCCTGCCGGCCCTGCCGGCCCACGCGGCCCCGAAGGACCGGCGGGACCCGCCGGCCCCCGCGGTCCCGAAGGTCCGCAGGGTCCGATCGGACCGCAGGGTCCGCAGGGTCCGCAGGGTCCGCCGGGAGAGTGCCTCTGCGATTGAGGTGGAGTGGGGCCGCATCGCGGCCGCATCACGGCGTCGACCAAGTCGCTTGGGACGTCGTGAACGCCGTAGCATCGGCCCGTGGCCACCGTAGCGCTGCCGGTGCCCCGCGTACGACGTGCGTTCAGTCCACTTTGAAGCTCACGATGACGTCGACGTCGTGGGTCAGGAAGAGCACGCACGTGTCGGTCCTCGTCTTCACGCGGTCGCAGGCGCCGCCCCAATCCTCGATCTTGGCGCCCTCGTCCGGTACGGCGCGCGCCGTGACCCATGTGGCGTAGGCGTAGCTCCCGCCGTCCGGTTCCAGCGTCACCGTGCCAGGACCTTCCACGATCGACGTGACGATCAGCGGCTCCACCGTGATCGTGAACGTTCGCTCGGTTCGGTCCGTGCCGCCACCCTCGGTCCCGCCGTCGTCGGCCAGCACGGCCGCGAACGTGGCGGACCCGAAGCTGCCGGTGGCCGGCGTGTAGCGCAAGGCGCCGTCCAGCGTGAGCTCCGGCGGCTCGCGGAACGTGAGGTTGCCCGTGGTGGACACCGGCTCGACGACCAGCGTCAGCACCTGGCCCACCTCGTCGGTACCGCCGCCAGGTCCGATGTCGACGGCGAAGTCCGGCACGACTTGCGGTCCGCTGCCGTCCTTCACCGGGGCCGGGTCCGTGGGGATGACGAGGCTGGGGGCGTCGTTCACCGGGAGGACCGTGATCTCGACCGTGGCGGTCCCTGACGCGTTGCCGTACGCGTCGACGACGGAGTACGTGAAGTAGTCGATGCCGCCTGTGTCGACGTTGGTGTTCAGGTCCGGGATGTACGTGAAGGCTCCGTCGGGATCGACGTCGAGGGCGCCGAACTGCGGCGCTTCCACGATGGCGGAGACGCGCAACGCGTCGCCCGGACTGTCGAGGTCGTTGGCGAGAACGCCATCTGCGGGAGACGTCACGAGCGTCTGGTCTTCCCGAAGCGTGAACCCGTCGTCGAACGCGACCGGAGGATGCACGGCGACGACCGAGACCTCGGTTCGCCCTTGGACGCCCGTGAGGCAGTAGGCGTCGCCGGAGAGGGTCGCGCAGCCGGTCCACGGACCGATGGTGGTACCGGGTTCGTTCGGCGTGAGCGCGATGCTGGCCGTGAGCGGGCCGTCGTAGGGCACGATGCAGTCGTCGGTGCAGGCCAAGGTGCCGGCCCCACCCGGACCGGGGGTCACGTCGGCACGTACGTCGCCGTCACCCTCGAAGCGTAGGATCAGCACGTACGTCGCGAACGTCGCCGTGACGGCGTGGTCGGCATCGAGCTCGAGCTCACAGGGGGCGACGCCATCGCAGTCACCCGTCCAGCCTACGAAGGCGTCGACGTCACCCGACGACGGCTCGAGGGACACGACCGTTCCCTTGGGGAGGGTCACGATGCAAGCACTGTCGCATTCCGTCGCTCCGAAGTCGGACGTGATCACGACGGTACCAGCACCCTCGGGCGCCACCGTGACGTGAAGACGGATGTCCGGGTTCACGACGTCGCTCGGCGCGCAAGCCACCAACGACGCCAGGAGCGCGGTCGCGAGCAGCGCGGGCGCGCCGAGTGCGTACGGCGCGCACCGCAGTCCGATACGCCGCCGAGGCGCGGCAAGGCCCCGCCCCGAAGTCCGTTCCGGTTCCGGTGATCGCGTCCGAAGCATCCGTGCCCCCATCCGTGGGCGAAAGCCCGGTCGTGTCCGCTACTACGGGCCGATGGTGATCTGGATCGTCGCGTCGCCCGACGTCAGGTCGCCGTCCGACGCGACGAACTGGAAGCTGTCGGCGCCGACGTAGTCGGTGGTCGGAGTGTACGTGAGGTTCGGCGCGGTGCCGCTGAGCGCGCCGTTGGCAGGCGGCGCCGTGACGGTGAACGACAACGCGTCACCATCGACGTCGCTGCCGGTCAACTCGATCGCGAGGGGCGTGTTGACGGCCGTGTTCACGTTCTGGTCGTCCGCAACGGGTGGGTCGTTGACGGGTTCGACAGTGATGCTGACGGTGGCCGTGTTGCTGTTCGCGGCGCCGTCGTTGACGCGGAAGGTGAAGCTGTCGGGGCCGTTGTAGTTGGCGTCGGGCGTGTAGGTGCGGTTCGCCCCGGTGCCGCCGCTGACGGAGCCGTGCGTGGGTTGCGTGACGATCGCGTACGTGAGGGTGTCGCCGTCGATGTCGTTCCCGACGAGTGTGATGGCCTTGGGCGTGTCCTCGTTCGTGGTTACGTTCTGGTTGGCGGCGGTGGGTGGGTCGTTGACGGGTTCGACGGTGATGCTGACGGTGGCGATGGAGCTGTTCGCGCTGCCGTCGTTGACGCGGTACGTGAAGCTGTCGGGTCCGTTGTAGTTGGCGTCGGGCGAGTAGGTGCGGTTCGCCCCGGTGCCCGTGAGGTCGCCGTGTTGGGGCTGGTCGACGATGGCGTACGTCAACGCGCTCCCTTCGACGTCGCTGCCGCTCAAGACGATGTTCGCCGAATCGTCTTCGTTGGTGACGACGTTCTTGTCGTCGGCAACGGGTGGGTCGTTGACGGCCGTGACGGTGATGCTGACGGTGGCCGTGTTGCTGTTCACGGTGCCATCGTTGACGCGGAACGTGAAGCTGTCGGGTCCGTTGTAGTTGGCGTCCGGCGTGTACGTGCGCGTGCTGCCGCTCCCGCTAAGGCCGCCGTGATCCGGCGGGTCGACGATGGCGTAGGTGAGGGTGTCACCATCGACGTCGCTAGCGACGAGGGTGATGGACTCGGCCATGTCCTCGGTGATGGTCTTGACGCCGTTCGACGCGACCGGCGGGTCGTTCACGGGAGTCACGTCGATGGTCACGCTGACGTCCGCGGAGAGGTTGCCCTCTGCGTCCACTGCGCGGTAGGTGAAGCCGTCACCGTCGTCGAAGTTCGCGTCCGGTGTGTACGTGAAGCCGCCGTCGTCTTCGAGCGTGAGCGCGCCGTTCGTCGTCGTCGTGACGAGTTCGGCCCGCACGATGTCGCCTTCGGCGTCGACGTCGTTCGCCAGGACGCCGTCGACGGCTGGGACCGTCAGCACGGTGTCCTCGGTCGCCACGTACGCGTCGGAGACCCCGACCGGGGCGTCGGCGATGGCGCCGACCTGGATCGTGACGGTCGCGGGATCGGACTCGAGCTGGCCATCGGAGGCGGCGAAGGTGAAGCTGTCCGTGCCGTTGAAGTCGACGTCCGGCATGTACGTCAGGTCGGGCGCGACGCCGCCCAACGTGCCGTGCTCGGGTTGGGTCTTCACAGCGAACGTCATGGGGTCGTTCTCGACGTCGGTGGCGCTCAATACGATGTCGAGCGGGACGGCCGGGTCCTCTTCGGTGTAGACCGTCTGTCCGGCAGCGACGGGAGCGTCGTTCACGGAAGCCACCGTGATCTGCGCGTCGACCGGATCCGAAGCGTTCCCGTAGGCGTCCACGACGTGATACGTGAAGGCGTCGGGCCCGTTGTAGTTCGCAGCGGGGGTGTACGTGAAGCCGCCGTCGTCGGCCAGATCGAGCGTTCCATTGGCGGTCGCGGTGTCGAGCACGGCGCGGAGCGTGTCCCCGGGCGAGTCGACGTCGTTGTCGAGCACGCCGCTGGAGGCGGGCACCACGAGGGGCACGTCTTCGTCCGTCTCGTACGGCCCGTCGGACAACGCGTCGGGGACGCGCCTGGCGGTGATGGTCACGACGGTGTCGCCCGTCACGCCGACGAGGCAGTAACTGGCAGGGCCGGTGGTGTCGCACCCCGCGAACCCGTCGAAGACGGCGCCCGCTTCGTCCAGCCCGACGTTGATCCCGGCAGTCAGTGGACTGCTGTAGGCGACGGCGCACGCCTCGCCCGCGCTCAGATCGCAGATCACGATTCCGGTGCCGGTCTCGGGTGGAGAGACGTCGGCCTCCACGGAGGTGTCACCGACCATCCGCACGGTCAACACGTGCTGGCGGAACCGTGCTCCGACCTCCGCGTCCGCGCCGAGCGTCAGGTTGCAGGGCGCGGCGCCGTCGCATGCGCCCGACCACCCGGCGAAGGTGAGGCCGCCGGTGCCGGAGGCGGTGAGTGTCACGTCATCGCCGGCGGCGTAGGGCAGCGTGCAATCTTCGTTGCACTCGCGTGTGCTGCCGCCGCCTTCGACGGTGATCACGCCGGTGCCGTCGAACGTCAGGGTCAGGTCGACCCCTGGCAGGGGCGTGGCGGACGCGGTTCCGCCTTCGGGAACGGGCGCCGAGGTGCCGCCGGCGTTGGTAGCGGCCACCTGGTAGCTGTACGGGGTGCCGGGCTCCACGTCGAGGTCGTCGTACGATTCCACGTTCGGACCGGTGCGGGCGATCTCGGCGAACGCTTGCCCGGTCAGGTCGGCCGGGGCGAGCGTCTCGCGGAAGATCACGAAGCCGGACTCGTTGTTGCTGGTGTCGGTCCAGGTCACGCGTACGGCGCCGGCCACGCCGGTGGCCGAGACGTCGGTGGGCGCCGAGGGAGGTCCGCCGGGGGCAGGACTGCACGCGGACAGAGCCGTCATGACGGCGAGCACGAGGACCGAGACGAGGGAGATCGAGCGCATCGAAGCGAACCGCCGATGCATGCGCGGTGATGCCGCCATGAGAAGCCCCTTCCTGACGAAGCCGCCGTTCGCGAACCGGAGCGGGCCGCGCGGCCTTCGGGGGACCTTCAGGCTACACCGCGGAGTCCGGAGCGACCGTGACCCGCGACCGCCGGCTCCGACGAACGTTCCCTAGCTCGGTCGGCGTCGGTCGGCCTTCCGGCGCACGGTGACTACGCCAGCCGCGCGTCCAGCAGTCGCCGGACGAGGTCGGGTTTGGCGACGCCGCCCGTCTCGCGCATCACCTGCCCAAGCAGGGCGTTGATGGCCTTCGGGTTCGCCTTCACGCGCGCGACCAGGTCGGGGTTGGCGAGCAGCACGCGGTCGACGACGGCCGCGAGCTCGTCCTCGTCGGCGACCTGCTTGAGGCCGAGCGTCTCCACGCGTTCGCGCGGGTCGGCGCCGTCGATCACGTCGGGTAGGAGCTCCTTCGCGATCTTGCCGCTGATGACGCCATCGTCGACGAGCTCGAGGAGTGCGGCCAAGCCATCGGGGCGCAGCGCGCACGCCTCCAGCACGGTTCCTCGTTGGTTGAGCACGCCGGCGATCTCGGTCACGAGCCAGTTCGCGACGATCTGCGGTTCGCCGCCGTACGCTTCGGCCGCCTCCTCGAACACCCGCGCCGTGGCGACGTCGTAGGCGATCTGGTGCGCGTCGGCCCCTCGCAAGCCCATCGCGGCGAAGCGCCGCTCCTTGGCGGCAGGAAGCTCCGGCATCCGCGCCAGCACGGCGTCCTTCCAATCCGGTGCGACGACGATCTCCGGCAGGTCGGGGTCGGTCATGTAGCGGTAGTCCGCTTCGCCTTCCTTGCCGCGCATGACGTACGTTTTCTGCCCACCCTCGTTCCAGCCGCGCGTCTCCTGCACCACCGACCTGCCTTCCTCCAGCAGGATCGACTGGCGCCGGATCTCGAACGCAAGCGCCGCGGCGACGCTCTTGAACGAGTTCAGGTTCTTCACCTCGACCTTGGTCCCGTAGGGCGCCCCAGGAGCGCGAAGCGAGACGTTCACGTCGGCCCGCAGCTTGCCCTCCTCGGGCGAGGCGTCCGACACGCCAAGGGCGCGCGCGATGGCGCGCACCTCACCTAGGAACGAGCGCGCTTCCTCTGGCGTGCGCAGGTCGGGCTCCGTGACCATCTCGATCAGGGGCGCGCCTGCGCGGTTCAGGTCGACGAGCGAGTAGTCGGCGTAGGCCGGGTGAACCAGCCGACCGGCATCCTCCTCGAGGTGAACGCGGGTGATGCCGATGCGGCGGCCACTCGGCAGGTCGATCCCACCACCTTGACCGAGGGGCTCGTCGTACTGGCTGATCTGGTAGTTCTTCGGGGCGTCTGGGTAGAAGTAGTGCTTGCGGTGGAAGCGGCTTCGGCCGGGCACCTCGCATCCCAACGCGAGGGCGAAGGTCAGGGCCAGCTCGAGGGCGGCTTCGTTCACGACTGGCAGGCTGCCGGGCAGTCCGAGGCACACGGGGCAGGTGTTGACGTTCGGACCCAAGCCGAACCCCTCGGACGGGCAGGCACAGAACAACTTGGTGCGTGTGCGAAGGGCGAGGTGGACTTCCAGGCCGATGACCGGCTCGAGCATGCGGACGAGTCTACCAGGGGGCCCGCGCTATGATGGGCCCATGGTTCCCGTCGAACTCGAGGACATCGCCGTCTCCGGCGACGAGAATCAGTTCCTGGTCCTACTGCGAAGCGGCGACGGGGAGATCCTTCCGATCCAGATCGACGCCATGCAGGCGATCAGCATCGCAGCGGGCCGAACCAGCGAACGCTTGGAACGGCCGCTCACGCACGACCTGATGGTCTCGGTGTTGCAGATCCTCGACGCCAAGCTCGCGCGCGTCGAGGTCACCGACTTGGTGGACGGCACCTACTACGCCATGCTCGTGCTGGAGCGTTCCGGCATCCACATCGAGGTGGACGCCCGGCCCTCGGACGCGCTGGCGCTCGCGGTGCGCACCAAGGCGCCGATCTTCGTCGCCAAGCACGTCCTGGAGCAGAGCGCGCTGAAAGACGAGTTCGACGGCACGGGCGGAGCCGAGGCCTGAGCCTCGCTCCGCCCGCGGTTCATCCGGCTGGTCGAGAGAGATGATGGCGCCGGTCGACGCTCATCGCTCCGGTTCGCTTCTGCCTTCAGTCTTGTAGGTGCGACTCGACGAAGTAGAGCTGAAGGTCGACCGCGCGGGAGATCTCGGTGAACAGGTCTTCGGTGGTCGGCTCGCCCAGGTCGCTCGCCTTGCCGATCGCCTCGCGCACCAGCCCGGCGTACTTCGCCAGGCGGTCGCGCACGGCGCTCAGGTGATCCTTGCCGTTCGTGATGTCGGACGGGTACTCGGGCAGCGTCGAGGCCTTGGCGGCCATCCGAACCGTACCCATCGCGGTCCCACCGAGGGTGGTCGCCCGCTCCGCCAGCATGTCGACGTAGGGGATCAAGGCTTCTTCGATGGCGTCGAACAACTCGTGAAGCTGCTGGAAGTCCTTGCCCTTGACGTTCCAGTGGGCTTGCTTCAGCTGGCTCGTGAGGTCGGCCGTGTCGGCCAGACGGTCGTTGAGGAGGTCGACGAGCGTGGCGCGCGTCTTCTCCGCGATGTCGATCTTGGTGGGGTGCAGCCTGGACTTGGTGGTTGGCATGGTTCCTCCTCTTGGTTCGAACGGCGACTGGCGAACGGCCTTCGTGGGAACGCACCTTCCCCTCGAGTGTAGTGCCGTTGGGCATGAGCGGGTCGCGCAGCGCTGCGTTCCCCGACGAGAGCCTGACGAGCGCTGCCCGGGGGACTGCCGCCCGACCCCACGATCGTAGCGTAAGTCGGAACACTTCCGAGTTCGGTGGGGAACGGCGCGGCGCGCCCTGTCGTGCTACCGCGACCCGAGCATCTCCGCGGCGACGCGGAGCGCCTCCGCCGCGGCTTCGGGCCTGTCCCCAGCACCTGCCGCGCGATCGGGCCTGCCGCCACCTTTCCCGTTCACGACCTCGAGTGCGGCCGCCAAGGCGTCGCGCACGTCGGCCTCGACGTCCGGACCATGCAGGAAGATCAAGCGGGCGCGTGATGGCGTCGTAGCGGCCAGCAACGCGATCAACCCGGGTCGGTCCTGAAGCGACGCCGCCACGTCGTCGAGCAGCGCCGCGTCGTCGTCACGCAACAACGCGCGTGCTACCGAGCCATGTGCGCTCGTGACGATGCGGTCTGCCAGCGCCGCGGCCTGGCGAGCCGCGAACTCGGAGGCGTCGCGGGTCCGCTGTGCGAGTTCTTGCCGTAACCGCATCACACGCTCCGGCAGTTCCGCAGGCGGAACGCTGAGGCTTCTCCCCAGCTCGACCACGATCTGATGCTTGAGCCCGTAGTCGTCGACCGCTTCCTGACCCGCTCGGAAGCTGATGCGCGTGAGGCCGCCGCGCACGCGTTCCGCCCCCAAGACCTTGATGGGTAGCGCCTCGGCGGTGGAGCGAAGGTGCGTGCCACCGCAGGCCACCAGGTCGTACGTCCCGATGGCGACCAGGCGCACACGTCCTCCCACCTTGGCCGGGCGGCGCAGGCTGTAGTCGCTGAGGAGTTCCTCGTCGACCTCGAACGTCGTGATCGGGAGGGCCTGACGCGCGGCCGTGTTGGCCTCGCGCTCCGCGGCCGCCAGCGCGCTCGCGTCTGGCTCGCCGGCCGCATCGATGGTGCAGTCGGCGGAGGTCATGCTCACCGATCTCGTCTCGAAGCGCGGGTCGGTGCGGATCAGCGCCTGGGACAGGACGTGCTGGGCCGTGTGCCGCTGCATGTGGCGGAAGCGGCGGTCCCAGTCGATCTGCCCGACGACCTCGTCACCGACCCGCGGGAGCGCTTCTCCATCGACGAGGTGCCACACGCGCCCGTGCTCGACATGCACGTCGACGACGCTCGCGCCCCCGAGGATTCCGGTGTCGTGCGGTTGTCCTCCGGAAGTGGGGTAGAAGGCGCTCTCGGTCAGCGCCAGTTCCACCCCGCGGTCGTTCTCGCGGCGTTCCTGCACGGTGGCGACGAAGCGCGTGAGGTAGGCGTCGAATCGGTCGAGGCGCACGTCGCGAGTCTAGCCCAGGGTCCGTCGGTCGGCGCGCGCTTCGCCGAAGCGCTGGGTACGCGACCGCGCCATGACAACGGCCGGGCGATGACCGGTGCAATGCCGCTACGACGTCCGGGCCACGACCCTGCCGCGACCGCGACCCTGCCACGACGGCGCCGCGAACACGGCCACCAACGCCGCCCGACCGTACGCAGCGATACCGTCGGTAGCGGCTCGACGCGAATACGCTACCTCGCGAGGTCGACGCCGTTCCTGTCGTTCGCCACCCGACCGCCGCACACCGGAAAGGACCATCCGCTACCATGATGCACACCGTGCGTGACTCCGCCCACCTCCTGAACCCGACCGACCCCGAGTTCGACGAGATCGGGGAGACTCGACTCCACGACGTCGTCGCCGAACTCATCACGGGCCTCGGGGAGGACCTCACGCGCGAGGGTCTGGTGAAGACGCCGGAGCGCGTGGAGCGCTCGTTGCGGTTCCTCACGAGCGGCTACCAAGCGCGTGTCGAGGACGTCGTGAACGGCGCGATGTTCGACTCCGAGGGCTCGGAGATGGTGGTCGTCAAGGACATCGAGTTCTACTCGCTGTGCGAGCACCACATGCTGCCGTTCTTCGGCAAGGCAACCATCGCGTACATCCCCGATGCGACCATCCTCGGACTCTCCAAGTTCGCGCGGGTGGTCGACGTGTTCGCGCGGCGCATGCAGGTCCAGGAGCGGATGACGTCGCAGATCGCCGACGCCTTGGAGAAGATCCTGAAGCCGCGTGGTCTTGGTGTGATCACCGAGGCGAGCCACCTCTGCATGATGATGCGCGGCGTCGAGAAGCAAGGCTCCACGACACGCACGAGCGCGCTCCGCGGCGTGTTCCGCGAGGACGCGCGCACGCGCCAGGAGTTCCTAGAAGCGGTTCGTTGAGGCTCGAATCGGAGCGCGCCGGCCGGGTCGGGTCGCGCCCCGGTCAGACGGACAGCAGGTTGCGCTCCAACCACGCCGCCACGCCCAGTTCCTCGGGCGAGGCGATGTGCTCGTCCGCCGCCGCGAGCACGTCTTCATGAGCTTCCGGTCCCACCGCGACGGCGTGGCCGGCCCAACCGAGCATGGAGACGTCGTTCAAGCCGTCGCCGAAGGCCACCACGTCGGATCGGGGGATCTTCAGGCGCGCGGCGATGAACGCTAGGGCCGCGCCCTTGTCCCCGCCTTCGGGCACGAGTTCGAGGTAGCCGTCGCCCCACAGGTACCGAAGCACGTGCGGGTGCCGTTCCGAGACCCAGCGGTCCAGTTCCTCGCTCCGCCCGTTGGCGTGGAACACCACCTTGTCCGCGTTCCGGCCCATACCCAAGCGGAACGGTGCAAGCGCTCGGCCCTGCGCGTGCGCCCAGGTCCAGCGTTCGTGCGCAGGATCGCGCACGAAGAGCGTGTCGTCCACCACGCAGGTGAACTCCAAGCTGACGTCGTCTGCGTGGTCCGCCAGGATGGCGTCGACGTCGGGCGCCGTGATGTGGCGCCTGCGCAGGACCTCTCCTCGTTCGCGCACGAGCGCGCCGTGGTTGACCGCATGCGCGCCCGTGACGTCGAGCAGGTCCAGGAAGCGACGGGCCGCTACCAGGGGGCGCCCGGTCAGGACGGTCACGACGTGTCCCGCGGCGCGGGCTGCGCCGATCGCGTCGACGATCGCGCCCGGGAGTTCGTGGTCGTTCGTGACCACCGTCTTGTCGAGGTCGAAGGCCAGCAACACGCAGGCAGGGTACTCCATCGAGCGCGTCACGGGCGTGACCACGCGTAGGGTGATGTCATGTCTCGTGTCCCGCACGCGAAATCCTGTGGGACTCGCGCGCCGGGCCGGTGGTAGAATCCCAGGCAGCGAGAACCGGGGCCAGCCCCGCCCCAAGGAGGTTCGGCATGTATCGAGGTCGTGAGGGCCAGTGGGCCTTCTTCCTGCATCGCATCTCGGGCGTCGCGCTGGCGCTCTACTTGCTGCTGCACGTGTTCGACATCAGCTTGGTGATGTACGGCCCCGACGGACCTTTCAACGCCTTCCTCATCTTCTATCACCAGTGGCCGTTCCGCATCGGCCTGGTGCTGATCATCGCCGGGGTGGTGTACCACGGCCTGAACGGCCTTCGGATCATCTTGATGGACTTCACGAGTTGGGGCGTCCGGTATCAGCGGCTGATGTGGTACGGGGTGCTCGGCGTGACGACCGTCATCGGGATCCCCGTCCTGGTCAAGATCCTGCCCGAGATCTTCGGGGGCGCGTGATGGCCGCTCGTCCGAAGACCCTCAAGGAGGCGCGCGCCACCTATCACACCAACTCCGAACTGGCGTGGTGGGTGTTCATGCGCGTCAGCGGATTCTTCCTGGTGTTCCTCGTGTTCGCCCACGTGTTCTTCAACAACATCCTGATCAACGCGGGCACCATCGACTACAGCTACGTGGCCGAACGCCTGGCGCGACCCTCGGTGAAGGTGTTCGACTCCTTCCTGCTCGGCTTCGCGCTGCTCCACGGCGTGAACGGGTTGCGCTACAGCATCGAAGACTACTTCCGCCGGCCGGGAGCCCGGTTCTGGGCCAAGACCATCCTGTTCACCGTGGCGGGTCTGATCTTCGTCGTCGGCGTGATGACCCTGTGGGCGTACACCTTCCAGGAGATGGGCGACGCCGTGCGTAACCTCACGCCGCCTAACTAGCCACCACGAGAGAGGCACGGATACCTGCATGGAGCGAGCACACAAGTTCGACGTCATCGTGGTGGGGGCAGGGGGGGCCGGCTTGATGGCCGCGCGGTACGCCGCTCAGAACCCCAACGTCTCCGTCGCCGTCATCTCCAAGCTCTACCCGACGCGCTCGCATACGGGCGCCGCGCAGGGTGGCGTGGGGGCGGCCCTGGGGAACATCAGCGAGGACCATCCCGAGTGGCACGCCTTCGACACCGTCAAAGGCGGCGACTACTTGGCCGACCAAGACGTGGCCGAAGTGTTCTCGTACGAGGTGATCGACGCGGTCTACGAGCTCGAGCACATGGGCCTGCCGTTCAGCCGCACCCCCGACGGCCGCATCGCGCAACGCAAGTTCGGCGGGCACACGCGCGAGCACGGCAAGGCGCCGGTGGAGCGCGCCTGCTATGCCGCCGACCGCACAGGCCACATGATCTTGCAGACGCTGTATCAGCAATCGATCAAGGACGACGTCACCTTCTTCAACGAGTTCCATGTCCTCGACCTGATCATGGAAGGCGGCGAGTGCCGTGGTGTGGTGGCGTACGAGCTCGCCACCGGTGAACTGCACACCTTCCACGCCAAGGCCACCATCATCGCGACCGGCGGGAACGGCCGCATGTTCAAGGTCACGTCCAACGCGCATGCGCTCACGGGCGACCTGATGAGCATCGCGTGGCGTCGCGGCATCCCGATGGAGGACCCGGAGTTCTACCAGTTCCACCCGACCGGGCTCTACAAGATCGGCGTCTTGCTCACCGAGGGCGCGCGCGGTGAGGGCGGCATCCTCCGCAACGCCGACGGCGAGCGGTTCATGGAGCGCTACGCTCCCACCATCAAGGACTTGGCGCCGCGCGACATGGTGAGCCGCGCGATGTACTTCGAGATCCGCGAGGGGCGGGGCTGCGGTCCGGACAAGGACTACCTCCACCTCGACCTCACCCACATCGACGCGCACATCATCGAGGAGCGCCTGCCCGACATCACCGAGTTCGCCCGCATCTACCTCGGCGTCGACCCGGTCAAGGAGCTGGTGCCCATCCAGCCGACCGCGCACTACGCCATGGGCGGCATCCCGACCACGATCGACACCAACGTCATCGTCGACGGAGCGAACACGATCGTGCCGGGGCTCTACGCCGCGGGCGAGGTGGCGTGCGCGAGCCTGCACGGCGCCAACCGGCTCGGCACCAACTCGCTGGGCGACCTGATCGTGTTCGGTCGTCGCGCGGGCCGCAACGCCTCGGCCTACGCGCAGGGCGCCGACTACGGCGACCTTCCGCCGGGTGTGCAGGAGCGGGCGCGCGAGATGCTGGATACGGCGATGAACGGCCCTGGCACCGAGAAGGTGTCGCGCATCAGGTCCGACTTGCAGGAGTCGATGATGGACAACGCGTCGGTGTTCCGCACGGCGGAGACGCTGTCGAAGCAGGTGGACGTGTTGAAAGAGCTTCGGGCGCGCTACCAGAACATCGGCGTCGAGGACAAGGGCAGGCAATTCAACACCGAACTGATGGAAGCGATCGAGCTCGGCTTCCTTCTCGACAACGCCGAGCAGTTGGTGCACGCCGCGCTCAACCGGACCGAGTCGCGCGGCGCGCACTCGCGCGAGGATCACCAAGAGCGCGACGACGGGTCCTGGCTCAAGCACACCCTCGTGTACCGCGAGGACGATGGCGTTCGCATCGACTACAAACCCGTCACCCTCGGCCGCTACGAGCCGAAGCCGCGGGTCTACTGAGGAGCGGGCATGAACGTCACCGTCAAGATCAAGAGGTTCGACCCGGAGAACGACGCGCGCCCGCGCTGGCAGGAGTTCCAGCTCGAGGCGCGGCCGACCGATCGCGTGCTCGACGTGTTGAACGTCATCAAGTGGGAGATGGACGGCTCGCTCACGTACCGCCGCAGCTGCGCGCACGGGATCTGCGGGTCCGACGCGATGCTGATCAACGGCGTCAACCGGCTGGCATGCAAGGTGCTGGTGAAGGACTTGGGCGCGGCGATCACGGTCGAACCGATCCGCGGGCTGCCCGTGCTGAAGGACCTCATCGTCGACATGGAGCCGTTCATCGACTCCTACAAGGCGGTCCTGCCGTACTTCATCAACGACGATCCAGAACCGCCGCGCGAGCGGCTCCAGAGCGTCGAAGACCGCGAGATCTTCGACGCCACCACCAAGTGCATCCTGTGCGCGGCGTGCACCACCAGCTGCCCGGTGTTCTGGACCAACGGCCGCTACATCGGGCCGGCCGCGATCGTCAACGCGCACCGGTTCATCTTCGACTCGCGCGACCAGGGAACCGACGCCCGCCTGCAGGCGCTGAACGGTGTGAACGGCTTGTGGCGCTGCCGCACGGCGTACAACTGCACCGAGGCGTGCCCGCGCGGGATCCCCATCACGCAGGCGATCGAAGAGGTCAAGCGCGAACTGCTCTGGCGCCGCAACTGAGCCGACGCCCTACGAGCGGCCCGAGCGATAGGTCGACGCGGTGAGCGTTCTTCTCGTCGTCGTCGGTATCGTCTTGCTGTTCTTCGGAGGCGACCGCTTGGTGCGTGGCGCCGTCAGCTTGGCGGCGCGGTTGCGCGTACGGCCGATGATCGTCGGCCTGACGGTCGTGGCCTTCGGCACCAGCGCTCCCGAGCTGGCGGCCAGCATCACCGCCGCCATCGCCGGCACCCCCGAACTCGCCATCGGCAACGTGGTGGGGTCCAACGTCGCCAACGTCGGGCTGATCCTGGGGCTCACGGCGCTGGTGTGGCCCCTCTCCGCCGACGGGCGCTTCATCAGGGTGGAAGTCCCGATCATGCTCGGCGTCACCGTCTTGGCGCTGCCGCTGTTGGCGAACGGAGCGCTGGCGCGGTGGGAGGGGTTCGTGCTGTTGGCGGCGTTGGCAGCGTTCCTGGTCTACGCCGCGCGCAGCGGTTCGGCCCTCACGGAGGAAGCCAGTGAGACGCTGGAAGCCGATCCGGCGCCTCTTTGGGTCGCCTTGCTGGTCACAGCCGCGGGCGGATTGCTGTTGTGGCTCGGCGCGCGCCTGCTGGTGATCGGCGCCGTCGACGTCGCCGCCGCGCTCGGCGTGCCCGACCGCGTCATCGGACTGACCATGGTGGCCATCGGCACCAGCCTGCCGGAACTCGCCTCCAGCATCGTGGCGGCGCTGAAGCGTCAGTCGGACATCGTGCTTGGCAACATCGTCGGCTCGAACATCTTCAACTTGCTTGCGGTGCTGGGCGCCACGGCCGCCATCCATCCCATCGGTTTCGATGCGGTCGCTTCCCGCATCGACTTCGTGGCGATGACGCTCTTCTCCGTCGCGGTCGTGCCGCTGATGTGGCGCAACGATCGACTGGGCCGCACCGGCGGCTCGATGCTGCTGTTGGCGTACGCGATGTTCGTGGTGGCGCTGTTCACGTAGCGGTCGTCATCGGTCGGTCGGACGTTCGGAACGTGCGCGGGTCGGGGAAGTGCGCTCAGGGAACGAGCGCGACGAGCTCCACTTCCACCGCGGCGTCCTTGGGTAGCCGAGCGACCTGGACCGTGCTGCGCGCCGGCGGCTCGCCCGGGAAGAAGCGTCCGTACACCTCGTTGAACGCCGTGAAGTCGTTCATGTCGCGCAAGAAGCAGGTCGACTTCACGACGTGCTCGAAACCGGTCCCGGCGGCCTCCAGCACCGCGCGGAGGTTCTCCATCACCTGTGTTGTCTGAGCACGCACGTCCCCTTCGACCATCGCGCCGTCGGGCGTCAAGGCGACCTGGCCGGAAGTGAACAGCAAGTTCCCCACGTGGACGGCTTGGGAGTACGGGCCAAGGGCGGCGGGCGCGCGGTCGGTGCTCACGATGGTTCGCATGCCCCAGGCTAGCAGGCTGCCCTGCGCGCGAGGCGAGGGTCAACTGCGCCAGAAGATGAAGAGCACCAGCAACACCATCAGGTAGGCGGTACCAGCCAGCCAGAACCGGTACGGGTACCACGGGTGCTTCCGAAGTCGAGCGAGGGGTCCGTTGCCGGGGAACCCCTCTTCCACCCTGCGGATGCCGGACAGCGTGTCACCGATGTCGACGGTCTCGGTCGTGAGCGGCTCGCCACGAAGGTCGTAGCGCTTCGGTCTGGCCGCCACGTCATCGACGCGCATCACCACCGCCGTCACGTTGTCGGGACTGCCGCGGTCGTTGGCTTCGCGCACCAGGCGGCGCGCCGCCGGTTCGGGCGGCAACTCGGTGATCACCTGAGCCAGCACCGGCTCGCTGAGCAACATGCTGACGCCGTCACTCACCACCAGGATGACGTCACCGGGGCGCACCTCGAAGTGCAGCACGTCCAGGCGGAAGGTCGGAGTGGCTCCGATGGCGTTGGTGATGACGTTACGCCAGCGGTGGCGAAGCGCTTCGCCCTCGGTCAACAGACCCTGCCGAACCCGGTCGGCGACCCAACTGTGGTCGACGGTCAGGCGCTGCAACGTGCCATCTCGTGCCAGGTAGGCGCGCGAATCGCCGACGTGCCCGACCAGGCAGACCTGGTCATCGATCAGCACTGCGGTCATCGTCGTTCCCATGCCACGCAGTTCCGGGTGCATGACCGCGTAGTTGTACACCTCGACGTTCGCGGCCTGCGCGGCCCGCGCCAACGCTACCGGAGGGTGAGCGCGGCTGTGTCTCAGGGTCTCGATGAGCACGTCGACGGCGCGTCGACTGGCGATCTCGCCGGCGGTGTGCCCGCCCATCCCGT
>CAZOTV010000034.1:0-20322 GCA_964582795.1 uncultured bacterium
CGGCAGTTGCGGCAGTGCCCGCAGGTGATGTGCCCCTCGCCGGATACGCGGTCTCCCACCGAGAACCCCTTGACCTCGGAACCGATCTCCTCCACCACGCCCACGTACTCGTGCCCCGTCACCAACGGCACCGGTACGGTGCGCCGAGACCACGCGTCCCAGTTGTAGATGTGCACGTCGGTGCCGCAGATGCTCGTCTTGCGGATGCGGATCAGCAGGTCGTTCGGACCTGGAGTGGGCTTCGGGACGTCGGTGCGCCAGATGCCTTCTCTCGGCTCGAGCTTCGCCAGCGCCCTCACCCGATCACCCCGAGTTCGGTGCCGACACGGCGGAACGCCTCGACGGCGCTCTCGAGTTGGTCACGCGTGTGCGCGGCCGACATCTGCGTGCGGATCCGCGCCTGCCCCTTCGGCACCACCGGGAACGAGAAGCCGATGACGTACACGCCCTCGTCGAGCAGACGATCGGCCATCTTCGTGGCCAGCGCCGCGTCCCCGATCATCACCGGGATGATCGGGTGCCCCCCACCCGCGAGGGTGAAGCCGGCGTCGGTCATGGCTTCGCGGAAGGTATCGGCGTTGTCGCGCAGGCGCGCGCGAAGCTCGTCGCCTTCCTCGAGCAGGTCGAGCACCGCCAACGACGCCGCCACGACCGCCGGCGCCACCGAGTTCGAGAACAGGTACGGCCGGCTGCGTTGCCGCAGCCACGCCACGATCTCCTTGCGGCCGCTGGTGAAGCCGCCCGACGCGCCGCCGAGCGCCTTTCCCAACGTGCTGGTGATGATGTCGACGCGCCCCATCACGCCCTTGGCCTCGTGCGACCCGCGCCCGCGTTCACCCACGAAGCCGGTGGCGTGGCTGTCGTCGACCATCACCATGGCGCCGTGGCGTTCGGCCAGGTCGCAGATCGCTTCTAGGTCCGCCACGATGCCGTCCATGGAGAACACGCCGTCGGTGGCGATGAGCTTGTAGCGCGCACCCTTGGCCGCCTCGAGCTGCCGTTCGAGGTCTTCCATGTCGTTGTTGGCGTAACGGAAGCGCTGCGCCTTGCTGAGGCGGATCCCGTCGATGATGCTGGCGTGGTTGAGCGCGTCGGAGATGACGGCGTCATGCTCGCCCAGCAGCGTCTCGAACAAGCCGCCGTTGGCGTCGAAGCACGACGAGTACAAGATGGTGTCCTCGGTGCCGAGGAAGCGGCTGACGCGCTCCTCGAGTTCCTTGTGGATGTCCTGCGTGCCGCAGATGAAGCGCACCGACGCCATGCCGAACCCACGCCGCCGGATGCCGTCGATGGCGGCCTCCATGATGACGGGGTGATTGGCGAGGCCGAGGTAGTTGTTGGCGCACAGGTTCAAGACTTCTCGCTCGCCGTCCGCCCGCTCGGGGTGCACGTCGCGCACGCGGATCATCGCCTGCTGTTGCGACGCGATGACGCGCTCGGCCTTGAACAGCCCCTCGCGCTTCAGCGCGTCCAGTTCGCTCGTCAGGAAGCGAAGGAAGTCGTCGCGGTCATTCTCCATAGGGCACCCAGATGTTCTTCACGCGCGTGGCGCGCCGAAGGTACTCGCGGCCCTCGCCTTGGGCCGGGTCGAACCAGTCTCGCTTCTTGCCGAAGTTCACCCACGTCGCCTTGAGGTTCCCTACGCTCTCCCGCTCGACCACGGCGCTTCCCTCGGCCGAGCCGACGTACCACATGGCCTCGACGGCGTCGTGCTTCGCCAGCACCGCAGCCAACTCGTCGCGCACGCCGGTGACGATGTTCACCGCGCCCGCGGGCACGTCGGAGGTGTCGAGCACCTGATACAGGTCGGTGGCGGCCAGCGGCCACCGCGCCGAGGGCACCGCGACCACCCGGTTGCCCATCGCCAACGCCGGCGCGACCAGCGACACGAACGCCAGCAACGGGGCTTCGTCCGGGCAGACGATGGCCATCACGTCCCACGGCTCGTTCATCGCCAGCGTCACGTTGCGATACGGCGTGGGATGCACCTGACCGTCGTACTTGTCGGCGTAGGCGGCGTAGGTGAACAAGCGACCGACGCTCGTTTCCACTTCACGCGCCGCCATGCGTTTCGTCACGCCCGTCATGGCGCGGACGCGCTCCTCGAACTCGGGTGCGCGCAAGGACAGGTTCTCGGCCAGGTAATAGAGCACCTGTGCGCGGCCATGCGCCGTCGCTCTGGTCCAGGCGCTGCCCTTGACGGCCGCCTCGACGGCGTCGCGAACGTCCTTGCGGTTGCCGAGCGGCGCGTCGCCGACGCGCTTGCCGCCTGCGTCCAGCACCGGGTAGACGTAGTTGCCGTCGGGGCGCTTCTGCTTGCCGCCTACGTACAGCTTGGGCGTCCGGTCGATGGCAGGGAACGAAGCGTGCTCGCCGCCGTCTTCCCATGTCGGAACGCCTTCGGCGAGCGCGTCCGCCCCGAGCGGCTTCGCCAGCTCGTCGGCCTGGTAGGCGGGCAGGCCCTTCTCCCAGGCCGGCTTCAGGTACTCGTACATCCCCTCACGGCCGCCCTCGCGCCCGAAGCCGCTCTCGCGGTAGCCGCCGAACCCGGAGGCGGCGTCGAACACGTTGGTGCAGTTCACCCACACCACGCCGGCCTTGAGCTTCGGCGCGACGTCGAGCGCGAGGTTGACGTTCTCGGTCCAGACGCTCGCGGCCAGGCCGTAGCGGCTGTCGTTCGCGAGTTCGACCGCCTCGGCGGGCGTGCGGAACGTCATCGAGACGATCACCGGCCCGAAGATCTCCTCCTGCGCGATGGTGGCCGCCGAGGAGACGTTCGTGAACAACGTCGGCGGGTAGTACCAGCCCTGTTGCGGCACGGCCCAGCTGGGCTGGTAGCACTGCGCCCCTTCGGCCTTGCCTTGGGCCACCAGACGCTCGATTTTCTCGAGCTGCACCGGCGCGATGATGGCGCCGATGTCGATGCCCTTGTCGAGCGCCGGGCCTTCACGCAGCGTCTCCATGCGCTCGCGAAGCTTGTGCTCCACCTTCGCCGCCACGCTCTCCTGCACCAACAGCCGACTGCCGGCGCAGCAGACCTGGCCCTGGTTGAACCAGATGGCGTCGACCACGCCCTCGACGGCGCTGTCGAGGTCGGCGTCGTCGAAGACGATGAACGGTGACTTGCCACCCAACTCGAGTGAGAGCTTCACGCCGCGTCCGGCGGTGGCGCCCCTTATGATGCGCCCCACCTCGGTCGAGCCGGTGAACGCCACCTTGTCGAGCCCGTCGTGGCCGACCAGGGCAGCGCCGGTGCGGCCGTCACCGGTGACGACGTTCAGGACGCCCGGCGGCAGTCCGACCTCGGCCGCCAGCTCGGCGAACGCGAGAGCCGTGAGGGGAGTGAACTCGGCCGGCTTCAGTACGACCGTGTTGCCCGCGGCGAGCGCCGGCGCGACCTTCCACGCCAGCATCAGGAGCGGGAAGTTCCACGGGATCACCTGACCGCAGACGCCGACCGCCTGGTAACCCGGGAACTCCTGCTCGAGCAGTTGCGCCCAGCCCGCGTGATGGTAGAAGTGCCGCGCCACGAGGGGCACGTCGATATCGCGCGTCTCGCGGATCGGCTTGCCGTTGTCGAGCGACTCGAGCACCGCCAGAAGCCGCGCGTGCTTCTGCACGTGCCGCGCCAACGCGTAGAGGTAGCGAGCGCGGCCATGGCCCCCCAGCGCATGCCATCCAGGCAGCGCCTCGCGCGCCGCGGCGACCGCCCTTGCGACGTCCTTGTCGCCGCCCTGCGACACCTGGGCGAGTTCGCTGCCGTCGCCCGGGTGATGCGTCGCGAAGGTGGACGCCGGCTTGGTGAAGCGCCCGCCGACGAAGTGACCGAAGCGCCGCCCGTGGCGTTCGAGCCAAGCGATGGCAACGTCGTCGGCTTCCGGCGCGGGTCCGTACTCCATGGTCTCGAAGATCTCTCGTACGCTCATGCGGTTCGCTCCTGAGTTGGCCCGTCGATGCGTCCAGAACACCTCACGCGCCTGGTTCCGCGCCCCATCGCGCGCGCGTGCCCGGCCGCGCGCTCGTGCCCCGTCACGCCCTCGTGTTCCGTCACGTGCTCGTGCCGCCTCATCCGAGCGGGTGCCGGTAGCTCGCCGAGTACCGCCCGGAGACGTGATGCTCGAGTTGGCGCTCGATGTCGGCAAGCAGGGAACTGGCGCCTAGGCGGAACAGGTCGGGCTCGAGCCAGCGTCTGCCGAGCTCCTCTTTCATCAAGGTCAACCATGCCAGCGCGTCCTTGGCGGTCCGGATGCCACCGGCGGGTTTGAATCCCACGCTCAGACCGGTGCGCTCGTGGTACGCGCGGATGGCGCGCGCCATGACCAGGCTCACGGGTAGGGTGGCGTTCTCGCTCTCCTTGCCGGTCGACGTCTTGATGAAGTCGGCGCCGGCCATCATCGCCACCAGGCTCGCGCGGTAGACGTTGCGCAGCGTGCCGAGCTCGCCGGTGGCGAGGATCGTCTTCAGGTGGGCCTCGCCCGCCGCTTCCCGGAAGGCGCGCACCTCGTCGTAGAGCGCCTGCCAGTCTTGCGTCAGCACGTGCCGGCGCGAGATCACGATGTCGATCTCGGCCGCGCCCGCCGCGACCGAGCGGTGGATCTCCTCGACCCGCGTGACGAACGGCGAAAGTCCTGCAGGGAACCCGGCCGAGACGGCGGCCACCGGCACTCCGGAGCCACGCAACGCCTCGACCGCGGTAGGAACCATGTCGTGGTACACGCACACCGCCGCTGTCGTGAGGCCGAGGTCGTTCACGCCCAACGCGGCCAGCAGGTCGCCGCGCACCGGCCGCAGCGCCTTGGCGCACAGACGCCGGACCCGACCGGGCGTGTCGTCACCGGCAAGCGTGGTGAGGTCGATGAGCGTGACGGCCCGCAGCAACCAGGCCGCCTGCCAGTCCTTCTTCACGCTGCGGCGCGTCGTGAGGGTGGCGGCGCGACGCTCGACCGCGCTTCGGTTCACGCGCGCATCCCGCACCCAGTCGAGTTCCAGCGCCATGCCGCCGTTGCGCTCCAGCGGCGCGAAGCCCGGATGCGGCGCCTGGTGCGGGATGGGCGATGCGTCGGCCGGGATGGTCATGCTTCGAACTCCTCGCTGACTCGCATGGGGCGATGGCGCCCCGCGGCCGGGCGGCGCCTGCGAGCTGGCAGGACCCTGGAAGGTAGGCTGCGGGCCGAGCGGAACCTCGCGGACGACGCGCGTGCACCAAGCATACACGCCGATATGATGGTTGCCGCTGGGCCCATGCCAGCCAGGAGGACCCCATGCAGCTGACCCGCTTCCCACGCCGCAGGTACACCCCGGCACCCACGCCGCTGGAACGGATGGACAGACTCGGCGACCATCTCGGCGGGCCCGTGCTCTGGGTCAAGCGCGACGATCAGCTCGGGCTGGCGGCCGGAGGGAACAAGACCCGCAAGCTGGAGTTCCTGGTGGCCGACGCGCTCGAGCAGGGCGCCGACACGCTGATCACCACCGGCGCCGTGCAGTCGAACCACTGCCGCTTGACGTTGGCGGCCGCGGTGAAGGAAGGCTTGGCCTGTCGTCTGGTGCTCGAGGAACGCGTGCCTGGCAGCTACGACGAGAACGCGAGCGGCAACAACTTCCTCTACCGGCTGTTGGGCGCCGAGAAGATCACGGTGGTGCCTGCCGGCACCGACCTGGCCGCGGCCATGCAGGCGGAAGCCGACGCGCTCGCGCAGGCGGGCCGAAAGGGATACGTCATCCCCGGGGGCGGGTCGAACGCCTTGGGCGCCTTGGGCTACGTGGCCTGCGCGCAGGAGACGCTGGCGCAGGCGTTCGAACTCGGGCTGCGGATCGACCATCTGGTCGTGGCGAGCGGCTCGGGCGGCACGCACGCCGGCGTCGTGGCCGGCCTGACGGGCGCCAACGCCGGCATCGCCGTCACCGGCATCAGCGTACGCGCGGAGACCGCAGTCCAAGAACGCAAGATCCTCGACTTGGCGCGCGCCACGGTCGAGTTGGTCGGCTCGCGGCACGAGGTGACGCCTGCCGACGTGAGCGTGAACGACGCCTACGTCGGCCCGGGCTACTCGCTGCCCACGGACGCCATGGTCGAGGCGGTGCAACTCTTCGCCCGACTCGAGGGGATCTTGCTCGACCCCGTCTACACCGGCAAGACCGCCGCGGGCCTCATCGACCTGGTGCGCCAGGGCGCGTTCGCGCGCGACGAGAACGTGGTGTTCCTGCACACGGGCGGGTCCCCGGCACTGTACGTGTACCAGGACGTCGTGCTCGGGTGAGCCCTCGAGTGAGCGCCTCGGTGAGCGGTACGAGCGGCACTGCGCGAAGCGTTCGTGCGATCGACGCGGAAAGCGACGCGGCGAGCGAACGCTCGGGCAGCCAAGCGGGCCCGGCCCGGCCCGTGATCGGGGTGCTGGGCGGCATGGGGCCCGAGGCGACGCTCGACTTCTACGCGAAGCTGATCGCCGCCACGCCGGCCACGGCCGACCAGGACCACCTCCACGTGATCATCGACGCCGACCCTTCGGTTCCCGATCGCAGCGCGGCCATCGCCGGCACGGGCCCGTCGCCGGGCCCACAGCTGGCGGCGATGGCGCGTAGGCTCGAGACGGCCGGAGCCGACGTCCTGGTGATGCCCTGCAACTCCGCGCACGCCTTCCAACGCGAGATCACGGCGGCGGTCCGCATCCCGTTCGTGAGCATCATCGAAGAGAGCGTCTCGCAGGCGCTCGCTGCGGCGCCGGGCGCGCGTCGCGTGGGCGTCCTCGCCACCACGGGAACGCTAGAGGCCCGGTTGTTCGCGGACGCCCTGACGGAGCGTGGGATCGAAGCGCTCGAGCCCACGGCGGAGGACCAAGCGACGCTCATGCGCCTGATCTACCGCATCAAGGCTGGCGACAAGAGCAGCGAGGTGCGAAGCGCCATGCGCGCCCTCGCCGACGGCCTGGTCGGTGCAGGCGCGCAGGCCGTGGTGGCCGGATGCACCGAGGTGCCGCTGGTGCTCGACCAGCGCGACGTGCGCGCGCCACTCGTCTCCTCTACCGACGCGCTGGTGGCGGCGGTGGTCGCGATCGCCACCGGCGTTCGCGCACTCGGTTGATTCTCGCGCTCGAGTGATTCGCGCGCCCGGCTGACCGGCGCGGGCCGGCCCCGCCGCCAACCCCCCTCTTCAACGGTCCCGCGTCCGCGGCGAGGGCTTGCGTCTCGACCGTGAAGCGCCGTCGTCGCGCTCCAGCACGTGTTCTACGCGCCCGAGCGAGACGCATTGCGTCCGAAAGTTTGACGGATTGGACGCAATTCGTCTATCATTCCAGGGTCCCGCCTTGCAGAAGCCGCGTGTTCCGGAAGGAAACCGATGCGCCCTGGCACGTACCACCAACTCGACGCCGTCGACCAACGGATCGTCGACCTACTCCGGCAGGACGGACGCATGCCGTACCGGGAGATCGCCCGGCGCCTCGGCGTCTCGGAATCGATGGTGCGCAAGCGCGCCACGAAGCTGCTCGACTCCGGGTGGATGCGGGTGCTGGCGATCAGCGACCCGCTCAAGCTCGGCGTCGCCATCGTCGCCACCACGTACGCCACGGTCAGCCCACACGCGCTCGAACGTGTCACCGACGAACTCGCTCGGCACGGCGCGGTGCGCTACCTGGCCATCGGGGTGGGGAGCCACAACGTGGTGCTGGAATCGTTGCACGCCAGTGACGAGGACCTACACGACTTCATCCAGCGGGAGCTGGGCAAGGAGGGGATCATCCGGAGCGAGACCATCCACGTCGTGAAGATCAAGAAGAGCGTGTGGGATTGGCCCATGCCGCCCGCGCCGAACGACACGGCCGATCGCGAGCTGCAGCGAGGCGACGCGCGATGAGGTCACTCGCACGAACGCAGTTCCAAGAACGCGATCCGCACGTACGCCACGCCCGAGAACGGAGCCGAACCACATGAGACGAACCCTGACGACCTTCACGTTCGCAGCAGCCCTGCTGCTCGGAACCACGGGCCTCGCCCAGAACAGCGGCGGCACGCTCGTCGCCGCCTGGGCGCAAGACCCGGTGGGCCTCGACCCGCACATCACCAGCGCCTACTCCAGCTTCCAGATCCTCGAGAACGTGCTCGACACGCTCGTGACGCTCGACGAGGAGCAGAACGTCGTGCCGTCGTTGGCCGAATCGTGGGAGGTGTCGGACGACGGCCTGGTGTGGACCTTCCACCTGCGTGACGGCGCGACCTTCAGCAACGGCCGCGCCCTCACCGCCGACGACGTGGTGTACACCTACGACCGCATGCTCGACCCGGACACCGGCTCCGGCAACGCCTACCTGCTGGCGGGCGTCGTCGACGTCGCGGCGGTCGACGAGCGCACCGTGACCATCACGCTCGACGAGCCGAACGTGGCGCTGCTCGGCCACCTGGCCGTCAACAAGTCCGTCGGGATCATCGCGCGTGAGAGCGTCGAAGACGGCACCATCAACACCCAACCCATCGGCACCGGGCCGTTCATGATCACCGACTTCCAGCCCGGCACCAGCGTCCGCCTCGAGCGCAACCCGCACTACTGGCAGGACGGCCTCCCCTACCTCGACGCCATCGACATCCGCATCATCCCCGACGAGTCGGTGCGCCGCACCGCCCTGGTGTCCGGTGACGTCGATTGGGCCATCTCGGTCCCGCCGCAGGCGCTCGACCAGTTGCGCTCCGAAGACGGCATCGTGGTCGACGAGACCACGGCAGGCGCCTACTGGTACATCGGCGTGAACCTCGAGCGTGAGCCGCTGAACGACCCGCGCGTGCGGCAGGCGCTCGCCTTCGCCGTCAACCGCGAGAACATCGCCGTGGCCGCCAGCTTCGGCACGGCCGAGCCGACCAACGGACCGATCCCGTCGTCAAGCGCCTGGGCGATGGATCACGAGCCGTACACCTACGACCCGGAGCGCGCCCGCGAGCTGCTGGCCGAAGCCGGTCTGGCGGACGGCTTCGACATGGAGATCATGCCGACGACCCAGTACGAGGAGTCCATCCGCGCGGCCCAGGTCATCCAAGCCGACCTGGCGGCGGTGGGGATCCGCGCCAGCATCCGCACGCTGGAGTGGGCCGAGTGGCTGCAGGAAGAGGGCGACGGGAACTACGACACCTACGTGTGCTCGTGGAACGGCCTGGTGGATCCGGACGACTACTTCTACGCCCAGCACAAGACCGGTGAGGTCTTCAACTTCACCGGCTACAGCAACGCCACCGTCGACGAACTCCTCGACGAGGGCCGCAGCACGCAAGGCTTCGACGAGCGCTACGCGATCTATCAACAGATCAACCAGACGATCGTGGACGAGGCGCCGTACGTGTACCTGTACAATCCGCTGAACATCAACGCGTATGCCAGCCACGTCCAGGGCTACCAGGCGCGCGGCGATCAGGCGATCCGCTTCGCGGGAACTTGGCTCGACCGCTGAGTAACGAGGTGGGGGCGCGACCACGCGCCCCCACCGCCCCTATCTTCCCGAGCCTGACTCGGACCCTCCATGACCCAAGGAGGAACCGTTGAGCCTCCGCTATCTTCTGCAACGCCTCTCGACGCTGTTGTTGGTGTTGTTCGGCGTCTCCATCTTGACCTTCGCGATCCAGCCGCTCGTACCGGGTTCGCCCGCGCGGGTGATGCTTGGCGTGCAGGCCACCGACGAGGCGGTCGCCGCTCTGGAGCGCGAGCTCGGACTCGACCGACCGTTGCCCGCGCAGTACTGGGACTGGCTCTCCGGCATCGTGCTCCGTGGCGACTTCGGTGACAGCCTCATCTCCGGCAAGTCCATCGCTGGCGAGATCGGTCGCCGCCTCCCGGCCACCGTCACGCTGGCGTTCGCCGCACTGGTGGTGGCTCTGCTCATCGCCCTCCCGAGCGGCATCCTCTCGGCGCTGCGGCCGGGGAGCGCGCGCGACCTCGGTATCTCGGTCATGTCGCAGCTGGGCGTGTCGGTGCCGGACTTCTGGCTAGGCATCCTGCTGGTGCTCTTGTTCGCCGAACAGTGGGGCGTCCTGCCCTCGAGCGGGTACGCACCGCTGGCCGACGGCCTCGGTCCGTTCCTGTCGCACCTGGTTCTACCCGCCGTGACCGTCGGCGTGATCGGCGGCTCGATCATGGCGCGCTTCGTGCGCAGCGCCATGATGGAAGTGCTGAACCACGACTACGTCCGCACGGCGCGCGCCAAGGGCCTCGATCCCAGGCGCGTGATCGTCAAGCACGTCCTCCGCAACGCCTCCATCGCCATCGTCACCATCGTCGGTTTGCAGATGGCCACCATGATGTCGGCGGTGGTGGTGACCGAGATCATCTTCGCGTGGCCCGGCCTGGGGTCGCTCGCGCTCACCGCCACGCTGCAGCGCGACTACCCCGTGCTGCAGGCGGCCGTGCTCATGACGTCGGTCATCTTCACGGTGGTCAACCTGCTCACCGACCTCTCCTACGTGCTGCTCGACCCGAGCGTGGAGTACGCATGAACCGCCTCACGCGCCGCCTGCTGCGCCACCGCTTGATCCTCGGTGGCGGCGCCATCGTCATCCTGTTCGCGCTGCTCGCCGCGCTGGGGTCGCGCCTGGCGCCGTATGACCCCAACATGATGGACTTCACCGCCCGCTTCGCCTCGCCGTCCGTGGCGCATCCGTTCGGCACGGACGAGTTCGGGCGCGACATCTTCTCGCGGGTGCTGCACGGCGCGGCCGTGTCGTTCCGGGTGGCGTTCATCGCGGTGGGCATCTCCGCCAGCGTCGGGGTGCTCCTCGGCATGCTCGCCGGCTACCTCGGACGATGGCTCGACGAGCTGATCATGCGCTTCATGGACGTGTTGTTCGCGTTCCCGGCGGTGCTGCTCGCCATCACCGTCATGGCCATCCTAGGGCGCGGCGTCGGCAACGCCATGATCGCCATCGCCATCGTCTACGTCCCGATCTTCGCGCGCGTCACGCGCGGCGCGGTCATCTCGCTGCGCGGTCGCGAGTTCGTCACGGCCGCTCGCGCATTGGGGGAAGGCAACGCCCGCATCATGCTGCGTCACATCATGCCGAACGCCCTGGGCCCGGTCATCGTGCAGACGTCGTTGAGCCTCGCGTTCGCGATCCTGGCCGAGGCGGCGCTGAGCTTCTTCGGTCTCGGCACGCAACCGCCGCAACCGAGCTGGGGCAGGATGCTCTCGGAGGGCCGGGCGTTCCTGCAACAGGCGTGGTGGATGGGCGTCTTCCCCGGCGTCGCCATCATGGTGACGGTGCTCGGCTTCAACCTGCTGGGCGACGGGCTGCGCGACGTGCTCGACCCGAGAGCACAACGGAACACGTGAGGAACCGCTGGCCCGCGGCGAGTCCGGAGCCCGAAAGCAACGGCGAACCGACCCGGCGGGATCCGCCGTGGCGGCCCGGATGACGTACGTCGCCGCCTTCGCGCTCGCGTTCGGTGGGCTCCTGCTCGAGGTCGCCTTCACGCGCCTGGCGTCGCTCCTGTACTTCAGCCCGTTCGTCTACGTGATGCTGTCGGTTGCGGTGCTCGGCGCAGGGCTCGGCGCCGCCGTCGCGGCGGCGTGGCCGCGCAGCCGGACGCTCCCGGCCGCGGCCTCGTCGGCCGCACTCGCGTCCCTGGCGGGGCTGGGCGTGGCCGTCGCCTCGACGATGCTCGCCACCGGTCCATGGCGCGCACTTGCGATGGCGCTCTTGGCCCTACCGTTCGCGTTCGTGGGCCACGCCCTCGCGACGCTGTTCACGGCGCGCTCGGCCGACGCCCCGCGCCTGTACTTGGCCGACCTCACCGGCGCCGGCTTGGGCGCGCTCGCGGTCGTGCCGCTCGCCGACCTCGCCGGCCCCTACGGCGCCATCGCCGCCGCCGCGCTCGCGTTGGCGCTGGCAGGTGGAACGCTGTCTCCGTTGGCACGCGGGCGGCAGACGGCCTCCCCGACGCCGGAGCCGACACGGGAGCCGACACGGGAGCCGACACGGGAGCCGACACGGGAGCCGACACCGGCACCGGCTCTGGAACCGACACCCACACCGGAACCGGCACGCACACCGGAACCGGCACCGCAACGGCCCGCCGCTGCCTTGGTGGGCGGCGCGATCGTGGTGGCTCTCGCCGCCACCGTCGTGGCCTTCTCGGCTTCCGGTAGCAAGGCGCTCGCCCCTCGGATCGCGGACTTACGCGCCCCCAAGCCGTTGACGCTGGCGCTGCGCGCCGGCGCCGAGCCGCTGGCCCACCGCTGGGACGCGCTCGGACGCACCGACCTGGTGCGGCGCCAGGCCGACGGCGTTCACGTTCTGTACCTCGACGGCGGCGCCGGCTCCGTGGTTCCCGAAGCCGCGCGTCCCGAGATCGCGCGATCGGACGTCGCGGCCTTCCCGTTCGCTGCGCTCGCGCCCGAGTCGACCTTCGTGATCGGACCGGGGGCAGGTCTCGACGTTGCGCTCGCCCGCGACTTCGGTGTGGACACGATCGTCGCGGTCGAGATCAACCGCGCCGCCATCGAACTCACGAACCGCCTCGCGCCGCTCACCGGCGACGTCTACGGCGCACGCTCAGGCGACCACCTCGAGGTCGTCGTCGAAGACGGACGCACCGCCTTGGAGCGCGAGGACCGGCGGTTCGACCTGATCCTGTTGTCGCACGTCGTGACGGACGCCGCCGAGGCGCGCAGTTACGCGCTGGCCGAGAACGGCCTGTACACCGTCGAGGCGTTCCGCACCATGCTCGATCGCCTGCAGCCCGGCGGCGCCATCGCGCTCAAGCTCTACGACGAGCTCACCCTCACGCGGGCGCTCCTCACCGCCGTCCGCGCCGTTGCCCAAAACGGCGTCGACGAGGCCACCGCCGCCCGGCACGTGATGGCCGTATTGGACGTCGGCGGCCAGGGTGAAGGGGAGAGTCCGGTGCCCCTACTGCTGGTCTTCGACCGCCCCCTGGAGCGCGAGCGCGCCATCGACCTCGCGCGCACGGCAGAAGCCCGGCAACTCGGACTGCTGTACGTTCCTGGCTTGTTGGCCGGCCCCCCGCTCGATGCGCTGCTCGCGGGTGGCACCGACGTCGATGCCATCGCCCGGGCCGCGCCCGACGTCGACGTCATGCCCGTGACCGACGCGAAGCCGTACTTCTTCGACTTCGAGCCGGGGCTGCCGCGCACGTTGCGACCGCTACTGTGGGCGCTCCTGGCGTTGTCGGCGGTGACGGTCGCCCTCCTGGTCGTGCGTCCACCGCCACGCACCGCCGTGCCGGCGTACGGCGGGCCGGTGCTCGCCGCGACGTTGGGCGTCGGGTTCATGATGCTCGAGATCGCCGCGCTGCACGCGACACGGCCGGTGTTGGGCCACCCGACGATGGCGCTCGCGGTGACGCTCGCGGCCATGCTGGTCGGCGCCGGTCTCGGCTCGGGACTCCTCGGCGCGCGTGTCGCTCCTGGCGTTCGCCCCGCGCTCCTGGCGGCGGGCGTAGCCACCGCGGCTACGGCTGCAGCCATGACGGCGTGGTGGCTCCTGTTCCCCCACCTGTCGGACGCGATCGTGGCGGCCGAGCCTCCGCTACGGTCCGCGTGGGTGGCGCTCAGCCTGGTCGTGCCAGCTGCGCTCATGGGCGTGGCGTTCCCGCTCGTACTGCGGGTGCTGGGGCGAGGAGGAGCCGGCGGATCCGGCCGACAGGCCCAGGCGACCGCGCGGCCGGCGGAGACCGCGGTAGCCGTGGCGTGGACCGTGAACGGGGTCGCCAGCGTCGTCGGTGCCGTCGCCGCCACGGCCGTGGCCTCGACCTGGGGAACGCCCGCCGTCGCCGCATGCGGGGTCGTCGCGTATCTCGCCGCCTTCGTCGTGCTGATCCGACTCCAGCGCGCGATCACCGTGCCGTGAGGCGCAGGCGAATGTGAGAATCACCACATGCTAGTCTTGTCGTCGCAACGGGAGGAGCCCCCGGACGGTCCGGGTCGGGTTCCGCCCCTTGAGTGCGACTCTTACAGGAGGACGAATTCGTGAAGCGACTGATCACCACCGCCATCGCTGCAGTGCTCGCCGCCACGCTCTTCGTGGGCTTCGCCCAGGACGGTGAGGTTCCGGACCGCCTCGTGCTCGGCATGGTACCGAGCCGTGAAGCCGAAGCCATCGTCGACAGCCTCGACCCGTTGGCCGAGCTGCTGTCCGCTGCGCTCCTCATCCCGGTCGACACCTTCGTCAGCACCAACTACGTCGGCCTGGTCGAGGCGATGGGCACGGGCCGCGTCGACATCGGCCTCTTCGGACCCGCAGCACTGGTGCAGGCGATGGACGCTTACGGCGCCGAGGTGATCGTGGCTTCCGTCCGTCGCGGCAGCACCACCTACCGGTCGCAGTTCAACATCCGTTGTGACTCCGGCATCGACGAGTTCGAAGACCTCCGCGGCAAGACGATCGCGTTCGTCGACCCCGGCTCGGCGTCCGGCTACCAGTTCCCCTACGTGACGCTGAAGAACACCTACGGGATCGACCCCGACACCGAGATGACCTCGATCTTCGCCGGCTCCCACGACGCCGCAGCGTTGGCCGTCTACAACGGTGACGTCGACGTGAGCGTGACGTTCGGCGGCTCGCCGGGCTCCGACGGACGCGAGACCATCGAAGGCGAGTACCCGGACGTCAAAGAGGTCGTCTGCATCCTCGGCTACTCCGACGACATCCCCAACGACGGCGCCGTGGTGCGTGCCGGGCTCGATCCTCAGCTGAAGGATCAGATCGCCCAGGCGCTCATCGACATCGCCAACACCGAAGACGGCAAAGCGTTGACCGAGGCGCTCTTCAACGTCACCGAGTTCGCCCGCGTCGACGCGTCGGCGTACGACGTCGTGCGTGAAGTCTCCAAGGAGTTCCAGCGCTAACGCCCCGCGTTGGTCGCCCGCCACGCGCGTAGCGTGGAGGTCGGCCAACCTTGTCGGACGACGCGTCTGCGGCGACGAAGGGATTCCCTTCGTCGCCGCGTTGCTTGTACGCTACGTGTCATCGTGTCCCACATTCGCTTCGAAGACGTCGAGGTCACCTACCCCACCGGGTTGAAGGCGCTCAAAGGCGTGACGCTCGAGATCCCGCGCGGCCAGTTCGTGGTGGTGGTGGGCCTCTCCGGCGCGGGCAAGTCGACGCTGATCCGGACCGTCAACAGTCTCGTCGTCCCGTCGAAGGGCAAGGTCACCGTCGACGACCGCGACGTGACGGCGGCGCGCGGCAGCCATCTTCGGCGGATCCGCTCCGACATCGGGATGATCTTCCAGACGTTCAACTTGGTGAAGCGGTCCAGCGTGCTGCGCAACGTGCTGGCCGGACGTCTCGGGAAGTTGCCGGCGTGGCGAGGCGTGTTCGGGGTGTTCCCTCGCGCCGACCTTGCCCTGGCATACGACTGCCTCGATCGGGTGGGCATCCCCGAGAAAGCCTACGTGCGCGCCGACGCGCTCTCCGGTGGCCAGCAGCAGCGGGTCGGCATCGCCCGCGCCCTCGCGCAGCGTCCTTCGGTGATGCTGGCCGACGAGCCCGTCGCCAGCCTCGACCCGCCGACGTCGCACGCCGTTCTGCGCGACCTCAAGCGGATCGCTCGCGAAGACGGCATCACCACCATCGTGAACCTGCACTTCATCGACATGGCGCGCGAGTACGCCGACCGCATCGTCGGCATGCGCGACGGACTCGTGGTGTTCGACGGGACCCCGGACGAGGCGACCGATGCGGTGTTCGAGGAGATCTACGGGCGCCCGATCGACGTCGAGAAGGACGTTCGTGGTGCCTGAGCAGGGCCGAACGCCCGGCGCGAACCGCCACGAGGCGCACGACGAAGAAGGTCGCGCGCCGCGTTCCGAGGCTCGGGACGTTCTCGGCGCCATCCCGCGTCCACCGTCCGCCAGTCGCCTTCGGGCCGTCGCGACCGCGGGCGTGGTCGCTGCGTTGTTCGTGGTTTCGTACCGCCAGACGGACTTCGACCTCTTCGCCTTGTTCACCGGATCGTCCGACTTCTTCCGCTTCTTCGCGCGGTTGATCCCGGACTGGACCGCGCTTCCGCAGATCTGGGGGCCGCTGGTCGAGACGATCCAGATCGCGTACGTCGGCACCATCCTCGGCACGCTCATCGCGCTTCCGCTCATCTTCCTGGCGTCGGCCAACACCGCCGTCGACCCGGTGTCGATGTGGATCGCCCGCACCGTGCTGACGGTGCTGCGCAGCATCCCCGACCTGCTCTGGGCTGGTCTCTTCGTTCCCATCCTCGGCTTGGGCGCCCTTCCCGGGGTGGTGGCGCTGACGTTCTTCACCATCGGTGTGCTCGCCAAGCTCGGCTCGGAGACGGTGGAAGCGGCCGACCCGGGTCCGCTCGAGGCGTTGCGGGCGGCGGGCGCAGGCCGCAATCGCACCATCGTGTTCGCGGTCGTGCCACAGGTCGCCGCCACCATGACGTCGTACGTGCTGTACTCCTTCGAGATCAACGTGCGCGCCTCGGTGGTGATCGGCTTCGTCGGCGCCGGCGGCATCGGGCAGTTGCTGCTTCGCTACCTGAACTTCTTCGACTACCCGGGTGTCGCTACCCTCATCGTGGTGATCTTCGCCGTAGTGCTGCTCATCGACGGGCTCAGCGTGTGGGCCCGCTCGAGGCTGATCTGAGGCCGCCGTGGTGAGCGCTCCTTCTTCTCTCCCTCGACCGCCTGCGAACGTGCGGCGCAACCGCACGCTCATCCTCGCGGGCGGTGTGATGCTGCTGGCGCTGTTCGTGCTCGCCATCGTCACCATGGACCTGCCCACCTGGCAGCGCGTGTCCAACGGGCTGAAGCGCAACCTCATGCCGCTGTTGCGCGGCCTCGTCCGTCCGGAAGGCGAAGTGTTCGGTCTGGCCACCACGTCGATGCTCGAGACGTTCTTCATGGCCGTGCTCGGCACTCTTCTGGGTGGGGTCCTCGCCTTCCCGTTGTCGTTCTTGGCCGCGCGGAACCTGCTCGGCGGCGCGTCGCGCGCCATGCCGGGCAAGTCGCTGCTGGTCGCCGTGCGCACCTTCCCGGAGATCCTGCTCGCCATCATCTTCGTCGCCGCCGCGGGGCCGGGGCCTACGGCCGGCATCATGGCGATGGGGATCCACTCCATCGGCTACCTCGGCAAGATCTTCTCCGACGTCATCGAAGGCATCGACCCCGGCCCGCCCGAAGCGATCCGCGCCAGCGGCGGCAACGCCATCCAGGTGTTCGTCTTCGGCGTGGTGCCTCAGGTGCTGCCCGAGTTCCTGTCGAACCTGCTGTACCGCTTCGAGATCAACCTGCGCGCCGCCACCGTGCTCGGTCTGGTGGGCGCGGGCGGGATCGGCTTGCCGCTGCTGCAGCGCCTGAGCTTCCGGCGCTGGGACGAGGTGTCGATGTTCCTCATCGTCATCGTGGCGTTCATCATCGTCGTGGACACCGTCAGTTCGCGCTTGCGACGCTCGCTGGTGTAGGCGAACGCGCTACGCTGGTGGGGCCATGAGCACCTACCTCGAACCCGACCGCACCCGGCTGATGGACGCCGCCGCCGAGGTCCTGTTGGCCGCGGTCGCGGCCGACCGCACCGGACCGATCGCCTACTTCCGCGAGATCATGGCGGCTGGGCGCTACCTCTACGACGCCCGCAGGCGCTACCGCGACAACGCGCTGATCCAAGAGCTCTTCGCGCACACCGAAGAGCGCGAAGTCGACTTGGGCGAGGTCACCCAGGAGAAGCTGCTGGCGCGCATCGACGAGGTGGGAAGGATCTTGACGAACGACGACGAAGCGCGTGAGTTCAAGCGGTTCCTCGTCGAGCTGGCCGAACGGGTGGTGGGCGCGTCGCGCCAGGGGCTGTTCGGCCACAAGGTCACCGAGAACGAGCGTGCCTTCCTCGAAGAGCTGCGCCGCCGTCTGCGCTTCGAAGAAGCCTGAGGTCGCGCCACGAGTCGGCAAACCGCGGCCCCGGCGCCGTACGCGGCCGCGCGCGACACGGGGGCACCGGACGTCGTGACCGCCGGACCACCACCATCCGCAGCGTGGACGTTGGCGCTTGCATCCTTCACGCTGGCCGGACTCACCGGCGCCGGCCTACGCTTCGGCCTCCTCTACGGCTTCCCCTGGGGCTTGAACTACGCCGACGTGCGCCACGCGCACTCGCACCTGATGTTCTTCGCCTGGGTGACGCCGGCGGCGATGCTCCTGGCCGTGCAGGCGCTGAGCGACCGCGGACGGCGCTTTCCCGGCGGCGCCTCGGTGGCCATCGCAGCCGCCGTGACGGGCGTGCTCGCGTACTTGCCGTTCCTGACGAGCGGTTACCGCCTCACCGAGATCGGCGGCAACGCACTGCCCCTCTCGATGATGGCGTCCGGCCTGAACGGCCTGGTCTGGTACGTCTTCGCCGCGCTCTGGTGGTACGGGAGCAGGCGCCTGCCGCGCGACGCGGTGCTGCGCACCTTCGACGGCGCGGTGGTGCTGCTGCTCGTCGCCTCGCTCGGGGCCGTCGGCCTCGCGCAGATGGGGATGACCGGCATGGAGAACGCCGCGCTTCAGGCGGCGTACGTCGACCTCTTCCTGACCCTCTTCGCAGACGGCTGGTTCGGTGTCGCGATCCTGGCCGGGACGCTCGTGACGACCTCGCGCGGAACGGCCGAGCATCCCGTCGCCAACTGGCCCGCCACGGCTCTGGTGATCGGGCTGTTGGTCCGCTCCGGCGCCCGACTGGCATCGGATGGCCTCGGCTGGCAGTGGGCGTTGCCGCTCGAGACGGCAGGCGGGCTCGTCGCCGCCCTGGCGTGGTTGGCCGCCGTCGCCGTCGTCTGGCCCCGCCCGACCGGGCGGCGCTTCACGTTGCTGCACCTGGCCCTTGCGCTCCTGGCGTTCAAGGCGCTGGCGGAGCTCGCCATCGCGACCCCCATGGGCGCGACGTGGGTGACGGTGAACGGCCTGCGGGTCTTCCTGCTCCACGCGTTCTTGCTGGGCGCCGTGAGCATCGGGCTGGTGGCGTCGTTCCGAGCGCGCTACGGGAACCAGGTGTTCTGCGGCGCGAGGCTCTTCGCGCTCTCCGTCGGGGTGATGCTCCTGTCGCTTCTGCCGATGACGGGGCTGTGGCCCGTGTCGCTTGCGGGCCCGTGGGCGCTCACGTTCGCGGCGGTGGCGGCCCTGGGTCCACCTCTGGTCGTGGTGGTGGCCGCGGTCCTCGGCCGGTCTGCCCTCTGCGTCAGACCCGCGCCTTCCGGCTCAACCAGATCACGGTGATCGCCAGCAGCACCGCCAGGATCGTCAACGACGTCGGGATGACCGATGGTCCCACCGCCGTCACGGCGATCCCGATGAGGGGCGAGGTGGCCACCGGCCCTAGGTTCGCGGCCGCCACCGCCACCGACGTGATCTGTTCCGCCCGTCGGGGGAACGCCTCCGTCAACCATGCGAGTCCCGTCGGGAAGATCGGCGCCAGCGCGAACCCGACCAGCACGTAAGCGACCGGCGCGGCCGAGGTCAGGTGCGCCAAGGCCAGGAACAGCGTCGCCGTCGACGCCGCGCCCACCACCATGTGCCGCGGCCGCAGACGGGCGGAGATGGGCGTGGCGAGCAGCCGGCCGACGGTGATCGCGCCCCAGTACAGCGCCGTGTAGCGAGCCGCGGCGGCAGCGCCGAAGGCGGGCGTGAGGTGCTCCGTCTCCCAGGACGTCACACCGACCTCCACCGCGACGTACAGGAAGTAGAGCAGCACGAACCCCGCCACCTGCGACCACACGAGCGGCATCGTGCGACCGTCGTCGCGCTCCGCGGGCGGCGTCGGCAGGCGCAACGTCGCCACCAGCACCACCACCGAGAGACCCGCGAACGCCAGGAACGGCACGCCGAGCCGCGGCGCCATGGCCGCCACGAGGAGCGGTGCGAGCACGGCTCCGATGCCGAAGGTCGCGTTGAGGAAGTTGAGCGCCGGCGCGGCGCGTGGCGCGAACGCCCTGGCCGCCAGCAGGTTGAAGCCCACATCCACCAGACCGAACCCGAAGCCCGCCACGGTGGCGCCCGTCAGCACCACCCACCAAGCGGGCGCGACCGCCACGAGGGTCAGTCCCACGGCCAGCAACGCCGAGCCCGCCAGCAGCACCGGACGGTACCCGAAGCGCCGAAGCAGCACGCCCGAGAGCGCGATGGTCACGAACGCGCCGAGGAAGTGCGCACTGACGACCGCGCTGACCTCGTCGATGCCGACGCCGTAGCGCGCCCGGAACAACGGGAACGAAGGGCCGTAGAGGGCGTGCATGCCGCCGGCGAGCACGAACGCCAGGAAGCCGAGCACGAGCACCGTCCGTCGGTAGCCGGCGGCCGGTGTGCCAACGCCAGCCATGCCTTCCGAGGCGCCCGGCACCGC
>CAZOTV010000034.1:20422-23766 GCA_964582795.1 uncultured bacterium
GGGTCGGGCGCGGCGCCAGATGGGGTCTCGGGGTCGTGCGCGGACACGTGAGGGACTCTACACCGCGCGTGATGCAGCGCGCGTGTCCCCCAGGGCAGCAAGGAGACGCCGGCCGGATCCGGTGGCGTGTCTCGAAGATCGACGTTGTGACGCCGCTGCCGGCGATGCCGGGCCGCGCCCGGCCGGCCGGTATACTGTCACCTCGGCATCCCCGGGAGGAAGTACCGTGTCCCACGACGTGTCCCACGACATCGAGTTCATCGACGACCTTCGCGCGAAGTACCTGCGCTTCTTCGAGTCCAAGCGCCATCTCGTCTACGGCTCGGCCTCGCTGAAGGCGGACGACCCCACGCTCATGTTCACCAGCGCGGGCATGGTGCAGTTCAAGCCGTACTTCCTGGGGGCCACGCCGAAGTTCGCCGGTGTCGACGGCACATGGCACCGGGTCACTACGGCCCAGAAGTGCCTTCGCATCAACGACATCGAGAACGTCGGCAGGACCCTTCGCCACCACTCGTTCTTCGAGATGCTCGGGAACTTCTCGTTCGGCGACTACTTCAAACGCGAAGCCGCCACCTGGGCATGGGAGTTCGCCACCTCGCCGGAGTGGCTCGGCCTCGACCCCGACCGCCTGTACGTCACCATCTACCAGGACGACGAAGAAGCGTTCGAGGTGTGGACCAAGGACGTCGGCGTTCCAGCGGCCCGCATCTCGCGCTGGGGCGAGGACGAGAACTTCTGGCCCGCCAACGCCGTCACCGAAGGTCCGAACGGCCCATGCGGGCCATGCTCGGAGGTCTTCTACGACCGTGGGCCGGCCTTCGGCACCGACGACGAGGACGGGCCCAACACCGGCTCGGGCGACCGCTTCATCGAGTTCTGGAACCTGGTGTTCACGCAGTACGACCGCCGCGACGGCGGCGCGCTCGAACCGCTGCCGCAACAGAACATCGACACCGGCCTGGGCTTCGAGCGCCTAGTGGCGCTCATGACGGGAGCGCCCGATGCCTACGGCACGGAGCTGTTCCAGCCGACCATCCGCCGGGTGGTGGAGGCGTCCGGTGTCGCGTACCAGGGCCCCGCCAGCGTCTCGCATCGCGTCATCGCCGACCATCTGCGCGCCGTCACCTTCGCGATCACCGACGGCGTCCTGCCGGCCAACGACGGCGCCGGCTACGTGGTGAAGATGCTGGCGCGGCGGGCTTCGCGGCACGCTTGGCTGCTCGGCCTGCGCGAGCCCGTCCTGCACTCCATGGTCGACGCGGTCGTCGAGTCCATGGGGGGCGCCTATCCGGAGTTGATCGACGGCGCCGAGCGCGTCAAAGGCATCCTGCGCACCGAGGAAGAGCAGTTCCTGCGCACGCTCGAGGGCGGCATCCAGCGCGTCGGCGCGCTGCTCGACGAGTTGGACGGCGACGTGCTCGATGGCGCCGTGGCGTTCGATCTGTGGCAGACCTACGGCTTCCCGCTGGACCTGACCCAGGAGATGGCGGGCGAGCGCGGCGTGACCGTCGACGCCGCCGGTTACGAAGCGGCCCGCGAACGCGCGCGCGCCGTGTCGCGCGGCGAGACCACCGGCAAGGCGCTGTTCCAGGGCGGTCGAGACGCCTACGGCCGCATCGCCGAGCGCACCGGCGATACCACCTTCGTCGGGTACGGCGCGCTCGAAGCCTCGGCGACGGTCGTCGGCATCGTGCGTGAACCCGTCGATGACGCCGAGACGCAAGCCGAGTTGGAGGGCCTGGCCGAGAGCGAGTCCGCCACGCTCGTGCTGGACCGCACGCCCTTCTACGCTGAAGGCGGCGGTCAGGTGGGCGACGTGGGCAAGCTCGAATGGGACGGCGGCGCGGCCGTCGTGAGCGGCACGACGAAGTCGCGCGAGGGGCTCTTCCTACATCGCGCGCGGGTGGTGCGCGGACGGCTGCATGTAGGTCAGCGTGTCGCCGCGCGGGTCGACCCGGCGCGCCGCGAGACCGAGAAGCACCACAGCGCCACGCACCTGCTTCACGCGGCGCTGCGCACCGTGCTGGGTGGACATGTGGCCCAGGCCGGCTCGCTGGTCGCGCCGGACCGCCTCCGCTTCGACTTCACGCACGGCCAGGCGCTCACCGACGAGGAGCGCAAGCGGGTCGAGACGCTCGTGAACCGTTGGGTGCAGGCCGACTTCGAGGTCGACTGGAAGGTCGTGCCCATCGCCGAGGCCCGCGCTGCCGGCGCGATGATGCTGTTCGGCGAGAAGTACGGCAGCCAGGTACGTATGGTCACCGTCGGCGCTCCGCCCGAACCGTCGCCCGGCAGCGCGTCGGCGACGACCCCCGACGGGGCACCCGACACCGCGTCCGACAGCGCCTCTGACACGGCGTCAGGCACGGCCTCAGGCACGGCGTCAGGCACGGCGTCCACCGAGCCCGGGCACGCCGCCGTGTCGGTCGAGCTGTGCGGCGGCACGCACGTCGACCGCACCGGCCGGATCGGTCCGTTCGTGATCACGAGCGAGGAGGCGGCCGCCGCCGGTGTGCGCCGCATCGAGGCGCGCGTCGGGGAAGCGGCGCTCGACTACCTGCACGACCTGCGTGAGAGCCAGCAGCGCCTGGCGTCGATCGTGGGGTGCACGCCGGCGCAACTCGAGGAACGCGTCGCCAAGTTGGTGGCGGACGCGAAGGAGGCTGCGCGCGAAGCCGCGCGCCTGCGTGACAGGCTGGCCGCGGCGCAGACCGCTCGTGCCGGCAGCAGCGCCACCATCCAGGAAGCTGGGGGAGTGCGCTACGCCACCGCCCGGCTCGAGGGCCTCGACGCCGCCGCCTTGCGCAACGCGGCCGACACGCTGCTCGCGAACAGCGGCGCGGACGTGGTCGTGGTGGGCAGCGGCGCCATCCTGGTGGCCAAGGCGGGCGAGGCGGGCCGCGCCAAGGGAGTCCACGCCGGGAACCTCGCGCGCGCCGTGGCCCAGCGCGCCGGTGGCGGCGGCGGTGGCAGGCCGGACATGGCCCAGGCAGGCATCAAGGACGAAGGGCAACTCGGCAGCGCGCTCGACGCCGTGGGGGAGATCCTGGCGTCCCCCGGGTAACGGAGCAGCCCTGAGCCCCCTTCTCCCACGATCGTTCCCGCCGGCCGTCAGCGCCGATCGCCCTCGCCTCGTGGCGCTGGACCTCGACGGCACCTTGCTGACGAGCGACAAGCGCGTCACGGAGCGGGCGCGGCACGCCATCGCGCGGCTCACGGCGGAGGGCATCCGGGTGGTGATCGCCACGGGAAGGCCGCCCCGCAGCGCGATGCCGTTCGCCCGCGCGCTCGCGGCCGGTACACCCACGGTGGTCTTCAACGGCGCCGCCGTCGTTGCCGCT
>CAZOTV010000034.1:23866-27118 GCA_964582795.1 uncultured bacterium
GGAGCCGCTACCGACGGAGTCGCCGCGGCGGCATCCGTTTCCGTACGTGTGTTGAACACGCTCGACCGGCAGGTGGTGCTCGCTGCCGTGGAGCGCTTGCGCGCTAGGGTACCCGACGCGGAGTTGGCGCTCGAATCGGCTTCCGGCTGGTTCGTCGAGCGTTGGGAGCCAAGCGATGTCGGAAGTGGCCTACGCCTCGATGCCGCCGAGCCCACCGGCGTGGGGCGGATCGAACGCTTCATCGACGACGGCGCCATCAAACTCCTCGCGCGCCATCGGGAGCTCGACGCGGAGACGATGGCCGCGGCCGTGGAGGACCTCGCGGTGAGCGCGACTTGGAGCGCGCCGCGCCTCCTCGAGGTGCTGCACCCGGCGGTCGACAAGCGCGCGGCCCTGGCCACGCTGTGCGACGAGTACGGCATCGCCGCTTCGCAGGTTGCCGCCTTCGGCGACCAACACAACGACCGCGGCATGTTGGCGTGGGCCGGCCTGGGCGTGGCGATGGCCAACGCCGACGCCCGCGCCATCGCGGCCGCCGACATCGTCACCGCCAGCAACGACGAGGACGGCGTGGCCATCGTTCTGGAGGCCTGGTTCGACGATGTCGGGCACGGCGATCACCCGTCGAGGCGCCCGCGCGAACTCGGTGGGCCACCCCGGCGGGAAGACGGAACCGGCCAGGCCGTGGCCGGAGGCGGCAGGGGCGGGGACACGGCCGAAGGTCCTCTGGGGGAGCCGGAGCAGCGCCGTGCCTGAAAGCCACGACTCCGACCACCTTCGGCCACGCCCAGGTAGCGCCGTCCTCGGTCTCGACGTCGGGGACGCGCGTATCGGTGTCGCGGTCGGCAAGATCGGTTCGCGCCTCGCGTTCGGTCGCGGCGCCATCGAGCGCCGCGGAACCCGCAGCGACGTCGGGGCCGTCCTGGAGGCGGCAGCGGCAGAAGGCGCGGAGACGATCGTGGTCGGTCTCCCGCTCCGGCTCGACGGGAACGAGTCCCCTCAGACCGCCCGGGTGCGCGCCTTCGCGGACGAACTCACCAGGGTAGGCGCGTACGTCGTGCTCGAAGACGAACGGCTCACCACGCGCATCGCGCAGCGCCAGGTCGGTGGCGGCCCGCTCCCGCGCGGGCGGCGTCAGGAGAAGGGGCGCCTGGACGAAGCGGCGGCCGTCCTCATCCTCGAATCGTTCCTCTCGCGCACGATGGAGGGATCGTGAGCGACCCCGCTCCAGATCGTCCTCGCCGTCGCGGCCGCGGCGTGGCGATCACGCTACTCGTCATCGTGCTGCTAGCAGCCGGCGCCGGCCTCGTCGCGGCGTGGTCGTTGTCTCCTGTCGGCACGGACGCACGGCAACGTACCTTCGAGGTGCTGCCAGGCTGGGGCGGCGTGCGCGTCGCCGAGGCGCTCGCAGACGCCGGCCTGATCCGGTCCGCCTTCGCTTTCGAGATCTACCTGCGGGTGCGGGGGCTCGATCGCTCGATCGGCGAGGGCCTGTACGACCTCTCCCCCGACCAGACCGTGCCCGAGCTGGCCGCGGCCCTGGTGGCCGGCGGAAGGCCGCGCACGGTGCGCATCGTCGTACCCGAGGGGTGGCGCGCCAGCGACGTCGCGGCACGCGTTGCAGCCAACGGGTTCGGGAGCGAAGCGGACGTGCTGGCGCTCATCGGGCAACCGGGCGAGATCGCGCCCCCGTACCTCCCCGATGGCGCCGGCCTCGAGGGGTACCTCTTCCCCGCCAGCTACGACGTGCCGGTCCGCTCCAGTCCGGCGGAGGTGCTCGCGACCATGGTGCAGCGCTTCGAAGAGGAGATCGACGGTGACGTCGCAGAAGCGCTCCTCGCGCGCGACCTGACGGTCCACGAGTGGGTCACGTTGGCGTCGATGGTGCAGGCAGAAGCGGCTTCCCATGACGAGATGGCCATCATCGCGGGCGTGTTCGTGAACCGCCTCGCGATCGGCATGCCGCTGCAGTCCGACCCGACGGTGGCGTACGGTCTCGGCAAGGCGATGCCGGAACTCGACGCGCTCGCAGGCGACCTGCGGGAAGACACGCCGTACAACACGTACACACGCTCCGGGCTCCCCCAGGGACCGATCGGCAACCCGGGGTCCGACGCGTTGCGGGCCGTCCTCGAACCGGAGCGGACCGATGCCGACGGGGAGGCGTTCCTGTACTTCCTGCACGGCACCGACGGGGGTGCGCCGGTGTTCCGTCCCAACACCGACTTGGCGGACCACAACCGCGACGTACAACGCTACCTGCGTCGTGACGGACGTCCCTGAGGCGATCCGGGCTGCTTACGCCACGGGAGCGTGACACGGAAGCGCGTTGACGCTCCCCGTCGCGGACGCATACGATTGCGAAGGTTCGCAGGCACCTTGGCACGGGCGAAGGAGACCTCCTCTTGACGTTCTTCCTTGCGGTGGCGAAGGGGATCGACGCCATCACCGGCTTCATCGGCCGGGTGATGTGGTGGGCGGCGCTCTTCATGGTGCTCGTCGGCGTCTACAACGTCGTGACGCGGTACTTCTACGGTGCGCTTCAGGCCGTCGTGGGTGAGCGCATGGCCGAGCGCATGACCGGGAACTTGTTCCTCGAACTCCAGACGTACAGCTACGACCTGATCTTCCTTCTCGGCGCCGCGTTCGTCCTCAGTGTCGACGGGCACGTGCGCGTCGACATCGTCTACACCAACTGGAAACCGCGCGTGAAGGCCATCATCGACATCGTCGGCACTTGGCTCTTCCTGGTGCCGTTCTCGGCGATGGCGATCCTGTTCAGCCAACCGTACGTGCACAACAGCTGGCGCCAGCTCGAGGTCAGCCCGAACCCCGGTGGTCTGCTGCGCTACCCCATCAAGACCGTCATCGTCATGGCGTTCGCCCTGCTGATCGTGCAGGGCATCGCGATGACGATCCGCAACGTGGCCTACCTACTCGGCGATCCGCGATCCGGAAGCTTCCACGCCGAGCCGCCCAAAGCGCCGGAACCGGTCACGGAAGAGAAGGCGATCCTCTGATGCTGGGTCTCTGGATGTTCGCAGCGGCCATCGTCCTGCTGCTCGTCGGCTACCCGGTGGCGTTCAGCCTCGGAGGCACGGCGGTGCTCTTCACCATCATCGGCTCGGACTTCCTCGACAAGTATCTCGGCCTGGCGCTGCCATGGGACCCGATCTTCCGCGTCGCAAGGCTCAACATCCTGCCACAGCGCATCTTCGGCACCATCATGGACAACTACACCCTGGTGGCGGT
>CAZOTV010000035.1:0-10223 GCA_964582795.1 uncultured bacterium
CGCGGGCGCGCATTGGCGCGGGCGCGCATTGGTGCGGGCGCGATGAAGCGAGCGCATCGCACCGGGTGGGTGTGCCCGCCGATCAGCGCACGCTGCCCCACAGACCCGCGAGGTACATCTCCTGCGTGACCACGCCGCGCACGTCCTGACCCTCCGTGACCACCACCAGCTGCTCGTGGGCCAGAACGCGACGCAGGTCCGTGACGGCGACGTCGGACGGAACCTTGACGAGTTCTTCCCACGAGGTGATGCGGTCGAAGTGGATCCCGGTCACGCCGACCGGTACGCCGGCTTCACGCACGATCACGACACGGTTCTCAGCGAGCGTCTGGACCACGTGCGCGGCGTCCACCAACGGAACCGCAGCGGCCGCCGCTCCCGCCGTAGGCGGCGCGAGCACGCCGAAGCTGAGTAGCGTGGGACTCGGCAACCGAAGCGCGCTGCGAACGTAGATCAACGCGGCCGAGTACGCCACCACGAACAACGCCCCCTCGACGACGCCGAGCAGGTTGAAGTCGGCGAAGCCCAACCGTCCCCTGCCACCGAAGAGATACGACGCCAACCAGGTGACCAGCAAAGCGAACGCGACCGCAGCCACGCCGCCGAGCAGCGCGGCGACACGAAGTTGCGAAGGGCGCCTCATGATGATGTCCTCCGGAGTGAAAACGACGCCTTCTCGGACGAGCTGACGGCCCCCGGCAGGGACTCGTGCGCCGTGCCGGGAACATGGGCGGGTCGATCGACGTCGGCCGCGATGGCCGCGTCGCTGGTGACGAGCGCGCGCGCCGGTGCGCCGAGTAGCGCACTCACGCGACGCTCGAGCGCAGCGATCGACGCGGTACCAACGAGCAGGGAGAACAGCACGTCCCAACCGACGATGGCGGCGAGAGCAGCCGGGTTCTTGCGCGCCCGGTAGACGCGGTCGATGAGCGGTAACAGGCGCCCGACCACCGACGCCCGCAGCAGGATCACGTTCCCGCCGGTGAAGCGGCCGTCGCGCAGGCGCGCGAACGTGCGTCGCTGATGGGGGAACTGGGCCTCGGCGGCGGCCTGCGGTACGACCGGGTACACCAGATCTGGGCCCGTTCGCGCACTCGACGGCTCGATCGGCAGCTCCATCGCACGCTCCACGAACCGATCGAGCATCGCGGCCGTCAGCCACGGCACGTCTGCACCGAGCAGAAGGAACGGTGCGCGTGGGTTGCCGTCGGTGATTGCCATGGCGGCGCCGAGCCCGAGCGCCAACGAGTCGACGAAGCGCGCGCCTGCCTCGACCCGGACGTCGTATGACGGCGCAAGTCGCGCCGACGCGGCGCCGACGTAGACGATGGAGCGCACCGCGGTGCAACCCCGCAGCGCTTCGAGCACGTACGCGCCCATGGGACGATCGCCGATCGGTAGGAGCGCCTTCGCGTCTACGCCGGCCTCGCGCGCGATGCGATCGCTCACGTCACCGCCGGCGAGAACCACCGCCGTGACGCGCTCGATGCCACCGTCCACCTTCCCGGCTGCAACGGCCGGATCTTCGTTCATGACGCGATTCTATCGCGGGAACCTGCCGTTCCCGACGGCAGCGGGCCCGCCAGTGATGCATGGCGGGCCCGCTGGGCAGATCGCCGACGGTTCCGGTGCGCGCGCCCTACGCGTCGGCAAGGCGCGAGCGCACCGGGCCCGCCATGCTCAGAAGCGGGACTGACGGACGTTCACCTCGGAGGTCCGGCCGGGCTGCACGTTGACGCTCGTGACGTAGGTTGCGTACCCGGGCGCCATGACGACGACCTCGTGCACGCCGCTGCTCACGTCGCGCAGTTCGAAGCGGCCGCTGCCGCTCGCGAGCGAACCGACCTGGCGGCCGTCCACGAACACGAGGGCTCCGCCGACGTTGCCCTGGACCAGGATCGAGCCGAGTTGCGCCTGCAGACTGGCGGCCACGCTGCGGTTCTCGCCGGCACGGGCGCGGAACGACACCGTGGTGGTCTGGTAGCCGGAGAGTTCGAAGCGCGCGGTGTACGTGCCGTCGTCGAAGCGGATCGCTCCGGTCGGCGTCGTCCCGACGTAGCGGCCGTCGACGTAGACGTCGGCGCCGGAAGGCGAGCTGGTGAACGCCACCGTGCCCGGACGCGCCTGGGCCTGAAGCCGCGCGTCGACGTCGAGCACTTCACCGCCGCGCAGGTTCACGCTGGTGCTGTAAGGCTCGTAGCCCTCGAGCTCCATGCGGACGCGATGGTTGCCGGGGCGCGCACCGAATCGGAGCGGCGTGTAGCCGATGAACTCACCGTCGAGGTACACGTCGGCGCCGGATGGCGTGGAGCCGAAGCGCAGCGTGCCGAACTCGGCCTGCGGCGGGCGGTTGCCGACGTAGTAGAGCGCGGTATCCGTGACCCAATCCTGCTGCGGAACCGGACGCACGACGATGGCGAAGCTCTCGATGAAGCCCTGCTCGCCGATGGTGCTCTGAGGGAACATGTCCGACTCGGAACGGAAGCTGGCGAGCGTGCGGGTGTCGAGTTCGGTCTTGCTCGCCACCGCGATCACCTTCGACAGGCCTCGCGGCGGCGCGATGTTGAACACGTAGCGGGCGCCGGAGGGCGGGAACGTGCGGGTCTCGCCTGCGCGGAGGTAGTTGTTCGTGTCGAAGCGGTTCGGGAAGATCTGGGTGATCTCGCCCGTCGACTTCACGTCGAACAAGTAGACGTAGCTGGCTTCCGCGGGCCGCACCGAGATGCTGATCTCCTCGCCGATCTGGTAAGCGGGAGTCGCGTCCCCGGACGAGTCGCGGTCGAGCCACACCTCGACGCCGAAGCTAGGACGCGGGTTGACGACGATGGCCTGGGGACTCACGACGATCCCCTGAGCGAAGGCGACCGGGACGAGGAACAAGACGAGCATCAGAAGTCGTTTCATGGTCTGCCCCTTTCTGGCCGAAGCGTAGCACCGGACCCTGCGGACACGTGATGGCGGACTTAAACCGTTCTTCATGCAGCCGGACGCGTGCCAGGCCGCCCGTCCGGTATCGTGAGGTGGGTCACGTGGCGGAACCGCCGTCGTGAACGCGTGAGATCGTCCGCGGTAGAGGTTCTGGCGATCCCTGAACCGTCAGCGGTCGCCGCCTGGGCCTACCTCCCTCTTGGCGCCGTCGATCCGCTCGGGCCGCATCGCCGCCAAGCATCTTCGTTCGAGGAGTGAACCGCCATGTTCCAGAAGCCCTACCTCCGCTCCCCCCGGCAGCGCCGCGCGCGCTCGGTCTCTCACGACCTACGACACGCGCTGGCGGCCGCTGCGCTCCTGATCGGCGCGCTCGCACCGGCCGCGTCCGCCCAGGCCGACACCGCCCAGCTCGATACCGACACGGTGCTCGACAACATCTCGCAGGCAGCCGAAGCGCTCGAGGACGTGAGCTTCCTGCTGACGGGTAGGCTCATCGACCCCGACGGCACCACCATCGCGCTCGAGATCGAGATCCGCGTGATGCCGGACCTGCCCGTTGCCAGCGCCTACATCATCCAACCGGACGCCCTGGCCGACAACCAGATCGTCCTCGACGGGGACGCGGTATACAACTACACCTTCCTGACCAACCAGGTCGCCGTGTTCGACGCCAACGATCCCGACGCCCTCGGCGGGCTGCTACCGGCGGGCGAGGACGGCGCCAGCGCCTCCATCAGCTTCGACTTGGGCGCCATCTTCGCGGGGTACGTCGCCTCCATCGAGGAAGTCTTCGAAGGCGAGTACGGCCTCACCTACCGCATCCACTTCGCGAACCGCGATCCGGCGGCGATGGTGCTCGACGTCGTCGCGCTGGTGCCTGCCAGCGACTGGCTTCCACGGCAACTGCAGTTCCTGCAAGCGGACGGCGTGCTGCTGGCGGAACTGAACGCCGAGGACATGCAGATCGACACCGGCCTCGACCCGGAGGACGTGCGATACCTGCCCGAGGACGCGGAGATCATCGACAACCGCGGGAACTGACCTCGGCCTAGTTCCCCACCATCCGCTCCGGCACCACCGCCTCGTCGAACTCCTCGGCGCTCAGGTAGCCGAGCTTCAACGTGGCCTCCTTCAACGTCAGCCCCTCACGGTGCGCCGTCTGCGCGATCTCGGCCGCCTTGTAGTAGCCGATCTTGGTGTTGAGCGCCGTGACGAGCATCAGCGAGTTGTCGAGGTGCATGCGGATGCGGCGCGTATCGGCCTCGATGCCCACGACGCAGTTCTGACGGAAGCTGTCGCAGGCGTCGGCCAGCAGGTTCGCCGACATCAACAGGTTGAAGATCATCACCGGCTTGAACACGTTCAGCTGGAAGTGCCCGTGCGTTCCCGCCACCGCCACGGCAGCGTCGTTGCCGATCACCTGCGCGCACACCATGGTGAGCGCCTCGGCCTGGGTCGGGTTCACCTTGCCGGGCATGATGCTCGAGCCCGGCTCGTTCTCCGGCAAGCGGATCTCTCCGATCCCGCAGCGCGGGCCCGATGCCAGCATGCGCACGTTGTTCGCGACCGCCATCAGCGCCACCGCCGCGCGCTTGAGCGCGCCCGAGGCCTCGACGACGGCGTCGTGCGCCGACAGCGCCTCGAACTTGTCCTCCGCAGTCTCGAACGGATGGCCGGTGAGGTCCGCGATCTTGGCCGCCACCGCCTCGGCGAAGCCGCGCGGCGCGTTGAGCCCGGTGCCGACGGCGGTGCCGCCCAGCGCCAGCTCGCGCAGGTGGACGAGCGCGGCCTGCACCGTCTCGATGCTCTTGCGAACCTGCGTGGCGTACCCGCCGAACTCCTGCCCGAGGGTGAGCGGCGTCGCGTCCATGAGGTGGGTGCGTCCGATCTTCACGACACCTTCGAACTCCTGTGACTTCGCCTCGAGCGCCTCCTGCAGCGCGCGCATGGCCGGCAGGGTGCGCTCGAGAATCGTCCCGTAGGCAGCGATGTGCATCGCCGTGGGGAAGGTGTCGTTCGACGATTGGCTCTTGTTGACGTCGTCGTTCGGGTGGATCGGTTTCTTGCTGCCGAGTTCGCCGCCCAACAACTCGATGGCGCGGTTCGACACCACCTCGTTCACGTTCATGTTCGATTGGGTGCCCGAACCGGTTTGCCACACCACGAGCGGGAAGTGATCGTCGAGCTTGCCCTCGAGGATCTCGTCGCACACGCGCGCGATGATGTCGGCCTTGTCCTTCGGGAAGTCGGTGAGCTCGGCGTTCGTCAACGCAGCCGCCTTCTTGAGCACCGCGAAGGCCCGGATGATCTCGACCGGCATGCGCTGGCCGCCGATGCGGAAGTTCTGCAGGGAACGCTGCGTCTGCGCGCCCCAGTAGCGGTCTGCGGGTACCTGGACTTCGCCGAGGGTGTCTTTCTCCATGCGGTGTTCCATGGTTCCTCCGTCGTGGCGCCGGCTGGTGCCGGACCGCCTGGATGTCCTCATGCTACTCGTCACCGGAAGGGCGGCCGAGCGTTGTCCCGTGACGCGCGTTCACGGCCGCAACGCGAAACGAAGCGCCGAAGCCATGCCGTTGCGCCAGTTGGTCCAGTTGTGACCGGCGTTGCGCTCACGCAGCTGGTGTTCGATGCCGCGTCCCGACAGCGCCTCCGCCACTTCCCGGTTCGCGTTCGTGAGCCACTCGATGGTCCCCACCTCGAGGTACCAGCGTGAGGGTGCCGTGTCGCCCGCTCTCAGGCGGTCCAACACCCAGGAACGTTGGGAGTCGTAGAAGTCGCGGTCCTGCGGCGTGCCGAGGTACGCGCCGGAGAACGTCACCACCGCCGACACGAGGTCGGGCCGTTCCAGGCCCACCGTGGCGGAGAGCAGCCCACCCAAGCTGGCGCCGACCCAGATCCGCTCACCGGTACCGCCGTAGCGCTTCTCCAGTTCCGGCAGCAGTTCGTCGGTCGAGAACGCTCGGTAAGCGGACGAGAAGCCGTACTCCGCCCGGCGGTCCACCGGCTCGACGAACGCGAACCTCGCCGGTCGCGCCTCCCCGAGGCGCACCAGCGCCTCCATCACCAGATGCAGCTTCGCCATGCGGTAGAAGGCGATGCCGTCCTGCACGAAGACCCACGGCAGCTCCTGGCCTTCGTGCCCCTCCGGCGTGTAGACCACCCAGCGGCGCGGCTGGCCGCCGAGGGCGGTGCTCGGGAGGCGTCCACGGTCCACGGTGCCGCGCTCGAGGTCGGCGTCGGGGTAGGCCAGGCGGTCTGGCCGGTAGCGCGGGCCGTGCGCCGCGCTGGCCTCCGGGTACCACGGGTTGTCGGCGCGCTGGTCGTTGTCCGGGTCGGCGCGCATGCGGCCGTTCTCGTCGAGGAACGCGTACTCGAAGTAGACGTCGTCCGGAAGGTCGAGGGTGATGGCCCGCACCTTGCGCGCGTCGACCGGCACGGGGCGCCTGTCCATGTCGGTCAGGTCCGACACCACGTGACGCGCCCAGTCGGGCACTTGGATGCGAAGGTCCATGCGTCGAGTCTACCCACGTAGGAACGCCTTCCCGGAGCCGGATCCAGCGCACGTCGTGACCACGCTCGAGACCCGATGGCGGCGTCCGAACGGGGCGCGGCGCGACCGAGCCCCTCTGGGGCGGCCTGGTATCCTCTCCGTCATGGCCCGGCATCCGTACGACCGTGTCTCCCTCGAACGACTGCGCGCCCGACCGGGTGCGAAGTGGAAGTACTTCCCAGAAGACGTCCTGCCGCTCTGGGTGGCGGAGATGGACTTCCCGCTGGCCGATGCCGTCAAGGACGCGGTGCGCGAGCGGCTGGACGCCGATGACCTGGGCTACGCCATGCCCGACGGTCTGCCGGGCCTGCGCGAAGCCGTCGTGGAGCGCTTCGCCGAGCGCTTCGGCGTGGCGTTCGCGCCCGAGCAGGTCGCGCTGGTCGGGAGCACCGGCACGTCGCTCGCGCTGGCGTCTCGCGCCTTCGCGGGCCCAGGTGACGAGGTGCTCCTGCTGACGCCGCTCTATCCGCCGTTCAAGCGCGCCGTCGAGACCGCGGGGCGGGTCCCTGTCGAGGTCGAGCTCGCCCGAGGGGACGACGGGTACACCATCGACTTCGACGCTCTGGAAGCGACCGTCACGCCGGCGACGCGCATGCTGATGCTCTGCAACCCGCACAACCCCGTCGGGCGCGTGTTCACGCAAGACGAGGTCGAAGCGTTGGCCTCGTTCGCCTTGCGCCACAACCTCTGGGTCGTGTCAGACGACCTTCACGCCGACCTGATCTTCGAGGGTCGGCATCGACCGATCGCGGGCGTCGACGACGCCATCGCGCAGCGCACCGTCACGCTCTACGGCCCCACCAAGGCGTTCAACGTGCCTGGCCTGAAGATCTCCTTCGCCCTCAGCGCCAACCCGTCGATGATCGATCGGATGGCGAAGGCCGGGGCGGGCCTCACGGTCGGACCGAACGTCGCGGCGCAGGCCGCCACCCTGGGCGCGTACCGCCACGGGCATGCGTGGCTGGACGACACCATGGCGTACCTGGCCGGCAACCGCGCGCGCGTCGCCGAGGTGGTCGCCGGGCTGCCCGGCGTCGGCCACCATCCGCCGCAAGGCACCTACCTCGCTTGGCTGGATCTCCGCGCCGCCGGCCTTGGCGAGGCGCCCGCGAAGACGCTCGTCGAGCGCGCGAAACTGGGTCTCAACGAAGGCGCGGACTTCGGCCTCGGCGGCGCCGGCTTCGTCCGGCTCAACTTCGCCACCACGCGGTCGGTGCTCGACGACGCGCTCGAGCGCCTGGCCACCGCGCTAGCGTGAGACGATCGCAGACCCGAGCATGAGCATCGCGACCCTGCGCTTGGCGCCGTCCCTCGAGGGTCCGTTGGCGTCGGGCCATCCGTGGCTCTACCGCAACCACCTGCCACGTCACGACCTGCGCACGGGCGACATGGTTCGCCTCGAGGCCGGTCGTTCCGCGAGCTACGGTCTCTACGACGACCAGGGCGCCATCGCGGTGAGGTTGTTCGGCGCCGTCCTGCCCGACGAAGCGCTCGTCATGCAGCGCGTGGACGAGGCGCTTACGGCGCGTGACGACCTCCTCCGGGGGGATCACGACGCCTACCGCCTGGTGAACGGCGAAGGCGACTACTTGCCAGGCATCGTCGTGGACCGGTACGGCCGCTACGCGGTGATGAAGAGCTACAGCGCGTCCATGCAGCGCCTCTTGCCCGTCGTGGCGCGGCAGGTAGGCACGCGCCTGCGCTTACGAGGCGTCGTCTTGCGGGGCGCGGCGGACGGGAGTCAGGCCGAGGAGAACGGCCCGACCGACCCGTCCGCCGCGGCTCCGAGCGACGCCGCGCCACGGGCCGACCCGCTCACTCGACTCTGGGGCGAGGCGCCGCCACCCGAGGTGACCGTCCGCGAGAACGGCCTGGCGTTCGTGGCCGACTTGCGTCGCGGTCAGAAGACCGGCCTGTTCCTCGACCAGCGCGAGAACCGCGCCTTGGTCGGCGCCATCGCCAAGGACCGGACGGTGCTCAACTTGTTCGCCTACAACGGTGGATTCAGCGTGTACGCCCTGGCCGGAGGGGCGCGCTCCGTGACGAGCGTCGACGTCTCGGCTGCGGCGCTCGAGGCCGCGACCCGCAACGTCCGCGCCAACGGCCTGGACGCCGAGCGCCACGTCACCGAGGTGGCGGACCTGTTCGCGGCGCTGCCCGCCTGGGTGGAGTCACCCGAGCGCTACGGCGTCGTGGTGCTCGACCCCCCGTCGCTCGCGAACGCAGCCGCCCAACGCCGCCGCGCGCTTCGCGCCTACCTGCGCCTGAACCGCGACGCCATGCGGCTGGTTCAGCCCGGAGGCTTGCTCGCCACCGCTTCGTGCACGGCCCAGGTGGCGCCGGAAGCGTTCAAGGAGATGCTGGCCGAGGCCGCGCGCGCTGCCGGCGTGCGCGCGCAGATCGTGGCCGAGCGCGGCCACGCGGTGGACCACCCGGTTCCGCTCGCGTTCCCGGAAGGCCGCTACCTGAAGTTCGTGCTGCTTCGGATCCTGCCGGCGTAGCCTGCGGGCCGGCGTACTAGGCGCCGTAAGCGCCCCATCCGTCCGGGCCGCCCCAGCCGTTCGAAGCGCCGCAGGCGCCCCAGGCGCCTCGTTCGTCCGAATCGCCCCGGTCGTCCTAGTCGTCCTCGCCGGCGACGTGCCGTTCGATCCAGGCCAGCGCTTCGCTTCGGGCGCGCTCCGGAACACCGCTTGCCGGCGGCTCGTGGTGCAGCTCGTGATAGGCGTCGGGCATGGTCACCAGCCGCACGCAGGCTGCGGCGTCCGCCAGCGTTCGGCTCCCTTTCACGTCGGCGATCTTGTCGCCCTCGCCATGAATCACCAACGCGGGCACGCGTAGTTCCGGCGCCCGCTCGAGGAGCGCCCGCCCTTCGGCGTCCAGCGTCACGGCGGTCGCGGCCGGCACCCCCTTGTGATGGATCAAGGGGTCGTTGCGGTAGCGCTCGACCTCCGCCGCGTCGCGGGAGATCTCGCGCGCGTCGACGCCGACCACCGGCACACGCGGCGCGATCCGCGCGATCACCCGTGCCGAGACGCGTTTCCAGTCGGGATGGCCGGCCGCGTCGAGCAGGAACGGCGCGCTGAGCACCACCGCGTCGACCTCGTGCGCGTGCTCGAGCGCCAACCGCAGCGTCACGGCTCCGCCCATGCTGTGACCGAAGACCGCCACGCCGCCACCCGGTTGCTCGTCGCGCACGCGGTGGATCAGTGCCCGAACGTCCTGGACGATGTCCTCGTACCCTTGCACCAGCGCCCGGGCCCCGCTGCTGCGCCCGTGCCCGCGAAGGTCGAGCGCCCAGGCGTCGATGCCCCGCTTCGCGGCTTCGGAAGCGATGGCAGCGTGCCGCCTGGCATGCTCGGCGTACCCGTGCACCAGCACCAGCGCGCCACGCGGTTGCTCGGCCGGCCAGCGGTACGCCGCCAGGCGCGCGCCGTCCGGCCGCTCGAGGGTGTGCTGCTGCGGCTGCTGGTCCATCCCGGCGTCAGTCTCGGCGCTCTTCCTCGAGGGCCAGGAAGCGCACGGCAACGTCTTCCATCACGGGGTTGGACAACACGTTCTCGGCGATGGCCGCCAGTTGCGCCTCGACGTCCTCGGCCGCGCCACGGATCGACAGCTCGATACGTTTGCCGATGCGGAGCCCGGAGACGTTGTCGTGACCAAGACGCTTGAGCGTCGCTTCCACCGCGCGACCCTGAGGGTCCAGGATGGAACGCTTGAGCATGACCTCGACTACGGCGCGGTGCTC
>CAZOTV010000035.1:10323-16950 GCA_964582795.1 uncultured bacterium
GCCCGTCGTCCTCTTCACGCCCCTCCGGGCGCTCCTCGATCACGCGCCGCATGACCTCCTGGTACGCCTCCTCCACCCCGCCCAGGTCACGGCGGAAGCGGTCCTTGTCGAGGCGCTCGCCGCTCGAGAGGTCCCACAAACGGCACGTGTCAGGGCTTATCTCGTCGGCGAGCACGATCTCGCCGTCCGGCGTGCGGCCGAACTCCAGCTTGAAGTCGACCAGCTCGAGCCCACGCGCCTCGAAGAACGGGATCAACGCGTCGTTGACGCGCGTCGAGAGCTCGAACAGCGTCTCCAGCTCGTCGGGCGTGGCGAAGCCCAGCGCCACGGCCGCCGCGTCGTTGATGGGCGGGTCGCTCAGCGCGTCGTTCTTGTAGCACCACTCGATGACGATCGGGTCGAGGTCGACCCCTTCGTCCACGCCGTAGCGCTTGGCGAAGCTCCCGGCCGCGCGGTTGCGGATGATCACCTCGAGCGGCACGATCTCGACGGCGCGCACGAGCTGTTCTCGATCCGACAACTTGCGCACGAAGTGTGTCGGCACCCCCGCGTCCTCGAGGTACGGGAACAGCCGCGAGGACACGGCGTTGTTCACCACGCCCTTACCGTGGATGGTGCCGCGCTTCTGGGCGTTGAAGGCGGTGGCGTCGTCCTTGTACTCGACCACGTACAACCCAGGATCGTCGGTGGCGTAGACCTTCTTGGCCTTGCCTTCGTAGCGCATGGCGCCGCGTTGGGGAGCGTTCACGAACGGAATGATAGCAGGCGGTCGCAGCGCTCGAAGATCTCATCGACGTGGCGTAGGTACCACGCAGGGTCGAACGCTTCGTCCAAGGTGGCGTCGTCGAGCACGTTGCCTGGGTCCTTGCGTACCAGGTCCCTCAGCGGTTCGCCGGTCTCCCAGCACCTCAGGCTGGCCCGCTGAACGACCTCGTAGGCGGCCTCGCGCGAAAGACCCGCCTCGATGAGCTCGTGAAGGACGCGCTGCGAGTACACGAGGCCGTGCAGCGCACCCAGGTTCTCGGCCATCCTGGCCTCGTTCACCACCAAGGCGTCCAGCACGCCGCGGAGTCTGCGCAAGGCGTAACTGGCGAGCGTCGTGGTGTCGGGCAGGATGACGCGCTCCACCGACGAGTGGCTGATGTCGCGCTCGTGCCACAGCGCCACGTTCTCGAGCGCCGCCTGCAAGTTGCTCCGCATCAGGCGCGCGATGCCCGTGAGGTTCTCACTGGCGATCGGGTTCTTCTTGTGCGGCATCGACGACGAGCCGGTCTGACCCTTCGCGAAGCCTTCCTGCGCCTCACGCACCTCGCTGCGCTGGAGGTGACGGATCTCGAGCGCCACCCGCTCGATGCTGGTGCCTACGATGGCCAGGGCGGCGAGCAGTTCGGCGTGGCGGTCTCGCGCCACCGTCTGGTTGGTGATGGGATCGACGCTCAGCCCAAGGCGAGCGGCCACTTGCTCCTCGACCGCGGGCGGCACGTGCGCGTAGGTGCCCACCGAGCCCGACAGCATCGCCACGCCGATGACCTCGCGCGCGCGGGTCAAGCGCTCCTCGTCGCGCGCGAACGCGGCGTCGAAGTTGAGGAACTTCAAGCCGAAGGTCATCGGCTCGGCGTGGATGCCGTGGGTGCGTCCGATGCAGGGGGTGTGGCGATGACGCCACGCGATGTCCCGAAGCGCGGTGCGCACGCCCTTCACGTCGTCCAACACGAGGTCGACGGCGCGCACCAGCAACAGGTTCTGGGCCGTGTCCACCACGTCGGTGCTGGTCAGCCCGTAATGAACGAAGCGGGCGCCCTCGCCCAGGCGCTCCGTGAGCGCGCGCGTGAAGGCCACGATGTCGTGGCGCGTCTCGGCCTCGATGGTCGCGACCCGCTCGGCGAACGCGTCGTCCAGCGGCCGCTCGGCAGCGGCGGCGCGCAACCGTTCTGCGGTTCCCGCCGGGATCTCGCCTAAGCGCTCCCACGCCTCGGTGGCCGCCAGTTCGACTTCCATCCAGGTCCGGTACCGCTCGGCTTCGCTCCACAGCCGGCGCATCTCCGGAGTGCCGTAACGCTCGATCATGGCCGGACGCTACCACGCACTCAGCGGCGATTCGGCAGCCGCCGGAACCACGCCCGTGACGTCCTTGGCATCGGCCCCGCCACGACCAGGACGAGCCCTTCTCGGATGGTAGACTCATCCGTCAGGCTCGCGCACGGTTCGCGGCCGGCGTCCCATCGAGTCGGCGCTTGCGGTTGCGGGCGGGCCGCCTCGCCCGCCGCGGCCGGTCGTGGGTCCAGGAGGTCACGTTGAACGAGGGTCAGGTCGTCCCGGTTCCCATCACGGACGAGATCAAGACGAGTTTCATCAACTACGCCATGTCGGTCATCGTCGACCGCGCGCTGCCCGACGTGCGCGACGGCCTGAAGCCGGTGCAGCGGCGCATCTTGTTCGCCATGCACCAGATGGGGCTGGCTTCGAACCGCAAGCACTCCAAGAGCGCGGGCGTCGTGGGCGAGGTCATCGGCAAGTACCATCCGCACGGCGATCAGGCGATCTACGACGCCATGGTGCGCTTGGCGCAGCCGTGGAACCTGCGCTACCCGTTGGTCGACGGTCAGGGCAACTTCGGCTCCATCGACGGCGACCCGGCGGCGGCCTACCGGTACACCGAGGCGCGGCTCACCACCGTGGCCGAGGCGATGCTGAGCGACATCGACAAGGAGACCGCCGACTTCAAGGAGAACTTCGACGGCACCATCCAGGAGCCGACGGTGCTTCCTTCGGCCGTGCCCAACTTGCTGGTGAACGGCGCAGCCGGGATCGCGGTCGGCATGGCCACCAACCTGGCGCCGCACAACCTCTCCGAGATCGTCGACGGCCTCGTCGCCATGATCGACGAGCCCGAGGTGCCCACCGAGGAGCTCCTGCGTCACATCCAGGGCCCGGACTTCCCCACCGGCGGCATCATCGGCCGCGAGGGCATCCGCTCGGCGCTCGAGACCGGCCGCGGCAGCATCCGCGTGCGCGGGCGCGCTCGCATCGAGGACCGCAACCAACGCGCTTCCATCGTCGTCACCGAGATCCCCTATCAGGTGAACAAGACCTCGCTCATCCAGACCGTGGCGCAGCTGGTGCGCGCGAAGAAGATCGAGGACATCTCGAACATCCGCGACGAGTCGGACCGGCAGGGCATGCGCATCGTCTTCGAGCTGAAGCGCGGCAGCGTGCCGGAGTTGGTGCTCAACCAGCTCTACAAGTACACCCAACTTCAGACCACCTTCTCGGTCAACAACGTCGTCATCGTCGACCAGGCGCCGCGGCTGCTGTCGATGCGCGAGATGCTGCGCCTATACCTCGACCACCGCGCCGACGTAGTGCGCCGACGCAGCGAGTACGAGCTGCGCAAGGCACGCGAGCGGGCCCACATCCTCGAGGGGTACCTCATCGCCCTCGACGATATCGACGCGATCATCGCCCTGATCCGTGCGTCGAAGGACGGCCCGGAGGCGCGCGCCGGCCTCATGCGCGAGTTCGGCCTCAGCGAGCCCCAAGCGCAAGCCGTCCTCGACCTTCGCCTGCAGCGCCTCACTGGGCTCGAACGCGAGAAGATCCAGGAGGAGTACCGCGAGCTGCAAGAGGAGATCGCACGGCTCGAGCTCATCCTTGGCGAGGAGGCGGAACTCTGGCGCGTCATCCGTAGCGAACTGCTGGACGTCAAGAAGCAGTTCGGCGACGCCCGGCGCACGCAGGTCACCGACCTGACCGACGACATCGGCAAGGAAGACCTCATCGCCGAGGAGAACGTCGCCGTCACGCTCACCCGCGGCGGGTACATCAAGCGCACGCCGCTCACCAGCTACCGCGCCCAGGCGCGCGGCGGGCGTGGCGCCACCGCCCAGCGGGCCAAGGACGACGACGTCAACTCCATCCTGCTGGTCGGCAGCACGCACGACTACCTGCTGTTCTTCACCGACCGCGGCCGCGTCTACCGCGAGAAGATCTACGATCTCCCGGAAGCCGATCGCGCCGCCCGCGGCAGCCACATCCGCAACATCCTGCCGCTGGTGGAGAACGAGAACGTGCAGACCGTCTTGGCCCTCAAAGGCTTCGACCAGGACGGCACCTTCGTCTTCGCCACCCGCAAGGGGCTGATCAAGCGCACGGCGATCCGCGAGTACGCGAACATCAACGCCGCCGGGCTCGTCGCCATCAACCTGCTCGAAGGGGACGAACTGGTGGCCGTGCGCATCACCGAGGGCGACGCCGACATCGTCCTCGGCACGCGCAACGGTCAGGCGATCCGCTTCGCCGAGGAAGAGGTACGCGACACCGGGCGCGCCACCCAAGGCGTGATCGGCATCCGCCTACGCAAGGACGACGTCGTGGTCAGCCTCGCCGTCATCCCTTCGGCCGACCAGGACGCGGCGGAGTTGCTGAGCGTCACCGAGAGCGGCCTCGGGAAGCGCACCAAGGTGAACGAGTTCCCGCGCCAGGGACGCGGCGGCCAGGGGGTCATCGCGCACCGTCTCACCGACCGCACCGGCGCCATGGTGAACTTGAGCCCGATGCTCGGCGCCGAGGAGTTGTTCGTCCTGTCCGAACACGGCATCCTGATCCGCACCGCCGTCGACCAGGTGAGCAGCTACGGGCGCGCCTCGCAGGGCGTGAACGTGATGCGCATCGGCGAGGGCGATCGGGTGGTGGCCGCGATGGTGATGCCGAGCGAAGAGCAGTTGGTGGAGCGCTGAGCGAACGGGGGCGCTGACCGAACGGGATCGCTGACCGAACGGGATCGATGGCGGGCCGCCAGTCGCACGGGCTTCCCGACCGCCGGCCGATGGTCCAGCCCAACGGGCGCCACGAGCGCGCATCCGGGATGACGGGCACCTTGGTATCATGCCGAGGTGCCCGTCCCCATCTTGTTGGACTGCGACCCCGGCCACGACGATGCTTTGGCGATCTTCGTGGCGGCACGGCGCTCCGAACTCGTCGCGGTCACCGCCGTCAGTGGTAACGCCCCGCTCACCAACACGCTGCGCAACGCGCTCCTGACCATGCAGATCGCCGGTCTCACCGTGCCCGTGCACGCCGGCGCCGACCGCCCGTTGGTGCGCGCGCCGCAGCATGCCGCTTTCATCCATGGCGAGAGCGGACTGGACGGGCCCAGCCTGCCGCCGCTCCAGACCGAGGCATCGCCCACGCCTGCGGTGCGCGCCATCCTCGACGCCGCCGAGCAGCGCGACGACCTCTGGCTGGTCGCGACGGGACCACTGACGAACGTCGCGCTCGCGCTGCGCCAAGAGCCCGACCTGGCGCGAAGGCTCCGCGGCATCAGCTTGATGGGCGGGAGTTTCGGCGTCGGGAACGTCACCGCTGCCGCCGAGTTCAACATCTGGGCCGACCCCGAAGCCGCCGCCATCGTGTTCGGCTCGGGGGCGCGCGTCATCATGGCCGGGCTCGACGTCACGCATCGGTTCCGCATCGGCGAGACCCGCATCGCGCGCATCCGTGCGCTTCGGACCGCGGCAGCGACGTTCTCCGCCGACCTACTGACCTACTACGGCCAGGCCTACCAGCGCGTCTTCGGCGGCGCGATCGACGGCCCACTGCACGACCCGTGCGCCGTCCTCGCCGTCACCGATCCCGAGATGTTCGCGTGGGAAGACCGCCACGTCGCGATCGAGCTCACGGGCACCCACACGCGCGGCATGACCGTGGTGGACCGTCGCGGCGGGGGGCGCGGCGAGTCGGCCAACGCCAGCGTCCTGACGGACATCGACGACGCAGCGGCCTTCGATGCCGTGCTCGACGCGTTGACGGCGCCATGACCGGCGCCGGCGAGCGCCCGCGGAAGGAGGACCCGCCATGATGATCGAGTTCCACCACGTCACCAAGACGTACCCGCGCACGCACACGCACGCGCTCAAGGACGTCGACTTCCGGATCGACAAGGGCGAGTTCGTCTACGTCACCGGTCACTCCGGAGCGGGCAAGTCGACGCTCTTGGCGTTGATGCTACGGCGCATCGTCGCCACGGAAGGGAGCGTCCACGTGGCGGGTCACGACGTGGCGCGTCTGCGCGAGTCGCGGCTGCCGTCGCTGCGACGCAGCATCGGCATGGTGTTCCAAGACCATCGACTGCTCGATCACCTATCGGCCATGGAGAACCTGACGTTCGCCTTGCGCGCCGTCGGCATCCGCGGCAACCACGAGCAACGCGCGCTGCAAGCGCTCCGTCAGGTCGGCTTGGCGCACAAGCGCAAGGCGTACCCCATCGAGCTCAGCTTGGGCGAGCAGCAGCGCGTCGCCATCGCCCGCGCGCTCGTCACCGACGCGCCACTCCTCCTGGCCGACGAGCCCACCGGCAACCTCGACCCGGACACGGCCATGGAGATCCTCGAACTGCTGAACGACATCAACCTGCGTGGAACGACCGTGATGGTCGCCACTCACGCGCGGGAGTTGGTGGATCGCTTCAAGCGCCGCACGTTGGTGCTCCGCAACGGAGAGCTGGTGCGCGACGACGGTAGGGGCGGCTACTCGCTCTGACCCATCGCGCACGCTGGCGAAGCCTGCGCATGCTAGCGAAGCCTGCGCACGCTGGCGAAGCCTGCGCACGCTGGCGAAGCCTGCGCACGC
>CAZOTV010000035.1:17050-26742 GCA_964582795.1 uncultured bacterium
GCGAAGCCTGCGCACGCTGGCGAAGCCTGCGCACGCTGGCGAAGCCTGCGCACGCTGGCGAAGCCTGCGCACGCTGGCGAAGCCTGCGCACGCGCTAGAGCTGCATGACGCTGTAGTCCAAGCGGTCCTCGTCGAGCAGCATCTCCAAGAACTGCAGTCTCCCGAGCGCGTCGATCATCGCGAGCGCGTGCTCGCGATCGAGGTAGATGCCTTCCTTCATGACCGTGTGGCCGTACACGCCGAAGCGATGACCGGCCTGGCGCACCAGCTCGGGCTTCGTGTACCACCACTTCTTCGTGTCGGGGTCGTGATAGAAGAAATCGTCGAACACCTGCATACCGGGCAGCGGTCCGGCGTGTGCGAACTGCACGCCATGGAACACGACCTCCCGCGGCATCGCCTCGAACCACGCTCGGAGGTCGTCCGGGATGGCGACCCCGCCCTTCGCCTCGTCGAACTCGACGTGCTGCAATCCGCCACGGGTGGCCAGCTCGTAGCGATGATCGAGCGCGGCTTCGTCGTGGTTGCCGAGGATGACACGGACGTTGCCACCCGCCTGGTCCACGTAGCGCTTGAAGCGGTACAGCTCGCGGATCTGCGCCTTGGCCGCCCGACGCAGGTGGTCCGGGTTGCTGGCGTCGTACGGTTCCTCACCGACTGCGTTGGCGTACGCACGCTCGTCCTTGTAATGCACCAGGTCACCGACGCACACCACCTGGTACCGCCCTTCCACCACCGCCGGCGTGGGCTCCAACGTAGGCGTGCACGCTGCCGACGCCTTGAGCACCCGCCACAACTCGGGCCACTGCCCATGCACGTCGCCGATGGCGATCACCTTGATCACGCCGGCCGCGCTCCCGCCCTCATGACACGGTCGCGCCCTTCTCCAAGAGCAATGCGCGCAGGCGGCCGTACAGCTCGCGCGACTCCTCCGGGGTGCGGCCGTACCCCTGGTACCGCACGACCAGCAGCGCGGCCTCCTTGCCCAGACCCTCTTCCCGGAGCCGCTCGATCAGCCGTTCGATGACCTCGTGGGCGCCTGGTGCGCGGGTGTCCGGCCGCGCGTCCGCGCCGCCTTTGGCCGTCATCGCGGAAGGACCTTCCTCATCCACTACCGCAGCGCCGACCGGTTCCACCGCGACACCGGCACCGGCTCCGGCGTCCGAGCCGGCGTCCGAGCCGACGTTCGACGCGCCGCTTGGTTCGCTCGCGGCCCTCTCGGGCGCGGACGGGTGGATCGTCTCGACATCGGGAAGATGAAGCGGCTCGTCCGCCTCGGGGTCGTAATCGACCCAGTAGGCGGCGCCTACATCGACGGGCGGGCGCATGCCGAAGCGGAGCGCTGCAAGTGACAGAGCCTCGTCCGCGGCGCGATCCGGGTCTTTGCTCGGCCCACGCCCTGCGCGCACCACGGCGGCCCGCGTGACGCCTTGCACCGTCAGGTTCCCGACGAGCGTGTCGGGACCCGCCGGGACGAGCTGGAACGACCAACCGGCGATGCCCACGACCTCGTCGAGGCGCGCCGACACGGCGGACGCCCGCACCAACGGCGCCAGACGCGCCAGGGCGCCACCTTCGTCGAGTTCGGCGACGCGCCAGGCGAGGGCAGCGTGGGAGAACGGCGAAGCAAGACGTGCCCACGGATCGCGCGGCATCGGGTCACTATAGCAACGTCGCCTCTGCCCGAACGCGGCGCATCTGGCATCTGGCCCAGGTTCCCGGGCCACGGCGACGCACGGCCCAGAACGCTTCGCTCAGCACGGGGATACCGCCCAAGGACGCCAGGGCGTTGCGGTAAGGTGGTTCCATGTATCGATTCCGCGCAGCCAATGCTCGCGCGCTCTCGCGCCCGCGGCGCCGCGTGGCGCTCATGCGCGTCCCCCTGGTGATCCTCGTGACGCTCTTCGCCCTCACGCCCGTCTTGGCGCAGGGCGCTCCCACCATCTCGCTCGACGCCTACGACTACGTCGTCGGCGACACGCTCACGCTGCAAGGCGAAGGCCTCGCCCCCGGGGCCACGTACCGTATCCAGCTCACGCCTCCGGCCACCGAGGGCGCGGCGACGCCGATCGTCTCGATCGTTACCGCCGACGACGCGGGGGCGCTGCAGTACCAGGCTCCCCTCGACGTGCCCGGCAGGTGGGGCGTTGCCCTCGCCGGGGAACGCTTGGACGTCTCGATGCACGTGAGCGTGCGTAGGGCGGACGGTGTCGAGGTCACGCCGGCGCCCACGACACCAGAACCGACCACGCCAGAACCGACCACGCCAGAACCGACCACGCCAGAAGCAAGCACACCCGAATCAACCACGCCCGAACCAACCACGCCCGAGCCAACCACGCCCGAGCCAACTTCGCCCGACGTCGAAGCGCCACCGGACGAGACCACCACCCCCGAACAGGGCGAACCCGACGAGACCACCGCGCCCGACCAAGGCGAACCCGACGAGATGGCGCCGGAGGGGGCCGTGACTCCCCAGACCGAGCCCTCGCCCGCCGACACCGCGCCGGGCGATCAGCCGCAGCCGGCGACGCCCGCCGAGACCGAAGACGTGACGCCGGCCGGAGCGCTTCCCGGCTCCGCGGAGGCGCCACGCGTCACGATCGTGGAAGACGATGTCGTCGCGGTGGCTGCCGGCATCGAGACCTGGCGCTTGACGTTCCCCACCGGTAGCGGCGAGACCGGCGGGCTCGCGCAGCAAGGCGACACCGTCTTCGTGGGCCACGGCAACCACCTCCTCGAGATCGATGCGTTCACGGGCGTGGTTCGTGCGCGTCACCGTCTGCCCGCCGCCGTGACGTCGTTGCGTGTGGTCGACCCTACCGCCCCCCGGGCCGCGGTCGAAGCCACCGTCCGGTACGCAGACGGAACGGTAGAGCGCGTCATCCAGGATGCAGGCGAGCCGCTGAAGGTCGTCACCTTCGATCCGAACCCGGAGATGTTCGGATGGCTCCGCGCCGAGGCGAGCGTCGCCGACCCGTTGGCCCGTCTGGAGCAGGACCCCACCAACCCGTGGCTGTACTACGAGGCCGCGCTGGCCGACCCCACCCGCGCACGCGCGCACCTGAGTGGCGCCCAGGCCCGCGCCACGACGTTCTACGAGCGGGCGCAGCTGGCCCGGGCGTTCCTCCGCCTGCCCGAACCGCGCACCGACCTTGCCACCGAGGCGATGGACGGCGCGCTCGAAGACTTCGCCCAACGCGGCTACGATCCCGCTTCCCTGTTCGATCAGGAGATCGCGGAGGCGTACGGGTTCCCGCTCGGGGCGCTGAACGACGCGCTCGCCCGCGGTGACTTGGACGAAGCGGTGTTCTGGGCCGACTGGACCCACCTCGTCTCCACGCCAGCCGTGCCCGCCACGCAAGAAGCGCTGCGGGAGCTGGCGCGCTCGTTGCGCGCTGCCGGTCGAACCGACGAGGCCTCGCTGTGGCGCGCGCGCGCCGACGAGGGGGGCCGCTTCGACCTCGCCGAGACCGTCCGGTCCGGCGCAACGGCACTCGGCAAGACGGGCTGGTACGGGGTCGCGGCGTTGCTCGTTGCCATCGCGGCGATGCAACTGACGCTGCTGGCGAAGTACTGGCGCCCGCAATCGCTGACGCTGCGTCAACGCCGTGAGGCCGGCGCGAAACCAGGCGCGGCGCCACGGTTGTTCGCCATGCGCTACGCCACCATCACCGAGAAGCTCGTGGTGGTCCTCCTGTTCGCGGCGACCTTGGCCCTGATCGGCCTGCATGGATGGGTTCGAGCCGGCGACGACCTCGCACCCGCCTGGGGTGCCGGCACGTTGGCGTCGGCGCCTGCGCGCGCGGCACTGACGCGCCTCGACGAGCAACGACCGGACACCTGGTTCGTGCGTGGCTACGCCGCGCAGACGGCCGGCGACGACGACCAGGCGCGGGCGGATTACCTGCGCGTGGAGCCCGACGCCGACGCGCTGAACAACTTGGGCGTGCTCGAGGCCGACCCCACGCTGTTCCGGCAGGCCCTCGACTTGGAACCGCGGCACCCTCAGGCGAGCTTCAACCTGGGCCAAGGCACGAACCCGTCCCCGTTGCTGGCGCGCTACGCGCCCGACGAGCCCGTGCTCGTTCCCGTCGACGAGGCGAGGCTGCGGACGGCACTCGCCGGCACCTTCCAGTCGAACCTCGGCGCGGCGTTCCGCAACCCGTGGCGGGCCCTGACCGAAGCCCCCGGCGTCACCATGCCGCACTGGATCTGGCTGGTGCTCGTGGTGCTGTTCCTCGCCTGGGCGGTCGTGAGCATCCTGTGGTTGGTCGTTCCCCGGCCGCAACTGGCGCGCAACGCTCCGCGCACCTTCACCTATCACCTGCTTGCGCTTCTCCTTCCCGGCACGGGTCTGGCCGACGAGTTGTGGGGCGTGCTGCTGCTGGTACCTTGGGCCATCTTCGGCCTCGACGTGGTCTTCCACCTGCTGCCGCTCGGCGTCGAACCGACCATGCCGCTGCGCGGCGATCTCATCGCCTTGGGCGTGATCTACGCGTTGAACGTAGTGGCGTTCGTGATCGAGTTCGGCTCCTACCGTCGGCGGATGCAGGAGCTGAAGCGGCAACACCCCGAGACGGCGCTGGCATACGGCATGCGCGTGCCGGAGGCCCCGCCTCGGGCGTGATGGACGGCGCGCCCGCGGCGTCGGCGCGCGCCTCGCTCCCAACCGAGCGGAGCGGCTACCTCCTGGTCGCCTTGGCGGCGGTGCTGTGGGCGCTCCTCGGCGTGTTCTCCAAGCGGCTGCTGGCCGCGGGCGTGCCGCCGACGGAGATCGCGTTCTGGCGCGCCGCGCTTGGCGGGTCCCTGTTCTTGACGCACGCCGCGCTGCGCGGTCGTCTGCGCGTTCGCAGTTGGTCCGACCTCGCGGCCCTCGCTGCGTTCGCCGCCGTGGGCGTCACGCTGTTCTACGCGGCCCTCAACCTGGCCATCGACGCGGGCGGTGTGAGTCTTGCGTTCGTGCTGCTGTACAGTGCGCCGGCGTTCGTGGCCGTGTTGGCCGCACTGCTGCTCGGCGAGCGCCTGACGTTGCGCAAGAGCGCCCTGGTGGCCCTGTCCATCGCCGGTGTCGTGCTCGTAGCGCGAGCCGGCGGCGGCGACGCGCGTGTCGGCACGGCCGCGGTGGCGTGGGGGCTCACCGCCGGCCTGTCGTACTCGAGTTACTACCTGTTCGGGAAGTGGATCCTGGCACGGTACGCGCCCGTGACGATCTACGCCGTCGTCATGCCGCTTGGCGCGCTCGGCTTGGCGCCACTGGTGCGCTTCGAGGCGGTGCGGCTCGCGACGCCGGCGTTGTGGCTCGACCTCGCATCGATGGCGTTCCTCTCGACCTACCTCGCGTACCTCGTCTACTACACCGGCCTGAAACGTACCGAGGCGTCCCGCGCGGTGCTGGTGGCGACCATCGAGCCGGTCGCGGCGGCCATCCTTGCGGCGGCGCTGTTCGGGGAGCGCCTGGGTACCTGGGGGCTCGTGGGCGGAGCGCTGGTGCTCACGGCCGCAGTGCTGTCGTCCCTACCCGCGGTTCGTTCCCGACGACGGGGCAGCTAGACCGTGACGCCCCACGGGGATCGTCTCGACCTGGTCTTCGAACCCTACGATCCACGACCGTCCCTTGGCGATCGCCGCTTGGACGGTCGGGAGCCCGAGCGACGCGCGATGACTGGCCACGTCGTCCCACACCTCGGTGACCCAGAGCGCGTCCGGGTCTTCGGGGTCGTTCGCCACCACGTAGCTCAGGCACCCCGGCATGTCTCGCGAGCCCTCGAGCAGCACCGCCGCCAAGTCGTCGCGTTTCCCGGGCGTAGCACGTAGTTTCCCGATGCGTCCGTACATGCGCGCAGCGTACCCGGTCACGGCGGCCACGTCGCCGCGCTGCTTGACCGTCCCTGGAGGCGGTGCTATCGTTGCAACGTTATCGGCGCGCCTGCATATGCTTCCAGTCACGTGCGGCCACCGGAACGAGAATCGAACCGCATGACCCGGACCCCTTCCCTTCCCCGCCGCATCCGACGTCGCTGAGCCGCGCGCGACGCTCGGCGCAACCGCGCCGTCGTCCGACGCGGCTCTGTCGTGCGTCGCGCCCGTGGGGCGCGGGAATCGTGACGGCCCGCACACGGGCCGCGGTCCGGGTCTTGACATGCAGGAGGAACCCATGAGCGGCACCCAAACCAACGTCAAGAAAGTCGTGCTGGCCTACTCCGGAGGCCTCGACACCTCGGTGATCCTGCACTGGATCAAGGAGACCTACGGCGCAGAGGTCGTCGCCTTCACGGCCGACATCGGTCAAGGCGACGAGGTCGAGGAAGCGCGCCTCAAGGCGCTGCGGACGGGCGCGGTGGCGGCCTACGCCATCGACCTCCGCAAGGAGTTCGTCGAAGAGTTCGTCTTCGCCGTCCTCCGCGCGGGTGCGGTCTACGAGGGCTCGTACCTCTTGGGCACGTCGTTCGCGCGTCCTCTCATCGCGCGGCACATGATCGAGATCGCCGAACGTGAAGGCGCGGACGCCGTCTCTCACGGCGCCACCGGCAAGGGCAACGACCAGGTGCGCTTCGAACTCTCCGCCTACGCGCTCAAGCCCGACGTGAAGGTCATCGCGCCCTGGCGCGAATGGGACCTCAAGGGCCGCGAGGACCTGATCGCCTACGCCGCCGCCGAGGGCATCGACGTACCGGTCACGAAGGAGAAGCCGTACTCGACCGACGCCAACATGTTCCACATCAGTTACGAGGGCGGCGTCCTCGAGGACCCGTGGGCCGAGGCGCCGCGCGGCATGTGGAAGCTGACCGTCGACCCGGAAGACGCGCCCGACGAGCCCGAAGTGATCACCATCGCCTACGAGCACGGGAACCCGGTGGCGATCGACGGCAGGCGGATGGAACCGGTGGCGCTCCTCCAGGAAGCCAACCGCATCGCCGGTCGGCACGGGGTGGGGCGCATCGACATCGTCGAGAACCGCTTCGTGGGCATGAAGTCGCGCGGCTGCTACGAAACGCCCGGCGGCACGCTGCTGTTCCACGCGCACAAGGCCGTGGAGTCGCTCACGCTCGACCGACAGGTGCTGCAACTGCGCGACGACCTCGTGCCACGGTACGCCGCGGCCGTCTACAACGGCTTCTGGTTCGCGCCGGAACGCGAGGCGCTGCAGACCCTGATGGACGACATCCAGAAGCCGGTCACCGGCGAGGCGCGCATGAAGCTCTTCAAGGGCAGCGTCAGCGTCCTCGGCCGGCGCTCGCCGAACAGCCTCTACCGGCAGGACGTCGTCACGTTCGAGGAAGACAGCGTGTACCACCAAGGCGACGCCGACGGCTTCATCAAGCTCAACGCCCTTCGCCTGCGCATCCGGCAGCAGTTGGCCGGGCAGCAGACGAACGAAGGCTGAGCGGCGCCGCGCGCGCTAGAGAGGAACGAACGGTGCCTGCAACCGCCGTCTTGCCCGCCAGACCCGGCGCCGCGTACGCCTCCGTCCGCTTGCGTACCGCGGGCGTCGCGGATGCCGAGCGCCTGGCCGCGCTCTACCACCAGGTGCGGCCGGGCACGCTCGGCACCGTCGCCGGCATGCGAACCTGGCTGACCACCGGGTCCGTGATGTTCGTGGAGGACGATCACGGGCGTGTGCTGGCCGCGCTCGCCTGGCGCGCCGAGCGTGCCGGCGCCATCGTGAGTGACGCAGGGCTTGGCAACCGCCCCGCGGGGGCCCCGGCCGACCCGGGCGCCGGCGACACCGCCGCAGGCCCGACCGGCCGCCCCCAGGACGTCGAGTGGTCCGAAGGTTGGCGCGTGGAGCCGATCGCCACGCTTCCCAGCCACCGCGGCCGTGGCTTCGGACGGTGGCTGATGACGCACCTCGAAGCGTCGGCCATCCGCGGCAACGTTCCGTTCCTGGCGCTGACCATCGACGACCCCGAGGTTCTGCCGTACTACCGCAGGCTCGGTTACCGGCAAGTGGACGAGGGCGGCCGGAACCTGTGCAAACGTGTCGGCGGCACCTGGCAGAAGCAGGAGACCACCCGATGAGCCACGAAGAGACCGGTGCGAACGAGCACACCAAGCGCATGTGGGGTGGACGCTTCACCGAGGCAACCGACGTTCTGGTGCAGCGCGTGAACGCCTCCATCGACGTCGACCGGGCAATGGCCGAGGAGGACCTGCTCGGTTCGATGGCCCACGCGCGCATGCTCACCGAGCGTGGCATCCTCTCGCCCGACGAGGGTGCCGCCATCGAGCGTGGACTCGAGGAACTGCTCGCCGAGGTCCGCACAGGCGAGGTCGCGTGGCGTCTGGAAGACGAGGACGTCCACATGAACCTCGAGCGGCTGCTCACCGAACGCATCGGGGCGGTCGGCGGCAAGCTCCACACCGCCCGCAGCCGCAACGATCAGGTGGCAACCGACCTACGCCTCCATCTACGTGCCCGCGGCAAGCGCATCATCGACCTCACGACGCAGGTCCGCGGCGTGCTGGTGGACCTCGCAGAGCGCCACCTCGACGTGATCATGCCGGGCTACACGCACCTTCAGGTGGCGCAGCCGGTGCGGCTTGCGCACCATCTGCTCGCCTACCAGGAGATGCTGGCGCGCGACGCCGGTCGCCTCGAGGACGCGCTCGCGCGCGCCGACGTCTCGCCGCTCGGCGCCGGCGCGCTCGCCGGCACCGGCTTCCCCATCGACCGCCACCGCAGCGCGGAGTTGTTGGGGTTCTCGCGCGTGGCGGCGAACTCCCTCGACGCCGTGTCCGATCGCGATTTCGCGCTGGAGACGCTGTCGGCGCTGGCGATCCTGATGATGCACCTCTCGCGGCTGAGCGAGGAGCTGATCCTGTGGTCGAGCCAGGAGTTCGGCTTCGTGACCCTGCCCGACGCCTACACGACCGGCAGTTCGATCATGCCGCAGAAGAAGAACCCCGACGTCTGCGAACTCGTCCGCGGCAAGACGGGACGCGTCTACGGCGCCCTGATGGGCCTGCTGACCGTCATGAAGGGTCTGCCGCTTGCCTACAACAAGGACATGCAGGAAGACAAGGAGGGCCTCTTCGACGCGCTCGACACGGCCGAGGACTCCCTGCGCCTGTACGCCGGCATGCTCCCACGGATCGAGGTGCACCGGGCACGCATGCGCGAGGCCGCCGGCCGCGCCTACTCCAACGCCACCGACCTGGCCGACTACCTGGCGCGCAAGGGCGTGCCGTTCCGAGACGCCCATCACGTGGTGGGCCGCTTGGTCGCGCGCGCGTTGGCGGCCGGCGTCCCGCTCGAAGGGCTGGCCCTGGAGGACATGCGCGAAGAGGACGCCCGCATCGAAGCGGACGTCTTCGCCGCCCTCGACCTCGACGCCGTGGTGGACGCGCGCAGCAGCTACGGGGGTCCGGCGCGGGCGCAAGTGGAGCAACAGATCGCCGCGGCGCGCGACGAGCTGGCAAAGCTGCTCGGCGATGCAGCCGGCACCGGAGGTGCAGCATGAAGCGACCCGCGAGTGACGCAGCAGGGTCCTCCGACATGGGCGCCGCGAGCCCCGACGCGAAGATGACGCCGACCGCGGAGCCTGTCGTCGGCCTCGAGGTCCGGGTGCGCCACGCCCGCTCGGAAGACGTGCCGCTCATCTTCGAGAACATCGGCTACTGGGCGAGCCGGGGACGCATGCTGGTGCGCCCGATGCAGAACATCTTCGAGAACCTGCGCGACTTCTTCG
>CAZOTV010000036.1:0-22511 GCA_964582795.1 uncultured bacterium
CGGGCCTCGTGAAAAACGGGTGTCGCGGAATAGCCGATGTGCGATCGTTGATGTCGCGGGGCGCACCGGGCCACCCGAGCTGGGAGTGTGTTCCTAATCCGTTGCTCTGAGGGCGACAGACGGACGCGAAGGATGCCATCCTTGCCTGCAGCGTGGACTACAACAACCTTGTACGAGACCTACTGCAGGACCATGAGGAACTTGAACTAGAGCGCAGAGCCGAGCACGCGAAGTCCGTTGACCACGAGGGCTACCTCATCGAGTGCGCCAAGACCGGCCATCGCGGTGTTCACCTCGCGCTCCTCTCGAACCCAGCCATCACGGACGCCGTCTTCGACGCGATAGAGACCGAAGACCTCGATGTTCAGCTCGCCATGGCACGGCACAAAGGCTGCTCACCATGGGCGCTGGAGCGTCTCGCCCAGTCCTCGTCGCCATACGTCGTGCGCCTGGCGAAGTTCCACCGCCGCAGCACGGATGTCGGCAAGAACTGGGCACGCGACACCGTGGCCAAGTACCTCAGGGCCGGGGGGCGGCACGAACCACCTGAGCCCCACCCGGAGAAGATCACCGCAGCCCTGCTGGACCCCTCACCCGAAGCGGAACACCAGTACCTGGAGTACGTGGAGGACGCCCCGAACAGCCACTTCGAGTACCGGCGCGAGTTCACCGCGGTGATGCACGCCGGGGTGCCGGAGTTCATCCTTCGGCGCGTCCTCACCAAGGTGCTGGTGCGACTCACGCAGTCGCGTCCGGTGGTCGACCCTGACCTGCTGCGCCATCACGTCCGCGGAGCCCCGTTGGGTACACAGGAGGAGAACCTCCTGGGCCTCGCCTTCTTCATCGCCAAGCACCACCTGACGACGAAGCAGATGCTGCGCGACCTGTCAGAAGTGCGAGACACGCGCATCTTGGGCGCGATGGCCAGGCACCCCAACACGGCACTTCCGAACCTCAAGCGGCTAGTGCGGACAGGCGACGCTGCGCTCCTCGCCGCAGTAGCGAGCCACCCAAGCAGAGCGGTCAAGGAGTTGGAAGGCGAGCTCCTGCGCACGGGCCACGTCCCCGTCACCATGGCGATCGCCGGCAACCCGTTCGTGCGCCCTTCAACCCTGGAGCGGCTGCTGAACGACTCCCCGTCGCCGCAGTTGACCGCCACCCTCGCAGCGAACCAAGCCCTGGACGAAGAGCTCCTAACGGATCTCGCACGGCACGAGGACGAGCGCGTCGCAGCAGGAGTCGCCTGCAACCCCAGTACGCCTGCGACCGCCCTTCACGCCCTGGCGTCAAGGGATGAGGGCAGCATCCAGCTTGGCGTGGCCATGAACCCCGAGGCGCCGCCCGAGGCACTGGAGGCGGTGTACGTAGACAACCACTCGGACGAGATCGTGCAGCGGGTGCTGGGCAACCCGAACACACCGCGTCACGTGCTCGACCACGCCTGCAGATGGCACGACGTCTTCGATGGCATGGCCCGGAACCCCGTCCTACCCGAGGACCTGCAGGCGCGGCTGGTCGCACGATACGAGCTACCGCTACTTCGCGGACTCGCCCTCAACCCGGCGTCCACAGCCGCGACGCTGCAAGCGGTGCGCCAGACGCTGCGGTACCTTCGCCTCGCGAACGACGAGGAAGCGGCCGCTTCACAAGGCGGTGACACGGCGGAGTTCCCGACCCTCGAACAGGATGTGCTACACGGACTGGCGACCCATCCGAGTACTCCCGACGAGCTTCTGAACGCGCTTGCCGACTACCATGGCTCGTTCGTCTCCTTGACCGCCCGCATCACGCAGACCACGCGCAACTAGCTTTAACCCAGCCAACCAACTTCGTCAGCGGAGACCGGCTCGCCAACGCGGGCCAGGTCGTCGCTGACCTGTGCCGCCCCGAACCGACCACCCCCGCTCTAGAGATAGGAGGAAGCCACAGCATGACCCGAACCGCGTGCCGAGCACGTGACCCACCAAGTCGAACAGCACGTAAGCGTTGATCGTGTACGCAGGCGATCCCAACATGGGTGGCTCTCCAGCAGCCGCGTGCGTCGCCAGCGTGCCCATCGTGAATCGACTGCCAACCACCGGCTCAGGCACACGCCTGAGCCGCTTCTCGTTCAGGAGGACGCATGAACACCGATACGACCGGTACGCCTGCAGCCCGCGGGACCCACCATGTGCGTAGTCGGAGCCCGCCGACCCACGCTTGCTGCGCCCCATTCGACTACCAAGACAAGTGAACCACGGCACGAACAAGAACTCGAAGAGAGACAGGAAGACCACATGAACATGCCGTCAACCATCCACCTCGGCAACCCGACCAACGGAGCCGAACCGAAAGGCAACTCACATCCCTATGAATACTTCGACTCAGCAACCCGAGGAATCCCGGGCCTTCGTTCCCCCACCCGTCCTTACCCCTCAGGCATTCCACACGGCCATCCAGGGGACCATCGGCCTCAACACCATCTACGAGCTTCTCAGGGCCGGACGCTTGCGTCACGCCCGCATCGGCAACCGGTACCTCGTTCTCGCTTCCGAGGCACATGACTTCTTCGAGCGTGAAGCGCAGGCATCGACGGAGGGCTCGCCATGGATCTGATCACGGGCGACGCACTCATGCGGAGGGTCTTCCCACCCCGGAGGTTCCTAGTGGACGGCCTCATCGGCACGGGCTTGACCGTCCTGGCTGGCGCGCCGAAGGCAGGGAAGAGCTTCCTCTCCCTACAGCTGTCGCAGTCGATCACTGGCAACACCCCCTTCCTGGGGCATGAAGTCGAAGAAGGATCCGCCCTCTACCTCGCCTACGAGGACGGCCTTCCGAGGATCCAGGACCGAATCCGCAGGCAGGACTTCGGCACAGCGGGCCTCGAACGACTGGCGATCTCGACCAACCCGTACGGTCTCACCGCTCTGGAAGCAGAGATCAGGGCCTGGTACGCCAGGTCCATAAGTCCTCGGCTGGTGGTCATCGACACTTACGGCCGAGGAGCACCGTCACCAACCGGCCGAGCGAGCGAGTACCAACACGCCACCGAGCTTCTCGGACCCCTTCAGAAGCTCGCGCTCGAACTCAACATCACGATCCTGGTTGTGCACCACACGAACAAAGAGCAGGCCGGCAGGAGCGGTGCCGACCCTTTCGAACGGATCCACGGCTCGCAAGCCATCCTTGGTGTCGCGGATGCCGCCCTGATCCTCAGTCGTGATCGCCACGAAACTACTGGCGTTCTCCAGTCCACCGCTCGTGACTACCCGGAGACCCTGCAGAACATCCAGTGGGACGAGGCCAGATGTATCTGGCTACCGTCCGAGCAAGGTTCCGCTCGCTTCCCTGGCGAGACCGGCAAACGCCGCAGGGTCCTCCTGGACCTCGAGGATGCGAGGGGTCTTGTCACGGTTGCTGAGCTCCGCGAGAGCGTCGAAGACGGGAGGCAGACGAACGCCCTTAACAACACCCTCCGCGACCTCGTGAACGACGGGCTGATCGTCCGAGTGGGGCGAGGCGACTACGCGTTGCCGCAGTTCGCGCCCGCTGAGGAAGGCGACTCCTCTGACACGCCGTCCGAGGATATGCCTTCTCCCACGGAAGGTGAAGTGAGTGTGGAAGGTGAGGAGGCGGCTTGCCCGGACGTGCCCGCAGACGACACGGCCGCTTCGGAACTCCTCTGGTAACACCGTTCCACGTGCTCCGTTCTCCTGACTGAACCGCAAGGGAAACTGTCGACCGCTCGCGAGGCACCGCAACCCCACTCCTCACCAAGCTCACTCACTTCATGCCAGTGGCCCCAGCTTGATCCGCGGGTGATGGTGGCGGCCGTGCTGGTACGCCGGCGCATCGCTACTCACCCAACCCACTCACTTCACCCCTGGCCCCCGCACACCGCTGCGGGGGCCAGCCCTACTAGGAGGCACCATGTCACGTCGCAACCGAAAGCGCGGCAACGGGGAAGGCTCGATACAGCGTCGAAAGGACGGCACGTGGAGTGCCGTCGTGACACTCGGCATCGACCCCACCACTGGGAAGCAGCTGCGCCGCACCCGTCGCGCCCCGACCCGAGCAGCCGCCGTCAAGGCGCTCAAGGAGCTCCACGAACAGTTCGCTCACCTAGACGCCGCCACCCCCTATACCCTCGCCGAGTACCTTGCCCGATGGCTCCGCACGGCAGAGGGAACCGTGCGCCCACGAACCTACGAGTCGTACAAGGGCACCCTCCAGCGCCACGTGCTCCCGTACATCGGTACTCGAACCCTCAACACCCTGAAGCCGATGCACCTACAAGGGCTCTTCGACCACGTCGCTGCAACCGTCAGCCCGACATCCGCGAACTACGTTCGGACCGTCCTGAACATCGCCCTCAACGAAGCCGTCCGGTGGCAGGTCATTGCCCGCAACCCCATCGCGGGCACCCGCAAGAAGAAAACCACACCCCGTGAAGCCACCATCTGGACGCCGGACCAGATCCGGCGCGTCGTCGCCGTGGCACAAGAGCACCGACTCTACGCCCTCTTCTACCTCGTGTTCGCGACCGGACTCCGACACGGCGAGCTCGTCGGCCTGACCTGGGACGACGTCGAAGACGACGCCATCGTCGTCCGCCGTACCGTCAGCACACGGTCCGGGCGCGTAATCGAGAGCGAGCCGAAGTCGGCCAGTGGCCGGCGCGTGGTACCCATCGATGCCACGACACGGCAAGTCCTCGAAGAGCACGCGGACCGCCAGCGGCAGGAGCTCACGGAACTCGGCATGCGCCGGGACGAGCTACCCGTTCGGGTGTTCACCAACCGCCTCGGCGGCACCCTTGACAGCAGCAATGTCACCAAGGTCTGGCACGGCATCCAGGACAAGGCAGACGTCCCGCGAGCACGGATGCACGATGCCCGCCACATGCACCTCTCGCTTCTCGTGGCCAACGGCGTCGACATCCGCACCGTCGCGGACCGTGCCGGCCATAGCGACACCGTGCTGACTATGCGGCTCTACGCCCACGCCCTGGAAGCACAGCGTAAGCGCGCTGCGATCCCGCTCGATGAACTCCTCGGCGAGTAGGACGCAATCGTTGTCCGGGGCAACTCGACCCTGTAGCAGCGGAGTAGCAGCAGAGCACGTCATACCGCCCCCCGGCGTGCGGCTGGGGGGCGGCTCTTTGCGTCTGGGACGCTATCTTCTTGGTGGGTCGTATAGGACTCGAACCTATAACCCGCTGATTAAGAGTCAGCTGCTCTACCAATTGAGCTAACGACCCGCGTGCCGCTTCCGGTCCGTGCGTTCGACGTTCCCGTCGCGGCCACGGTCGCGAAAGCGGCAATCAGTGTACAGCACTCGTGCCGGGCGCGGTCAACTCGGGCTAACGCCGAGATCGCCGGTACCGCGTCGAACGGAGATACCGATCAGAGCATGGCGGCACCAGCCAAGTTCAAGCCGTGTCCTTCCCCTCTTCCGGCACGAACCTGAGCGCCACCCCGTTGCTGCAGTACCTGAGCCCCGTCGGCTCCGGCCCGTCATCGAACACGTGCCCGTGGTGGCCACCGCAGTTCGCGCAGTGGTACTCGGTGCGGGCGTAGCCGATGTGGTAGTCGGTCTTCGTCTCGAACGCGCCGGGTAGGGCTTCGGAGAACGACGGCCAGCCGCAGTGGGCGTCGAACTTCACGTCGCTGCGGAAGAGCGGATGCCCGCACGCGGCGCAGACGTACGTGCCGGGGCGCCACTCGTGATTGAGCGGGCTCGAGCCGGGGCGCTCCGTGGCTTCGAAGCGCAGTACCTTGTAGGCGTCGGAGGAGAGGCGTTCCTTGACGGCGGGATCGTCGAGGTCGACCTTCAGCGCGGCAGCCGTCTTCTCGTCGCTCATGCCTCAAGCTACGGCGTCGCCCAGCCGGTACGTGTCCTTCGCTTGACGGTACGCCAGGTCGATCGCGGCTTCGCGCGCGTCCTCCTCGTCCATCAACCCCTTGACCACCTCGCCAGCCAGCCAGTTGCTGGTCACGCGCCGCCACACGTCGTGCCGCGCGGGAATCGAGGCGAACGCCCGCGTGTCGTCGTTGAATCCCGCTAGGTTGCGGATGCCGGCCGTTTCCACCACGGCGTCGAGGTAGCGCTCGATGCCCTTCACCGAGTCGAAGAACCACCACGGTGGCCCCAGCCGCAACGCCGGGTAGTAGCCGGCCAGCGGCGCCAACTCGCGGCCGTACGCGCTCTCGTCGAGGGTGAACACCACCAGGCGGAAGCCCGAAGCGTGGCCGTAGGCGTTCAAGAGCGGCCGCAGCGACCGCGTCCACTCGGTGCGCACGGGGATGTCGGCGCCCATGTCGCGGCCGAAGCGCACGAACGCTTCCAGGTCGTGGTTACGGAACGACCCGGCGTGGATCTGCATCACCAGGCCGTCCTCGGCGCTCATGCGCGCCATCTCCATCAGCATGTGCGCGGTGAAGCGCGCGGCGTCCTCTTCGCTGGCCTGCCCGAGCAGGGCGCGGTCGAAGATGGCGCTGGCGACCGTGTCGGTGAGGCGCTCGGTGGTCGGCGCGAACACGCCGTGGTCGGTGGCGGTGGCGCCCAGTTCGCGGAACGCCTCGCGCCGACGCTCTAGGGCGGCCACGAACGACGCGTACCCTTGCACCTCCAACCCCGCGCGCTCGCCGAGCAGCGCGACGTTCGCCCGCCAGTTCTCGGTCCTAACGTCGGTGACGGCGTCCGGGCGGAAGGTGGGCAGCACGTTGCGCCAGCCCGCCTGGCGGAGGCGTCGGTGGTGATCGAGCGTGTCGGTGGCTGCGTCGGTGGTGGCCAGCACCTCGATCCCGAAGCGCTCGAACAGTGCGCGCGGGCGGAACTCCGAGGTGGCCAGCTTCGCCTCGACCTGGTCGTAGATGCGCTGGGCTGTCCCGGCCGTGAGCTTCTCATGCACGCCGAACACGCTCGCCAGTTCATCGCGGATCCACAGGCCCGTGGGCGTGCCGCGGAACAGGTGGAAGTGCTCGGCGAAGCGCTGCCAGATGGCGCGGGGGTCGCGCTCGACAGGGCGTACGGGAGCGGTTTCGCCAGCGCTCGTCGGCGCGCCACTGTCGCCGCGACCGGATGGCCCGCCCTCCTTCGGCGCGATCCCCAGGTCCTCCAGCGCCACCCCCTGGCTGTGCAACATCCGGAACACGTAGTGGTCGGGGATGACGAACAGGTCGGCGGGGGAGCCGAACGTGGCGTCCTCGTCGGCGAGCAACTGCGGCGGCACGTGCCCGTGCGGGCAGATCAGCGGGAGCGCCTGCACTTCTCGGTACAGCCCTCGCGCCACGGCGCGCTGGTTCGGCTCGGCGGAGAAGCAGCGGTCGGGGTCGAGGGGGGCGCGCGTGGCGTTCACGTTCGTCATCCCGTCACCGTCGTCATACCGTCAGCCTCGCGCCGTGAACGCCACGTCGTACGCGTCGCGCGTCACCCTCACGCCTCGTAACTCCCTGCCGTGACCGTTCCGCCCTCCCCGGTCCAGTCGGTGTGGAAGAACGTTCCACGCTCCGCGTCCACGCGCTCGTACGTGTGCGCGCCGAAGTAGTCGCGTTGCGCCTGGATCAGGTTCGCGGGCAGGCGCGCGGAGCGGTAGCCGTCGTAGAACGCCAGCGCCGCCGCCATCGCCGGCGCGGGTACGCCGGCCATCGCGGCGCGGGCCACCACCCGCCGCCAGCCCGCCTGCGCGTCGTCGATCTCGCGGTGGAAGAAGGGCGCCAGAAGCAGGTTCGCCAGCTTCGGGTCGTCCTGGTAGGCGGCGTGGATGTCACTCAAGAACCGCGAACGGATGATGCACCCGCCGCGCCACATCTGCGCCACCGCGCCGTAGTCGATGTCCCAGTCGTAGGCGTCCCCCGCGGCCCGCATGAGCATGTAGCCTTGCGCGTACGACGCGATCTTCGACGCGTACAGTGCGTCCTCGATGTCGTCGACGAACGACGCGGCGTCGCCCGAGAGGCCGCCGCGCGCGGTCTCGCCAGACGTGCCCGCGGCCGAGTTCGGCTCGTCGCTTCGGTCGGCCGCTTGGCCGCCGCTCGCAGGGTCCGCCCCTTCGACCCCCGGCCCCTGCAGCACCTTGGCCGCCCGCACGCGCTCGTCCTTCAGCGCCGATAGGAACCGCGCGAACACCGCCTCGCTGATGAGCGTCAGCGGTACGCCGTGCTCGAGCGCCTCGGTCGCCGTCCACTTGCCGGTGCCCTTCTGGCCGGCGGCGTCGAGGATCTTCTCGACCAGCGGTGCGCCGTCTTCGTCCTTGGCGCGGAAGATGTCGGCCGTGATCTCGACGAGGTACGAGTCGAGCCTGCCCTCGTTCCACTGGGCGAACACGTCGCCGATGGTCGCGGCGTCCATGCCCAGCACCTGGTCCATCAGGTGGTACGCCTCGGCGATGAGCTGCATGTCGCCGTACTCGATGCCGTTGTGCACCATCTTCACGAAGTGCCCGGCGCCGTCGGGGCCGACCCAGTCGCAGCACGGCACGCCGTCCACCTTGGCCGCGATGGCCTGCAGCACGTCCTTCACCAACGACCACGCCTCCGGATGCCCGCCCGGCATGATCGACGGCCCATGGCGCGCGCCTTCCTCGCCGCCGGAGACGCCCGTGCCGACGTACAGCAGACCGTGCTCGCGCAGTTCGTGCGCGCGGCGGGTGGAGTCCTGATGGTTCGAGTTCCCCCCGTCGATGATGACGTCACCCGTGTCCAGCAACGGCGCCAGCTCGTGGATCACCGCGTCCACCGGTTTGCCGGCCTTCACCATCAACATCACGCGACGGGGGCGCTTGATCGCCGCCACGAACGACTCGAGGTCTTCGTGGCCCCGCACCTGCGTGCCCGCCGCCGGTCCTTCGAGGAACTCGCGCGTGGTGCTGGCGGTGCGGTTGTACACCGCCACCTTGAAGCCGTGGTCGTTCATGTTCAGCACCAGGTTCTGGCCCATCACGGCGAGGCCGATGAGGCCGATGTCGGCGCGTTCGTCGCTCATGATCACGAATCCCTTCCGTCGCGCGCGGCGCCACGCGATCCGCCCTGGCGGCGTCGGACGCGAACGTCTCCTTCAGTATCACCCCGGGCGCCGGCTCGAGGGCCTTGGCCACGCACCCACCTGGCATGCCGAGCGTGTCCTGGCCGCGAACCGCTCGGCGAGCGGCGGGTTCCCGACGGCACACCTCCTCCTGTCGGTGCGGCGAATTCACCGACTAGGCAAGGCGAATCCTGCGGCGGTATGATGCCCCCAGGATCCTCATGACCGACGTCGTCGACCTCTTCCTCCGCGTCTCCGGACCCAACCCCGTATGGCAAGGCTTGCTGGGCGGCGTGGTCATCGCCACCCTCAACTTGATCGGCGCACTGGTCGTCGTCGTCTGGCGCAACCCGACGCAGCGCGCGCTCGACGCCGCGCTCGGGTTCGCGGCCGGCGTCATGCTCACGGCGTCGTTCACCAGCCTGATCCTTCCCGGCATCGAGATCGGTGGCCTACTGCCGGTGGTGATCGGCATGATCCTCGGCGCCGTGGTGCTCGACCGCGCCGACGTTTGGGTGCCGCACGTGCACGTGCTCGTCACCGGCCGACAGCGCAAGGACGCCGCCCAGGAGGCAGGCGCCGACGCCGCCAAGGTGAGCCGCATCTCGGGCGTCATCCTCTTCATCGTCGCCATCACGCTGCACAACATGCCGGAGGGCTTGGCCGTCGGTGTCGGTTTCGGCGCGGGCGAGGTGCGGAGCGCCTTCACGCTGATGCTGGCGATCGGCATCCAGAACATCCCCGAGGGGCTCGCGGTGGCCGTGGCCGCCCGCAACGCCGGCATGGGCGGCCTGTGGTACGCCGCCTTCACCGGCATCCGCGCCGGCACGGTCGAGATCCCGCTGGCGCTCTTCGGCGCCTGGGCCGTCACCGTCGCGGCACCGCTGCTGCCCTACGCCATGGGCTTCGCCGCCGGCGGCATGCTCTACGTCATCTCCGACGAGATCATCCCAGAGACACACACCCGCGGCAACGAGCGCATCGCCACGCTCGGCACCATGCTCGGTGTGTTGGTCATGCTGATCCTCGACGTGGCGTTGGGGTGAGGCCGCGTACGGGCCGCCGGGCTCACGGACCGCCGCGGCCGTGAGTACCCCCCACGAACCTGTGGCGGATACAACCGAGACCGGCACCCCACCGGCCCGCGAACTGGTCTAGCCTGAGAAGCACATCGCACCACCACGTGACCCTCGAGAGGAGCCACGCATGAACGCACGACTCGTCGAACTGCTCGGCGCCGACGCCGAAGCCCTGCTCTCCTACCAGGCTCGCGGCATCGCCAAGGAACGCCTTCACCTGCCCGGCCCCGACGTCGTGGACCGCAACTTCGGCCCGTCGGACCGCAACCCGCGCACGCTCCGCAGCCTGCAGGCGCTCTACGGCCACGGCCGCCTGGCGAACACCGGCTACCTCTCCATCCTGCCGGTCGACCAGGGCGTCGAGCACTCAGGTGGCGCCTCGTTCTCCAAGAACCCCGACTACTTCGATCCCGAGAAGATCGTCGAGCTCGCCATCGAGGGCGGCTGCAACGCCGTCGCGTCGACCTTCGGTGTGCTCGGCATGGTCGCGCGGCGCTACGCGCACCGCATCCCGTTCATCGTCAAGGTGAACCACAACCAGCTGATGTCGTACCCCACCGATTACGACCAGATCCTCTTCGGCACCATCGACCAGGCGTACGACATGGGCGCGGTGGCGGTGGGCGCCACCATCTACTTCGGGCATCCCGAGTCCACCCGCCAGATCGTCGAGATCGCCGAGGCGTTCGCCCACGCCCACGAACTCGGCATGGCCACGGTGCTGTGGTGCTACACCCGCAACGACGCGTTCAAGGTGGGCGGCGTCGACTACCACGCGGCCGCCGACCTCACCGGCCAGGCCAACCACTTGGGCGTCACGCTGCAGGCCGACATCGTGAAGCAGAAACTGCCCGACGTGAACGGCGGCTTCAAGGCGGTCGGCTTCGGCCGCACGGACAAGCGCATGTACGACGAACTCATGCCCGAGGATCACCCCATCGAGATGGTGCGCTGGCAGGTGGCGAACTCGTACATGGGGCGGGCCGGGCTGATCAACTCCGGCGGCGCTTCGGGCGCGAACGACTACGCCGACGCCGTCACCACCGCGGTGCTCAACAAGCGCGGCGGCGGATCGGGCCTCATCTCCGGCCGCAAGGCGTTCCAGCGCCCCATGGAAGACGGCGTGAAACTCCTGAACCTCATCCAGGACGTGTACCTCGACGAGGACATCACCGTCGCCTGAGGGCATGGCAAGCTGGGCTGGCGTGGAACCGCCACCACGCGCCTCGCCGCCCGAACTCGGCACCAAGTTGTGACGGATGGCTCGCAGCCGGACCGCGTCTCGGTCGACACTGGTGCCATGCCGAACGCCGGAAGCGCACCCGAGTCGCGAACCGCCAACGATCCTGCGCGCGTGACCGACCACGCAGGCGTGCCGGACGCGACCCACGCCGAAGGCGCGCCGGCCAGGACCCACGTCGAAGGCCCGCCGGCCACGAGCCACCCTGAAGGCGGTTCCAAGCAGGCGCTCGCGCGCTTCCTCGTCGGCGAGCTCGAGGTCGCATCGGCCGGCAGCGAACCGAGGGACGACCGCATCGACCCGGGCGTCATCGAGGAGCACGGCCTGGCGCCGTACGCCTTCGGCCGGGTGCAGGCGCTGCCCGAAGAAGCCAGGCCCGACGCCGCCACGCAGGCGAAGCTGCGCACCGCCTACGTGCTCACGCGGGCGCGGCACGCGCTCGTGCGCAAGGCCACGCGCGAACTGCTCGCTACGTGGCACGAGGCGGGCATCCCCGTGCTGCTCACCAAAGGCTTCGCGTTGGCGGAGTTCGTGTACCCCGACCCCGCATGGCGTTTCTACAGCGACGTCGACCTGGCGATCGCCGTCGAGCACGCAGCCAGGGCGGCCGAGCTCGCCCCCGAAGCGGGCTGGACGGTGGTGTGGCGCGCCGACGCCGAAGTGGACGTGAACAGCCCTCGTGGCAGCGCGTACCAGGGGCACGAGCTGCTCACGCTGTACCACCACGGGTCGGACACGAACATGGACGTCCACCGCCGCCTGGTGCACAACAACGACAACCGGCTGGCGCGCTGGGAGAAGCAGGAAGCCATCACCCGCGCTGTGTGGCAAGCTTCCCAGGCCGCGGAGCTCGACGGTGTGCCGCTACGGCTTCTCGACCCGCGAGACGCCGCGCTCATCGGCCTGGTGCTCAACCGCTCGTGGTCCTCGGACGTGTTCCAGCTGAGGCTGCACGACTACCTCGACCTGACGTTCCTGGCCGAGCGCGAAGGCGTCTCTCGCGAGGCGTTGGAGGCGCGGGCACGCGAACTGGGATGCGAGCGAACCCTGGCGCTCTTCCTAGAGCGCTGCGACCCGTTCCGGAAGCACCTCGACCTGACGCCACCGACGCGCGCACAACTGCTGCGGTGGGACACGATCCTCGTGGCCGAGCGCGGCCATCGCGGTGCCGAGCGCTTCGCGCTGGACCTACGCCAGGCGCCGCAACGCATCGTGGACGTCCTGCGCGAGTTGCCGCACGTCGCCCGCATGGCGGCGAAGTGGAGGAGCGGCCGGCCCGACGATTGGCCGGGCGCGGCGTCGGTTCTTGCTACTGCGTCGGTTGCCGCCACCGAACTCGACCGCCCCACCTGGAAGCGGGTGCAGCATGCGGTGCGGCGCGCGCTTCGCCTCTGTGGGGTTCGTGCTCGCGCCCGTCCCGACCTGGCCATCGCCTGCGCGCACGCGTCGCTGGTGCGGCGAGGCGTGGCGGTGGAGGTGGGCGACGGCCCGGGCGGTCCCGTGTTGCTGCTGGACGGTACGGCGCTCGACGTCAAGGGGCTAGGGCTGAAGGAGTAGCGCGCTCCCTCCGAGGCAGGCCTGCGACGCCGGCGACGCCTGCGATGTGACAGCGTCGCCCTGTGTCTCACGAGCTGGCACTACACTGCCGATGAGCGTCCGCGGAACGGTCGAATCGAAGCCGACCTCGGGCGCACGGCGAGATCGGACGCGTGAAGCGCGATCCGGCCCGCCACACCATGGGAGAGGAGGTGCGCGTCATGAAGAAGTGGACTCCCATGCAGGTCTCGCACGTGGGATCGGTGAAGGACGTCGTGAAGATCGCCGTCATCAGCGGCGTCGTTCCGGACTAAGGGCCATCGTGTTCGGTCACCTGACCGAACCTCGGCATCGAGCACGTAGAAGCGGAGCTGCTCCCGAGCAACGGGGGTCGCTCCGCTTCGTGCGTCACTCGGCACGTAGGTGATTGCTGCGCTACGCTCGGACCCTAGGAGGTACGACATGCGTGAGCGATCGCGGGTCTCGTCGTGGATCGCGGCGGTGCTTGCCTTTGCCGCCTGCTCGCTGGCCGCGGCACAGCTACCGGGCGTACCGGCCGTGCAGACCGGCCTACGCGCTACCTTCTATGCCTCCAGCGCAAGCATCAGAGGCGTGCTACAACAGGCGGTCTTCAAGCCGGATTGCGACCCCACGGTGGAGGACTGCTGGGTGGATCCGGAGACCGGCAAGTCCATCGGTCAGGTCGACGTTCCGTCGCCGGCCGGGCAGGGGTACACGGTCTTCGACGTGCTGTACCTCGACGATCAGGTGTGCGTGTTCCGCGCCACCTCGTACGTTCTGGACTACACCACCGGTTCCGTCACGACGGCCGGAGGCGCTGGCGACGTGACGACCGGAGGCACTTGCTCCGACTACTGGATGGACCCGCGGGCTCTGAGCCAGCTCGAGGTAGGGCAGCGCGAGGGCGTGCGGATCCTCAAGGGACCGTCCACCGCCGGCGGCGTGACGGTAGACGCCGTCTCCATCGCCACGACGACCAGCGGCGGCGCTACGCACACGAGCTACGACACAGGGACGGGGTTGCTGTTCGTGGCCAGCAGCAGGACGCGCGGTGGCGCCGTGCCCACCATCTCACCCGACAACACGGTGGTACCCGGCGCAGGCAGCAACATGCTCACGTACACGCAGATCCTCGGCGCCAGGCTCGTGCCCGGCGTGGGCACTACCGGACCGCTCCCCGCGCACGTGCAGAACACGAGCAGGCTCGTCTATCGTTGCTCGTACGCCATGGCCATGCCGGGCGCGGGTGCGGTCGAGACGCCCTGTACGCTCGAGGTCCGTGTCGACCGCAGGACCGAGATGTGGGCAACGGTGAGCACGGAGCTCCACATGGCCGACCCGCTCACGGGGGGCGTGTACGCGACGCCCGAGGCGGGCAACGTACTCGTCGGCTCGGGGCACGGCGGCTACTTCGCGTCGCCGACGCTGCTCAGCGGATTGCAGCAAGGCACCACGCTCGACATCGACCCCATCACCGGCATCCGGACGACAGTAGCCTTCGTCGACGCTTCGACGGTGGCCATCGTGGAGGAGAGCAACGCCGAGTTGAAGACGTTCGTGTACGACCGGACCAGTGGCTGGCTGCTGCGCCTCGTCACCGAGAAGTTCCTGCAGATGGCCACCGACACGACCCGCTTCGAGCTCGTGTCTGTGGAGTGAACGCCCACTTCGGCCTGCGCGCGGGGGCACGATGCGCCTCGGCGCCTGATACGCTCGTAGTGCGTACCGTACTCCGGAGGTGAGCGTGAGGATCCCGACCATCAAGCTTCTGGCCGCGGCCGCGGCGGTCGGCCTGGTCATCGCGGCGTGCGCGCCGGCGGCCGGTCGAGCGACGCTCACGTACCAGGCGGAGCCGCGCGACATCGTCTCGGCCATCGTTCGGCGGGCACCCACGATGACGCCGCCCGACGGGTACAACCACTTCAGCATCGAGACCATCAGCGACACCGGCGTGACGTTGCGGGCCGACCCGCTGACGGTCGTTGGCGTCGTCGGTTTCGTCACGGGCGTACCCACCGAGACGGCGCGCGTGACGGTGACGACGTTCGACGACGGGACCGACACCGTGGTGGCGATCAGCGTCGTCCCGGGTCGCCTCGAAGGCGTCTACGACGCGATCGTGGCCATGCTCGACGACGCGTTCGGCCGCACGTTGGCGCTGCCTGGCGGGGGCAGCATCGATGTGCCATGAACGCCCGCACGCATCACTGGACGTAGACCTCGAAGTCGTCGAACACCCAGCGGCCCGTTCCGCCCACGAGCAGACCGATCCCCGTTCCTGCCGGCCCGCCCTGCCGACCGGCCGTGTCGAGCGACGCGACCAGTTCGCCGTTGACGACCATGTGAAGGTCGGTGCGGTCTGGTAAAACGATGATCCGGTTCGTTCCCGCGGCAGCGACGTGCGGCGACTCGCCGGTCACCAGCGGCCGGTACCCTTGCTCGTCCAGAACGAAGATCCCGTAGCCCTGACCGCCCGTCAGCACGAACGAGTAGAAGCGGAAGGTCGCCGGCTCGACGCGGTAGATCAACCCGGCGCCGGGCGCCTCGCCGAATTGGCCGCCCACCGTGACGGCCGCCGCCACCGGCGCACCGGCAGCGTCCTGCCACGGACCCGAGTGCCTCGGCTCCACGAAGTAGAACCGGAGTACCGAGGGGTCGACCGCGTTCTCGAGCACGAGCCCACCCTCGCCGAGGCTTGCGACGAACGGGGTGTCCGGCTGCTGACCGAAGGCGATGACCCCGGCCATCACGTACAGCGGATGCGCGTCGTCACCGAAGGTCTCGGAGAAGACCGAGCGCCACTCGCTCTGGGCCGAGCCCGTTCCGGCGCCGGCGACGAGTAGTCCGACCACCGCGTACCGGACGGCACGGGCGGCGACACGGGCGGTGGCGGCGAGCGCCGCCAAGACGGATGTGTCCCAGACCATAGCCAAGCCTCCCAACGAGAACGCGTTCGGGTTTCGAAGTCCCATGATGCCCGTTCGGGCGCCGGGGGTCTACCTTCCGGTTTGGGCTGCAGCGGCCGCCAACCCTTGCGCTGCGGCCAGGTGCCGGAACACGCCGTCGGGTCGGTCCACCAGCTCCGGCCACGTGCCCGACTCGGTGATCCGTCCGTCCACCAGCACGTGGATGGTGTCGGCGTCCCGCACCGTCGCCAACCGGTGAGCGATCACCACCATGGTGGTCCGGCCGTGCAGCCGGGCCACGGCCTCCTGGACACGCGCCTCGTTGGCGGCGTCGAGGTTGCTGGTGGCCTCGTCCAGGACCAGCAGCGCCGGCTTGCGCAGGAGCGCGCGCGCTAGCGCCAGGCGTTGACGCTCGCCGCCTGACAACCGGCTACCGCGGTCCCCGACCACCGTGTCGAGGCCGTCCGGAAGATCGCGCACGAAGTCGGCCGAGGCCGCCTCCAGCGCTTCCCACATCTCCGCCTCGGTGGCGCCTGAGCGCGCCACCAGCAGGTTCTCGCGCACGCTGTCGTGGAACAGGAACACGTCTTGCGGCACGAACGAGACGTGGCGCCGCCAGACGCGCCGGAATGCGCCGTCGAGGGCCGCGCCGTCCACCCGGATGCTTCCGCGGTCCGGCGCGATCAGGCCGATCAACAGGTCCACCAGCGTGCTCTTGCCTCCACCCGACGGGCCGACGATGGCGGTCGTGCTGCCCGCGGGGATGACCAGGTTCACGCCGCGCAGCACCTCGCGCTGCTCTTCGCCGCGGTAGGTGAAGGCGACCTCTTCCAGGGTCATGCCCGCGCGCAACGCCGTCACGGGCTCGCCGGCGCCGTCCGATTCGGCCGAGGCCTCGAACGCCTCGGTGGCTGCCGACACCCGCTGCACCGCCGGCAGGTCGTTCGCCAACGACTGGTAGCTGCGCTGCAGGCCCGACAGCATCGGCACGAGGCGCGCGAACAGGTAGAGCATCACCAACAGCCCGGCCGGCGGCACCCGCGCCACGTCCAGCGCCACGTAGACGATGGCGGTGAGGACGACGGCAGAGCCGGTCTTGAGCCAGAAGCCGACGTCGGCCTGGTTGCGCGTCAACGCGATCATCGCTTCCGAGGTGCGGTTGGCGCGGTCCGCGAAGCGCGCGACCTGCGCCTGCTCGATGCCGTGGCCCTTCACCGTCTTGAGGCCGGACAGGTGCTCGTCCACCGCCCCGTACAGGTCGCGGTAGGCGTCGGATACGTCCTGCCCGCGCGCACGCGCGCGCCGAGCCAGGGGTCGGGTGGCCGCCACCAACAGCAGGCTCGACAGCGCCACCAAAGCGGTCATGGCGGGGGAGATGACGAACGCCACCACCACGTGCACCAACGCGAGCGTCGCGCGGGACACGAGGTTCATGGCCGAGAGCGCCGCCGCGCCGAGCCGCTCCGCCTCACCGATGAGCAGGTGCGCTTGGTTCGACCCGCGCTCGCCCGTGAGCACGCGCCACTCGGCGAAGGTCAAGGCGTCGAACAGGCGCGTCCGTTGCGCACGTACGAAGGCCTGATACAGCGCCGTCGAGGCGATCGTCTGCGTCCGAACGACGGCCGCCGCCAGCGTCAGCACCACCAGGTTCAGCGACAACAGCACGGGAACCGATGGGCACAGGCCCACGCGATCGAGCGCGACCGAGACCGCGTCGGCGATGGCTCCGGTCGAACCACCGCCCGCGTCCACACCCACGAGGTCCAGAAGCGGGACCAGCATCACTAGGCCGACGCCGGCCGCGATGCCGCCCACGAAGCCGAGCGCGAGCACCCACAGAAGCCGCCACCGCAGCGTCTGCACCATCGAGGTGAAGAACCGGCGCAGGCTCGCCGAGGCGGGCGCGGCAGCGGGCGATGCGGGGGGATCGGACGTAGGGGTTCGAGACGCCATCGCTGCCGCAGTATAGAAGGGCGAAATGCGCGTCCGAAGCGCAGTCGTACGCATTCGCGCTCGCGCTCGCGGTGGCCGGACCGGCCCGCCCGGGTGTGACGCAAACGCGCCCGCGGCGGCCGCCGGCTCTCTACACTCGCCCTACGCGTCGTCCCCGCAGGCTCGCCCGCGGGCGTCACCATCTACTTCCACGAAGGAGGCGCGTCCATGGTCCGCACCCCGTCGCGCGCGACGCGAGCTCCCATCATGCCCAACGCCCTCTCCCGTACCCGCAGGTTCCTTGCTTTGAGCGGCTTGGAGCGGCGCACGTTCGTGGCGGCGTGGTGGGAACTGGTGCGCGTTCGCTGGGCGCTTCGTAGGACGGTGTTCGCGCGCCTGCAGAAACGGCGCACCGAGGCGCTGCGCCCGCTGGCGACGGCGATCTCTGCCGACGGCGGCGCCGGCGCCTCCACCGACCGCACCGCTGGAACCGCGTCCGCCGAGGATCGCGCGCGGGTCGGTTGGGCGGTGGCGTCCGCCGCCCGTTTCGTGCCCGGTGCGACGTGCTTGCCGCAGGCGATGGCCGCGCAGGCGCTGTTGGCGCGCCGCGGCATCGGTTCCACCATCCAGACCGGCTTCGACCGGACCGATGCCAAGGGCGTGGAAGGGCACGCCTGGTTGGTGTGCGACGGTGAGGTCGTGGTCGGCGACATCGGCCTGGACCGCTTCGTTCCCGTCGCCAGCTTCGAAGTCTGACGTCACGCACGGTACGTGCACCACGCACGCCCACTCGTCGCCACCATACGAAGGAGAACGCCATGAACGACGCCCCCGACACTCCTGCCCACGCCACCACCGGCGCCACCTCCGGCGTCACGCAGTACACCGGCAACTGGACGACCGCCCCCGACGTCGTGGTGCAACGACTGGGCGACGCCATGGTGATCGTGCAACTGCAGACCGATGCCATCCTGGAACTGAACGAAACCGCCGCCCGCCTGGTGGAGCTACTCACCGACGGCAAGACGGTGGAAGAAGCCGTCGAGGCGCTCGCAGGCGAGTACGCCGCGAACGCCGAGGACGTCCGCAATGACGTGCAGCAGACGCTGGCGTCGCTGGCGGCCGAGCAGGTGCTCGAGCCGAAGCGGGAGTGACGCTAGCGATCTACGAGATGCCCGCCGGAGACACCCGACCGAAACGCCCTGCGACGGCGCCCGGCTGACTCGCCCGACCGACACTCGCGCCGGACACGCCCAACGGAGACGCCCGACTGAGCCCTGTGACCATGCCGACCCGACCAAACACGATCCACACCACCCCATCGTCGACGCACGCCGAGTGGGACCGCGCCGGCCGCGCGACGGGTTCGTGGGTGGTCCGCTATCGGCGCCACGATTCTGGCGCGTCCATCGTCGGAGCGGCGGGTAGCGACGAGACGTTCCCGTCGGGCAGTTCCTTGAGCGGTGACGCCGCTGGCGCAGGCGCGGAACGGCTCGTCGTCGCCGGCCCCTCCGGCGCGCTGACCATCCGCCTCGCCGCGAACGCCGAACCGCCGTCGGTGGCGAAAGACGGATCCGTCGGAGCCGTTCTATGGGGCGACGTCTACTTCCAGGACGAACTGCGGCGGGTGTTGGGGCTCGAGCGCGGCGCCGGGCGTGCCGCCATCGCGGTGGCGGCCTACCGTCGCTGGGGCGAGGCGCTCCCGGCCAAGCTCGTCGGCCGGTTCGCGATCGTGCTGTACGACGCCAACCAAGACCGCCTGATGGCGGTGCGCGATCGCGTCGGCATGGTGCCGCTGTTCCGGCGCGCACTCGGCCCTGGTGGTGGCACGACCGATGGTGGCGCTGGCGCGGGCCACGACTTCGCTCTCACCGCCGACGCGTTCGCGAACGCCGGCGAGGGGATGCCGGCGCCCGACCTGGAGGTGGTGGCAGCGTTCTTGGCGCGTCTCCGGCCCGACTTGCCGGAAACGTTCCTCGATGGCGTGACACGTGTGCCACCCGGGCACGTGCTGGTGATGGAGGCAGGAAAGGAACGCACCACGCGGCACTGGTTCCCTCCGGTGGTGGGCGAGGACACCGACTGGGTGAAGGAGTCCGACCTGCCGCGCTTCGGGGAACTGCTCGAGCAGGCGGTGGCGCGCGCCCTGCAGGGGGAGCCCGCCGCCATCTTCCTGAGCGGTGGTCTCGACTCGGTCTCGGTGGCCGCGGCGGCGGCCGAGCGGTGCGCTCGCGAAGGCCGTCCGCCGCCGCTGGCGCTGTCATTGCTGTTCCCCGATGACGTCAGCGAAGAGCACCTGCAGCGCGGCGTGGCCGAGAAGCTCGGTTTCGATCTCGTCGCCATCCCGCTCGAGGAGGCGCTGGGGCCGCGCGGGTTGTTGGCGGCGGGCCTGGAGCTGGCGGCTCGGTTGCCTTCACCGCAGCAGAACGTGTGGTCACCCGCGTATGACCGGTTGAGCGGAGAGGGCATCCGGCGCGGCGCGCGCAGCATCCTGACGGGCGGTGGTGGCGACGAGTGGCTGACCGTGTCGCCGTTGATCGCCGCGGACTACCTGCGGCGCGGCCAGGCTGGCGCGCTGGTGCGCTACATCGTGGCACTACGGCGTTCGCTCGACATCCGCACGCGGCACCTGGCCCGCAACGTGCTGTGGACGAACGGAGCCAAGCCGCTGTTGCGGGGCGCGGTCCACGACGCGCGCGAGGTACTCGTACCGGGCTCCAAGGCAGCGCGCCGGCGCCGGGACCTAGAAGCGCGCGTGGCGGAACTGCCGGCGTGGATCGGCCCAGGTGCCGACTTGCGGGCCGCACTGGAAGATCGGGTCTTGCGCCGCGTGCCGATGGCGTCGCCACGTAGGCCCGCTGAGCGCCGCAGCCTCTACTTCCGCGAGGCGCGCGCCAACCTGGACCATCCGCTCTTCGCGCTCGACGTCGAGGAGATCTACGAGACCGGAAGGCGCGTCGGCGCCCCTCAGTTCGACGTCTACTGGGACGCCGACCTGGTCGAGTTCCTCTACCGTGTGCCGCCGCACCTCCTCAACCGCGGCGGTCGCAGCAAGGGGCTCGTGCGCGACGACCTGGCGCGCCGCTTCCCGGGCTTCGGGTTCGACCGCCAGAAGAAGCTGGTGTCGCGCAACTTCTTCGCCGAGACGATCTTCCGGGAAGGACCTGGTGTCTGGGAGGACCTGGGCGGCGCGCAAGCGCTGGCCGGTCACGGCCTGGTCGACGCCACCGGGGCCGATGCCTTCGTTCGGTCCACGCTGGATGTGCGCGATGTACGTGGAATCGACCAGGTGTGGCGTCTAATGAGTCTTGAAGCGTGGCTGCGACCACGCAGTTGAGTTCACCGGAGGGAGGTGCGCATCGTGAGAACCTGGCAACCCATGAACGTGAAGAAGGTCGGAATCGTCAAGGACGTCGTGCAAGTGGGCGGTGGCAAGGTCAGCGCCACGGGCGGCGACCCGGGCGAGCCCCGCAAACAGCGCCCCGCCGAACTCGCCTGATCGGCCGTTGAGACGCGCCATCATCGCGGCCATCCGTCCTTCCGGGCGGCTGGCCGCTTCCTCGTGTACCCTCGTGAAGGTTCCCGATGTGGCATCCCGATGACCTGACCTTCCTCGACGGGCCGGCACCGTCCTACGATCCCTCCTCCGAAGACGTCGTCGTGTGGCTGGACGTCCAAGAGCGGCCCTGCGCGTACGGCTTCGCCGCCGACGATTGGAACTGGCTGCACCTGCCGAACGCCGGCAGCTACCGTTTCCGGGGAAGCGGCATGCAGGCGGTGCGCGCCTGCGGCGTGGTCGTCGACCCGGGCGCGTCGCGTTCCACCGTGCTGGACTCGTTCTATCGCACCGTCGTGCCACTGGCGCTGCAGGCGGGCGGTCTCGAGGTGCTGCACTCCAGCGCCGTGCAGCTTCCGACCGGCGTGTTGGCGTTGTGCGCGCTGTCCGAGACCGGCAAGTCGACGCTGGCCTACGCCCTGCACCGCCGCGGTCACCCGTTGGTCGCCGATGACGCCGTGGTGCTCGACGTCGATGGCGCCGCTACCACCATCACGCCCGTGCCGTTCGCCATGCGCCTGCGCGAGGCGTCCGCCAAGCATTTCGACCGTCCGGCGAAGGACCAGGTGAAGGTCACGGCCACCAGCCGCGGCGAGCCTGGCGAGACGACCGACGGTTGGGTCGAAGGCCGCGACGATGAACGCCTTGCGCACGCCACGGAGGCGGACCCCCTGCCGATGGCGGCCATCGCGGTGCTGGAGCGCGTGCGTGAGGATGGCACCGTCCATGGGCGCATCGCCTGGTCCGGCGGAGCGGCCGACACGTCGGCCGCGGACGGTGCAGCAGCAGCCGACGCGGGTACGGCGTCGGTCACGGTCGAGCGCCTCGCCCAGGCGAGCGCCTTCCGCGAGATCCTGCCGCACGCGTACAGCTTCAGCCTCGCCGATGGCGACCGCAAACGCCGCATGATGCAGGCGTACCTCCAGTTGGTCTCGGCCGTGCCCGTCTACCGCGTCCGGTTCCGCACCGGACTGGAGCACCTCGACGCCATCACCGAGGCGCTGGAGCGGCTGGGAGAGTCGCCGGCGGCCTGAATCGCTTCCTTGGCGCCGTTCCGGCGCGTCGTCACCGTCGCGTAGCGCCGTGGGGCCGGCGCGTCGTCACCGTCGCGTAGCGCCGTGGGGCCGGCGCGTCGCCACCTTCCCGTAGCTCCGTGGGGCTGGCGCGGCCACGACCGCACCGCCTCAGCGATGCCGCTCCAACCCGGCGCGCTGCAGCACCAGCGCCGCCACCTCTTC
>CAZOTV010000036.1:22611-26557 GCA_964582795.1 uncultured bacterium
CTCAGCGATGCCGCTCCAACCCGGCGCGCTGCAGCACCAGCGCCGCCACCTCTTCCACGCTGACGTTGGTGACGTCCTGGAACGGCACGCCGTGGCGCCGGAACAGGCGCTCGGCCTGGGACACCTCGTACTCGCAGCGCTCCGCCGACGCGTAGGTGGTGCCCGGTCTGCGCCGCTGGCGCAACTCGCTCAACCGCGCCGGTTGGATCGTGAGCCCGAAGAGCTTGGGCCGGTACGTGGTGATGGCCGTCGGCAGCCCGTCTTGGCCGAAGTCGTCGTCGGCCAGCGGGAAGTTCGCCGCGCGCACGCCGTACTGCATGGCGAGGTAGAGACACGTCGGGCTCTTGCCGACGCGCGACACCCCCACCATCACCACTTCCGCCTGCCCGTACCGTCGCACGTTGGAACCGTCGTCGGTGGCCAGCGAGAACTCGACCGCGTCGATGCGCGCCTGGTACCGCGCCAGGTCTCGGATGCCGTGAGCGGCGCCCACGCGCGTGGTGGGTTCGTGGCCGAACGCCTCGGCCAGGGCCGGTAGGAACGGGGCGAACAGGTCGATGTGCAACCCCGGCGCGGCCGACAAGCGCGCGCGCACCGCCGCGTCGGTGATGGTCGAGAAGATGACCGGGCTACGCTCCATCGTGGCCAGTTCGGCGGCGAGCGCGTCGGCGCGCTCGAGGCTGTCCACGAACGGGCGCGTGGAGGTGCTCACCGCCAACGCCTCGAAGCGCGCCAGCAGGCTGTGCCCGAGCACCTCGGCCGTCAGGCCGGTGTGGTCGGAAACGAAGTAGACGGGCAACGGGGCTTCGCTCATGATCGGGGGCCTCCGGTTGCCCCGTGGTTCCCGTATCGTGACGTACACAAGTGACCCCCGAGTGCCGTGCGTCTACGCTTGGAACGTGCGCTCTACGTCCGCGCTCTTCGTGGGCGACCTGAGCGCACGCGGCGCGGCGACGCAGGGGGTGTCGCCACGAGCATAGCCTCGCGCAACGATGCGCGGCCAGGAGGCGTTCGTGGAGTACATCGTTCCGTTCGACACGGTGGGCATGGCCGACGTCGCCAGGGTGGGCGGCAAGAACGCCTCCATCGGTGAACTGATCCGGAACCTCTCCGCCGCCGGCGTGCGGGTGCCCGGCGGCTTCGCGACGACTGCCGACGCGTACCGCGACTTCTTGCGCTACGACGGGCTCGACCGCCGTATCGCCGCGTTGCTCGAAGGCGTCGACGGCGACGACGTGACGCTGCTGAACGAACGCGGCCGTGCCGTGCGGGAACTGGTGATGTCTGCGCCGCTACCGCCCGCGTTCGTCGCCGCGCTTCGTGAGTCATACGCGGGCCTCGAGCGCGAAGGGGGCGACGGCGTGGCGGTGGCCGTGCGCTCGTCGGCCACCGCCGAGGACCTGCCGGAGGCCTCCTTCGCCGGGCAGCAAGAGACGTACCTCAACGTTCGTGGTTTCGACGCCGTGCTGCGCGCCACGCACCGGGTGTTCGCCTCGCTCTTCACCGACCGCGCCATTGCCTACCGCGTGCACCAAGGCTTCGATCACGCCGAGGTGGCGCTGTCCGCCGGGATCCAGCGCATGGTGCGCTCCGACCTGGCCGCCAGCGGCGTGGCGTTCACGCTCGACACCGAGTCGGGCTTCCGTGACGTCGTGTTCGTCACCGCCGCCTACGGTCTGGGGGAGCTGCTGGTGCAGGGCGCCGTGAACCCGGACGAGTTCTACCTCTCCAAGGCGGCGCTTCGCGCCGGCAGGCCGGCGGTGTTGGACCGCCGCATGGGCACCAAGGCCGAGAGGATGGTCTACCGCGTGTCGGACGCCGCCGGCGCCGAAGCGGGCGGGGAAGGCGGCGTCATCTCCGTCCCCGTGCCGGAAGCGGAGCGGCGCCGGTTCGCTCTGGATGACGACGACCTGGCGGAGTTGGGACGCCAGGCGCTGGCCATCGAGGAGCACTACGGCCGCCCGATGGACATCGAGTGGGCGAAGGACGGCGGGGATGGTCACGTGTACGTCGTGCAGGCGCGGCCCGAGACGGTGCAGAGCCGTTCGGGGCGTGTGCTCGAGCGATTCCGCATGAGGGGCGGTGGCGAGGTTCTGGTGGTGGGCCGCGCCGTCGGGGCGCGCATCGCGGCGGGCAAGATTCGCGTGGTGGAGCGCGCCGCCGACATGCACCGCGTGCAGGACGGCGACGTCCTGGTGACCGACATGACCGACCCGGACTGGGAACCGGTGATGAAGCGCGCCTCCGCTATCGTCACCGACCGCGGCGGCCGCACCTGCCACGCCGCCATCATCGCGCGCGAGCTCGGCATCCCCGCGGTGGTGGGCACCGGTGACGGCACCGAGGTGCTGCACGACGGCGCCGAGGTCACGGTGTCGTGCGCCGAAGGGGACGAGGGCAAAGTGTACGCCGGGCACCCCGAGTACGACGTGCAGCGCGTCGAGCTCGACCGCATGCCCGAGCTGCCGCTGCGGATCATGATGAACGTCGCATCCCCCGAGCGCGCGTTCGCGTTCGCCGCGCTGCCGCACAAGGGCGTCGGCCTGGCGCGGCTCGAGTTCATCGTCGCCAACGCCGTCGGCGTGCACCCCAACGCGCTCGACGCCTACCCCGACGTGCCCGACGAGGTGCGGCGCGCCATCGAGGAGCGCGCGGCCGGTTACGCCAGCCCGCGCGCCTTCTACGAGGAGAAGATCAAGGAGGGCGTCGCCATGATCGCGGCTGCCTTCGCACCGGAGCCGGTGATCGTTCGCTTGTCCGACTTCAAGTCGAACGAGTACGCCCACCTGCTGGGCGGCCAAGCGTTCGAACCGCGCGAGGAGAACCCCATGATCGGCTTCCGCGGCGCGGCGCGCTACCGATCCGATCGGTTCGCGGCCGCCTTCGGCGCCGAATGTCGCGCGCTGGCGCGCGTGCGTGGCGAGATGGGGTTCACCAATGTCAAGGTCATGGTGCCGTTCGTGCGCACGCCGGGCGAACTGCAGCAGGTGCTCGGCGTGATGGCGACGCACGGTCTCGAGCGCGGCCGGGACGGCCTCGAGGTCATCATGATGTGCGAGGTGCCGTCGAACGCCATCCGCGCCGACGACTTCCTGCAGCACGTCGACGGCTTCTCGATCGGCTCGAACGACCTGACGCAGTTCACCCTGGCGCTCGACCGGGATTCCGGCCTGGTCGCGGACCTGTTCGACGAGCGCGACCCCGCCGTCAAAGACCTCATGTCGCTGGCGATCGCCGCCTGCAAGCGCGCCGGCAAGTACATCGGGATCTGCGGGCAGGGGCCCTCGGATCACCCCGACTTCGCGCGCTGGTTGGCGGACGAGGGGATCGACAGCATCAGCCTGAACCCCGACACGGTGCTGGAGACGTGGCTGTACCTGGCAGGGGAACGGGCCTGAGCGACGGAGTCGAGGGCCGTCACGCCGCGTCGATGTGGCGAGCAGCACCCGCCTCCGCACCGGGCCAAGTGTGACCGTTGTCGCGAACGCCTCCGGCGACCTGTCTACACTGCGCCCACGGGCAACGCGTCGGCGACGAGGTCAGGATCGATGGACGCAGAACCGCGGCGAACGTTCTTCGCAGCCGCTCACGCAGAGATGACGTGGCCGACGCCGTGACCGACGCTCGCGCCCGAATCCTCGGGGAGGGGGTGTCAACGTGAACAACGTCGTCAAGAGCTACCAGCCCATGACGGTCGCGAAGGTCGGCAGCGTCAAGAACGTCGTCCTCGTGCCAGGCAAGTGCAGCATCGCCTGCCCGCCTTGATCGTTCGCCGTCCTAGCCCTACTCACCCGCCGGCGACTTGCGCCGGTTCGCCACCGAAGGAGGCAACATCATGAAGCATTACGAAGCCATGACGGTCGTGAAGGTCGGAACGGTCCAGCAGGTCGTACAAACCGCCGTCGTCGGGAAGATCAGCGACATCGCTGCCGACGCGCGGTCCTGA
>CAZOTV010000037.1:0-1116 GCA_964582795.1 uncultured bacterium
CGACCCGCCCGAACTGGTGGACCAGCGCCGCCGAGCCGAGCACCGCGTGGTCTCCGACCTGGGCGTGACCACCGAGCTGGACGGCCGTCGTGAGAACGCAGCCGGCGCCGACACGGGTGTTGTGCGACACGTGCGCGTAACACATCACCAGCGTGCCGCTGCCCACGCGCGTCTCCTCGCCCTCGCCGGTGGCGCGGTGAACGGTGGCGAACTCGCGCACGACGACGTCGTCCTCCAGCACCGCGGTCGACGGTTCGCCACGGAACCGGGTGTCCATCGGGGTCCCGCCGACGACCGCGTAGGGCCCGACACGGCAGTTCTGCCCGACGCGGGCTCCGGCATGCAGCACGGAACCGACCAGCAGGCGCGTGCCGGCCCCCACCTCGACGTCGGCTTCGATCACGACGCCGTGCTCGACGACCACGCCGTCGGCCAGGCGCGCGTCAGGGTGCACGACCGCGCCGGAGGCGATGCTGGGATGCACCGACGCCTGCGAAGCGGGCGCGGTGCGGGTCGTCTCGGCGTCGATCGGGTCGGGCGTCATCGTCGTAGGTTCAGCGGGCGTAAACGAACGACAGGTTGGCCTCGGCAGCGACTTCGTCGTCGACCAGCGCGCGGGCCTCGACCTTGCACACGCCTCGACGGAACGTCACGATCGTGCCGGTCAGCCTGAGCCGGTCCCCAGGCACCACCTTGCGCCGGAACTTCGCCTGTTCGATGGCGACGAGGTACCCGACGGCGCCTTCGCCCGCGTGGCCCTCGCGCACCGCCAGACCGACGGCCGCGGCCTGCGCCAGCGCCTCCACCACGAGCACGCCGGGCATGACCGGTTCGTCGGGGAAGTGGCCGGGGAAGAACGGTTCGTTGTGGCTCACGTTCTTGACGCACTCGAAGTCGTCACCCTCCTGCGACACGAACGCGTCGACCAGGAGGAACGGGTAGCGATGAGGAAGGATGGCGCGAACGTCGACGGCCATGGGCGCAGTCTATCGCAGCCGACGACACCGACTGGGCGCGGGTCCGACCGCAGCCGACGGTCCGTGCCGGGCGCGGGTTCGACCGCAGCCGACGACACCGACTGGGCGCGGGTTCGACCGCAGCCGACGGTCCGTGCTG
>CAZOTV010000037.1:1216-14524 GCA_964582795.1 uncultured bacterium
GCAGCCGACGACACCGACTGGGCGCGGGTTCGACCGCAGCCGACGGTCCGTGCTGGGCGTGGGTCCCACCGCAGCCGACGGTCCGTGCTGGGCGTGGGTTCGACCGCAGCCGACGGTCCGTGCTGGGCGCGGGTTCGACCGCAGTCGACGATATCGACTGGGCGCGGGTTCAGGCGATGGCCGAAGCCGAGAGCACCGGAGCGTCGTCGCGCATCACCGCCAGCAGACGAGACGCCAGCGTCAGGGAGCGAAGATCGTCCTCGAGCGTGCCGATCGGGGCGGCTTCACGTCGGATGCGTCCGACGAAGTGCTCGAGCTCGTTGCGCAACGGGTTGTCCTCCTGCACGACGTGCCGGTCGAGTTGCACGTGCCCGGTGTCGGCCGAGCCCGCCGCCGAACGGAAGATGGCCACCTCGGTGTACGGCTCCTTGGCGAAGTCGACACGCAGCGTCTGATGGCGCTCGGCGACCAGCAGGCTGCGTTCGGGGTCGGGGGCGACCCTGCTCGCGAGGAAGCGCGCGATGCAACCGTCTTCGAACACGATCTGAGCGGCCGCCACGTCCTCGTGCGGGCTGCCGTTCAGAGCGCGGCCGGCGGCGGTGACGCTGCGCGCCTTGCCAGCGACCAGGCCGAGCACGATGTCGATGTCGTGGATCATCAGGTCGAGGATGACGCCGACGTCTTTCACGCGGGCGGACGGGACCAACCGCCGCGCCTCGATCAGGTACGGGGACCTCACCTCGCGGTTGAGCATCTGCACCGCGCGATAGAAACGTGTGATGTGACCGACCTGCAGCACCCGGTCCCTGGCGCGGGAGAGCTCTGCGAGCTCGAGCGCCTGCGCCACGTCGGTAGCGACGGGTTTCTCGACGAGTACGTGGACGTTCGCCTCGAGCAGCGTCCGCGTCACGTCGTGGTGGAGGCTGGTGGGAACCGCGACGCTGGCCGCGTCGATGGTCTCCGCGGCCAGCATGGACTCGATCGTGGGGTACGCCTTGCATCCGAACGCGACTTCCGCTTCGTCTCGTCGCACCGGAACGGGGTCGACGACGGCCACCAGCTCCACGCGTGGTAGGGCGGCGTAGTTCATGGCGTGGTAGCGGCCCATGACGCCGGCGCCGACCACGGCGACTCGCAAAGGACGCGTCATGCGAAGGTTCCCCCCGTCGTGCTCACGCGCCCGCGCTCCGGGTCTTGCCGGTCTCGGTTGCGAGCGCTTGCATCAACTCGAGATGGAGCGCATGCGAGCCGCGCTCGATGTCGATGTGGGCGGAGATGGGCGCGCCGAGCAGGGCGAGGTCACCGATGGCATCGAGCGCCTTGTGGCGCACCGGTTCGTCCGGGTGACGCAAGGGACTGAGCGGCCCGTCATCTGTGAAGACGATAGCATGCGCGCTCGATGCGCCCAACGCCAATCCGCGCTGCCTGAGCGACACCGCGTCGCGCAGGAAGCCGAAGGTGCGGGCATCCTCCAGTTCGCCGAAGCGCTCGGGCGTACCGCACCAGCGCTGCCGTCCGATGCTGGGGTGCGGGAAGTCGACGGAGCAGCAGAGCGAGGCCTCGCCCGGGATCACGCGCGCGCTGGCCGAGCCCCGTTCGATCACGATCGGGGATTCGGGCACGATGGGAGGCGGCGCGGGCGGCGGCGGACCGAGCTCCGCGATCGCCTCGCGCCACGGGGCGGCGGAGCCATCCAAGATCGGCAGCTCGTCGGCGTCGGCCACGACGCTCACGCCGTGCCAGAACCCGGCGAGGCGCAACGCGGCGAGCAGGTGCTCGACCAGGTGGATCCGTTCGCCGTCGCAGCCGAGGGTCGTGGCGTGATCGGTGCCGACGACGTTCTGGACGCGCGCCTCGATGCGTACCCCGCGCCGTACGAAGTGGATGGGTCCGTCCGTACGCTCCAGCGTCACACGCGCGCGGGCTCCCGAGTGGATGGCGACGCCTTCGACCGACGTCATCCGGATCCTGTCTTCGGCGCGTCGTCTTCCGCGCTCGACCGTGACCGCACGAACGCCCAGATCCGTTCGAGTCGGTCGAGCAAATAGAGCTCGCGCACGAACCGACGGTACGGGCGCGCCGGCGAGCCGGCCCACGTCTCGCCTGCAGGGACGGTCTTCGTCACGCCGCTCCGGCCGGCGATGCGCGCGCCGGCATGGACCGTGACGTGGTCGCTGATGGCGACCGCGCCGGCGACGACCACGCCGTCCTCCACCACGGCACTGCCCCCGATCGCGGTCATGCCCGCGATGAGGCAGTCTCGCCCGATGACGACGTTGTGGCCGATCTGGCAGTGGTTGTCGATCTTGGTGCGGGCGCCGACGCGAGTGTCGTCGAGCGTTCCGCGGTCTATGGCAGTGAGCGCGCCGATCTCGACGTCGTCGCCGATCACCACGCTGCCCGCATGGTGGATCTTCTCCGCGCCGGACGGTCCGGCGGCGTACCCGAAGCCGTCGGCGCCGAGGACGGCGCCCGCGTGCACGATCACGCGGTCACCCAGGACGATACCGTCGTAGAGCGTGACGTTCGCGTGCAACCGGCACCCGGCGCCGACCCGCGCGGCAGGACCGACGACGCTGGCCGGACCGACGATGCTGCCGTCGCCGATGGCGGCCCCCGGGCCGATCACCGCGCCGGCCGCGACGGTGACGTCGCGTCCTAGCTGCGCGGACGGGTCGACGATGGCCGACGCGTGCACGCCAGGCGCGGGAAGCGGCCGATGATCGAACAGCGCGCTCAGACGCGCGAGCGCCTGACGCGGGTCGTGGACTTCGGCGGCGGCGGCCGCGTAGTCGGCGGGAACCGCGCCATCGCCGACGACCAACAGACCAGGGAAGACGCCGTTCCACGACGCCACGATGCTACGCACGTCTTCGTCGATGCCGAGAACGACGACCGTGTCCGGCGTGGGGCGGCGGGACGGCGGCGCCAGGCGACCGAGGCGGACGGGGGATGCTTCGGCGCCGTTCGGGAGCCGGAGCGTGCCCTCCAGCCGGCGAACCAGCTCCGTCAGCTCGAGCGCCGTGGCGCGTGGCGCCGCGGACGCGCTCTCTTCAGTCGATGCCATCGCTGCTGCCCTCCGAAGGCGCCGCCCCGGGGTCGGGGTCGGGAGCCAGGTCGAGCCCGTCGCCTGCGGGGTCGCGGCGGCGCACCGTCACCGTCACCGCCTCACTGCCCTCGACCACGTACGGGAACGGCACACGCTGCAGGCGCTCGACACCTCCCTCGTCGTCGAGGAGCTCCACCACCAGCTCCGTGGCCTGAAGCCGCTGACGCAACGCGTCGAGCAACTCGCCGAACGAGCGCGGCTCGTCGGTGTCTCGTTCGTCCTCGTCCGCCTCGTTCTCCTCGCGTGGCACCCTGCCGCCACGGAACGCCAGGCGGAGCTCGCCCGTGTGGCCGGGTGGGAGCTTCACGGTGATCGTCCTCACCGCGGCGCTCTCGCGGTAGGGCTGGAGCCTCACGTGGAACTCCAGCGTCCCGCCCTCGTCCACCTCGGTCGACTCCGGCACCACGTCCTCGATGGTGGCGACGCTCGGCCGGTCCTCGAGCCGCACGTTGATGGCGACGCTGGCGACCTCTGCGCGGCGGAAGACGTTGGTCGCGAGGACGTCCAGAGGGCCGGCGGCGAGGACTGCGGCCGCCCAGGTGATGTCGTCATGATGGCTCACCTGCTCGAGCACGTTGGCGCGCGTTCCGTCTTCGAAGGCGATCTCCCAGGCGAGTTCGGCGAAGCCGGCGCCGGTGCGCTGGACGTGGCGGTCGAGCAGCTCGAGCGTAGCCACCGCGACCAGAACGGGGTAGAGCCGCTCGTCGGGCGTGACCTCGAAGCGGTAGGTGGCGCTGCCACCGACCCCCGTCACGTTCAGCGTCACGGCGAGCAGGTCCGGAGCGACGTCGAGCGTCCCGGCCAGCGCCCCAGGGCGGTCCTCGGTGACGACCCCGAGCAGGCGCGAGCCGACGTTCGCCAGTTTGAACGGCACCTCGCTGCTCGCGACGATGGTGCTCACGTACGCCGGGGCGAACGGCATCGTCACCGCGCCGTATCCCAAGAACGGGTGGCCGAACGCCAAGAGTCGCCCGTCTTCGACGGTCGTGATCGTTCCCACCGCGGCCAGGCTCACGTCGCCGCGCACCAGACTCACCGCCAGGGCGGCACCCGGCTCCACCCGGTAGGCAGGCTCGACTCCCGGCGGCATGGCGCCGCCCTGGGCAGGGAACGGGCTGACGGTGGCGCCGTCGAACAGCGGCCGCAGCATCGTCAACGTTCGCTGCGACGCTCCGGACATCAAGATGGGGGTCGCCACTGGCTCGGCGGATCCGAGGCCGGCGACGTACGGTAGATCCTGCGCACGGGGGAGCCTGGCCGCGGAGGACCGGGTTCCGCCGGTGTCGGCGCGAACCGCGGACGCCGGGACAGGCGCCGCTTCCGGCGCCTGCGACGACGCGTCCCCAGCGGCCGAGCGCATCGCGGCGATGGGCGTGACCAACGCCAAGTCGTGATCCGCGTTGGGGAAGACGTAGCCGATCGCGCCGAGCAGATGATGACCCCGGGCGGTGTCGAGGTAGACCGGACTCCCGCTCATCCCGGCAGCGATGCCGCCGCTCGCTTCGATGAACGGGCCGCCGGCGCGCACCAGCACCAGCGGGAAGCCGGGCCCGGCGTCCCAGAGGACGGCCACGACCTCCACGGGGAAGCGCTCGAGCCGGTTCCCGGGGCCGGCGGTGACGGCATGACCGCGTTGGCCGACCGTCACCTCGTCGAGATCGAGGTCGGGGACCGAGGCGGCGGTCTGGACCGTAGGTCCGTCGAGTTCTCCCTGCGCGAACGTACTCGTCATCGACCCGATGGCCGACAGGCACGCCAGCAGCACGACGATGCGTCGCCCGGTACGCGCACGTTCGCGCCTCGAGGGCGTGCCCATGCTCAGCGACGCAGGAAGTTGTCGGAGATGAGCGCGTCTTGCAGCACGTGGATCATGTCCAGCGCCTGGCCCGTGCCAAGGGCCACGGAGTCGGTGGCGCTCTCGGCCACCATCACCGGGATGCCGGTCGTCTGCCTGAGCAGCTCGTCGAAGTTGCGCAGGAGCGAACCGCCGCCGGTCATGATGATGCCGCGGTCGATCACGTCGCTGACGAGTTCGGGCGGAGCTTGCTCGAGCACGCGGCGGACGCCGTCGGCGATCTTCTGGATCGGTTCCTGCAACGCCTCGACGACGTCGCTGGTCGTGACCCGTATCGTCTTCGGGAGTCCGTTGATGAGGTCGCGGCCGCGCACCTCCATGTCGAGGTCGTCGTCGGGGCCGCGCAGGACAGCCGCACCCACCTTCATCTTGACGTCCTCTGCGGTGCGGTCGCCGATCAGCAGGTTCTCCTTGCGGCGGATGTAGCGGATGATCGACTCGTCGAACTCGTTGCCGGCGATGCGGAGGCTCTCCGACACCACGATGCCGCCAAGGCTGATGATGGCGACGTCGGTGGTGCCGCCGCCGATGTCGACGATCATCGAGCCGGTCGGCTCGGCGATCTTGACGCCGGCGCCGATGGCCGCCGCCAGCGGCTCCTCGATGAGGAACGCCTTGCGCGCGCCGACCTCGCGGGTCGCTTGCAGCACGGCCCGGCGCTCGACCTCGGTGACGCCCGACGGGACGCAGACCATGATCTGCGGTTTGAACAGTCGGCTCGGGCCGGTCAGCACCTTGCGCACGAAGGCCTGCAGCATCTTCTCGGTGAGGTCGTAGTCGGCGATCACGCCGTCGCGCATGGGCCGCACGGCGACGATGTTGCCCGGTGTGCGGCCGAGCATGCGGTACGCCTCTTCGCCGACCGCCTTGACCTCACCCGTGTCTCGCACCATGGCGATGACCGACGGTTCGCGCAGCAGGATGCCTTTGCCTTTGACGTAGATCAGCACGGTCGCCGTACCCAGGTCGACCCCGATCTCTTGACCCAACTTGAAGAACATGCTCACTCCCGCCCGGATGGGGCTCGCGGCTCGTCGCTCCCGCATCTCTCCCCGCGGCCTCGCGCGCGGCGGGCGCCATGAAGCGCTTGCCGACCGCGGACCGCGAGAACGGCACTCGTCACGCTCGCGGTGAGGCAGTATACCCCTGCAGCCAAGCGACTCAAAGGTACACCGCCTCGGGCGGTTCGGGGTTCTCGCCGGCGCGCTCGAGCGCCATCGCTGCCAACGTAGCGGCGTCCGGCGGCGCCGCCTCCAGCAGGCGTTCGCCCGGGAACCGCTGCGGCAGGTCCTCGACCGCGACCTTCACCGGCCCGTCGAGCACGCGCACGCGGGGAGCGTGGTCTTCGCCCGAGCTTCCCGCCGCGCTCGGGTCGCGCTCGACGAGCGCGGCGTACGCGTTGCCGCGGCGCGCGTCGAGGGTGGCGATGCCGCGCTCGCCTGGGGTCAGCCGCGCGGCGGCGATTGCCGCCAGCGTGGAGCCCCCATGGAGCGGTACGGAGAGCGCCCGCGCCAGGCCCTTCGCGGTAGCGATGCCGATCCGCACACCGGTGTACGAGCCCGGTCCGACGCCGACCACGATGGCGACGATGTCCTGGCGCTGGACGCCTGCGTCTGCGAGCAGCGCGTCGATCGCGCCGACGATCCGCGCGGCGTGCTCCCGACCGACGTCGGGGGCAGTCCTGCGCAGCACCCTGCCTTCCTGGTCCACCAGCGCGAGGGCCAGGTGCGGCGTGGCGCAATCGATGCCAAGCACGTAGCGCTCACGAGTCGGTAGGGTCACGTCCCGCCCTCGCTTCGGGCGGCCCCGCCCCGCATCCACCGCGCCGTGCGCACCACGGCGCCAGGCGCGGTCTGGCTTGGCTGGGGCGCGTGCGTCGGCTGGGGTCGGGTCGGGTCTTCGTCGCCAGGCGTGGTCGCCAGCGAGAACGCCAGCCACAGCGCCTCGGGCCGTTCCGCCAGGAGCCCTTCGCCCCACTCCACCACCACGAGGCTTGCACGCTCCAAGTACGCGTCGAGCCCCAGGCCCTCCAACGCCGCGGCGTCCGGCAGTCGGTAGGCGTCGACGTGCACGAGCACGCCCTGAGGTGTGGGGTACTCGTGCACGAGCGTGTACGTCGGACTGGTCACCGGCGCCGATGCCCCCAGCTCCTGCGCCAGGAGGCTCGTGAAGGTGGTCTTGCCCGACCCGAGTGGTCCGGTGAGGATCAACAAACTCCCCGGGCCGACGCGCGCGATGGCGTCGCGCGCCAGTGCGCGCGTCGCCTCCATGTCGGTCAGCGCGATCTCGCCTGGCTCAGGCGTCACGGTCGATCGTTCGGTACCCGTGCCAGGTCGCGCCGCAAGCGGTTCGCGACGCCTTGCGCGTGAGCGGGGGAGGACACGGTCACCACCGCGTGGCTGCCGTCGGGCAACCGCGCGATCAGCGTGACGGCGTGGTCGGTCTCGACCTGCAGCATGCGGGGTAGGTTCGCATGCGCCTCGTCGTCGGGCTCGACATCGCTCCCGCCTCCGCTCGCCAGCGCGTCTGCCGCCCCGACGCCTGTCACGGCTTCGTTGGCAGCGCGGAACAGCGGTTCCAAGCCGAGCGCGACGAAAGGAAGGCGGCCGACGATCACCTGACCGCGCGCGTCCACCATCGCCGCGCCGGTGACGCCGTCCTGCTCGACGTAGCGCTCGATGCGCTTCCGCAAGTCCTCGAGCGGGGCGGCCTCGACCTGTACCGCGAGGGTCGCGTCGTCACCCGCGGGGCGCCCGGCGCTCTCGAGCCCGCCGAACACGCCGTCGAAGCCGCCGAGCACGTCGTCGAGAAGCCCCTCGGAGACGAGTTGGTCCGCGATGACACGGGTGGCTTCGTACTCCTCCGTGAGCTTGTCGAGCAACTCCTCGGCGTGCCGCAGCGAGGCCTCAAGCTGCAGTTGGAGGCCGATCGAGACGCGATCGAGCGCATCGCGCTGGGAGTCGAGGTGGGTGAGGATCCGGCGCGCGGTTCCCACGTCCTCGCTGTTGAGCTTCGCGACCTGTGCGAACGTCGCCAGGGCGGCGTCGAGGCGTCGCGGGATGCTCCGCGAGCGCGCCGCGGCGTCGCTCTCCAGGCGTTCCAGCAGCACGGCCGCTTCCTGCAGGCGCTCGCTGGTGCTGCCGGCTTCGAGGTCACGGGTGGCCTCGGCGAGCAACGCCCGGAGCTGGTTCGCCTCCTCGTGATCGATCGCCTGGAACGGTGCGGCTTCGCGCGTCAGGCGGTGCAGTTCCCCGACCTGCTCGAGCCGTTGCGCCTCGCGCTCCTGCCGGAGCGCACCCTGCAACTGCGCCAAGTCGGGGTAGCGGTCCTCTTCGAGGTCCTGGATCGCGAGGTGGATGCGTTCCAGCAAGCGCGTGCTGCCGATCGCGGCGGCGTCGTCGCTCAGCGCCTGCAGCCGCACCCTGACGGACGTCGCCAGGGCTCGCCGCAACTCCTCCACCACGGAAGCGACCGCGTCCACGTCCGGGTCCGCGTCGCCGAGCGCGTGCTCGACATCCGGGGGCTCGTCGAGAAGGAGCGCCGAGGCGGCGGCGGAGCTCAGTTCCTCGTCCATCAGCCGGTCGATCTCGCGCAACGTCGCTCCGGCCCGCTCGCTCAGCGTCTTGGTGACGGGCAATCCTTCGAGCTGCGCACGCAGGGCGTCCAGGCGGGCGCGGCGTCGTTCGGAGGCCTCGGTGGCGCGCTCGGCCAAGTCGCGCGCCAGGCGCTCCTCGACCTGCCGGGCCGACGCGACGACGTCCGGCACCACGGAACGCTGCTCCTGAGCGAGACGCAGGGCGTCGAGTTCTTGCCGCAACGCCTCGATCTCCTCGGCCGGGGACGGACCCGACTGGTAGCGCACCAGCGTGCCTTCCAGGCGACGGAGGAACTCTTCCTGCTGGAGCAGCTGCTCGGCCTCGAACTCGGCCGCTCGAGCGAGCTCTTCGCCCTGCTCCTTCGCGAGCTGGTGCAAGTGACGCACGTGGTTGACGTCATCGACGCTCGGCAGTGAGGTGCTGAGGATCCCGAGCGTCACCTTGGCCGCCTGCGCGAGTTCCGAGGTGTCGACTTCCGCGGGCCAGTCGTCGAGCGTCGAGGTGATCTCCGAGAGCTCCTCGCGCAGGTCGTCACGCAAGGCGAGCGTCGTGGCCTCGAAGTCGGCGCGCAATCCGCGAAGCACGTCCGCCACGGATCGACCCGCCTCCAGCTCCGTCCGCAACTCCTCGATGCGCTGGCCGAGGCCGTGACGATACACGAGGAGCTGCGCGTACTCGGACTCCAGCTGCGCCAGGTCCTGGATCTCGCCGGCGATGTCGATCATCCGGATGCGTTCGTGCGCTTCCGGATCCAAGTCGATCGTGTCGATGCTGAGCAGGTCCTCTTCCTCGGCCTCGACGTCGAGCACGCCCTCGTCGGCGGCCCCGGCCGCGGCTTCGGCCTGGACGCCCTCGGTGGCGCCCGCGCCGTCGACGACGCCTTCAGGCACGCCCGCCTCACCGACGGTGGTTCCTGGCTCCGTAGACGGCGGCGCTTCCTCGATGGTGTCGTGGTCGATGACTCGCGACCCTTGCGCGGCGGCGGCGGAGACTGTGTCGAAGGTGGCGCCATCGCCGTCGGCCAGCGCCTCGCCGCCGTGGACGTCCACGCTCGATCCGGCGCCGACGCCCGCCGTGCCGGGCGCGCCGGGCACGGCGCCGTCCGGAGCAGCGCGCGACTCGGCGGTCGTCGCTCCAGAGCGGTCTTCGGCGGCCTCGGCGCCGCTGCCTGCCTCGCCACGCTTCTCGGCGTAGACGCTCGACTCCATGAGCTTGCGTAGCTCCCGCGCCAAGCGCCTGGCACGTTCGATCTCGGCCGGGGCCAGTTGGCGGTTCTCCTGGGCCGCGCGCACCTGGTTCACGACGGTCTCGAGCCGGCGCACCTTGGCACCGCCCAACGAGCGCACGGTCTCCAGCGCTTCGTCGAGCTCGCCGAGCTCACGCGCTTGCAGTACGAGCTGGTCTTCGAGTTTCTGCACCACCAGGTCGTACTGCGCCGCGGCGTCCTGGGCCAGGACGTACGACTCGCGACCGGCCTCGTGTTCCGCTTCCAGCAACTGGATCTGCGCCCGCAGCTTCTGGACCTCGGGCCACTCGAAGTAGAGGTTGAACGGGCGCAGCGCGGCCTGCAGGCGCTCCAGTTCCTTCTCTTGGGCCTCGAGCGAGTAGCCGCCGCCGGCGCTCTCTTCCTGCCCGTCGAGGCCGCGGAGACGCTCGACGATGCGCGTGACGGCGTCTTTCGCCTGTGTGACGGGCATGGTGACCTGGAGCTGGCGGTACACCTGCGCCTTGAGGATCGCCTCGACGGTCGGCACGTCCGCCGTGTCGGGTGACCGACCCTGCTGCCGCAACCCCTCCTTCAAGGACCGCGACACGATCCGGGGGGAGAGCAGCTGCTCGAGCTCCTCGACGACCGCTTGGTAGACCGGGTTCGCCACGACGTTCACGGCCGTGCGCACCCGGCGTCAAGCGTCGGGTGGCCGGGTGCGCGGACCATGCTCAGAACTCCTCGTCCCAGTCCACCGCGGTGGCGCTGGAAGCGCGTGTGGCGTCGACCGCGGTTCCGGTCGCCGTCGCGGTCGCGGTGGTCGAGCGCTTGCCGCGTCCGAGCAGACCGAACTGCACACAGATGCCGCGAAGACCGACGGTGGCGAGCAACAAGCCCACGAACACCAGCAGCGCCCAGGCGACTTGCCCCGACGTGCTCCGGAACATCGACCAGCGCGACAGGACCTCGAGCCCCGGCATCGCGAGCAGATCGGCCAGGATGCTGCCGAGCGCGGCGAGCGCCTCGTAGAAGACAGGGACGACGAGCAGCAGCAACGCCCAACCCACCAGGCGCCAGTTGCGGTTGCCGCCGCCGAACGCCATGTTGAGAAGGACGAGTTGGACGATGGCGAGCACGCCCAGCACGATCAGCACGCCGAGACGCGTCCAGTTGGACCAGAACCCGTCGACGGTGCGTTCGAACGCGAGCCCGGCGTCCTGCGCCGAGCCGTTCGCTGCCCGGTCGATGGCGTCGACCTGCGCAGCCAGGAGCGTCAGGTCCTGCTCGCGCAGCGCGGGGCGGTCGGCCAGCGACGCGAGGAGCGCCTCGGTGGTTTCCGCCGTACCCGGGTCACGCGCTTGGATCAGGCCGGCGAGCATGCCGCGGTAGGTGGAGGCGACGTCCGCGACGTGACGGTTCGAGGCGGCTACGTCCCCGATGCGCAGGGCCGCGATGGCGCGCCCGGTGCCGGCGGCGAGCGCCGTGGTCACGTCGTCGACCGAAGCGTAGCCACCGTCTACCAAGCCGGCGGCCTGCCGTTCGGCCACGGGACCGGAGACGCCCGCCGCGGTGAACGTGCTCACCCAGGCGGCGATGGCTTCGTCGCGCTCGTCGGCGCGCGCCTGCGCGAGCGCGCGCTCGACGGCGGCCGCGAACGCGGGGTCCGAGGTATCGGCGTCGGCGGGTACGGACTCGGCGGTGTCGGCCGGCGTGGTGACCGGCGTGGTGTCGGGCGTGGTGTCGGGCGTGGTGTCTGGCGTGGTGTCGGTCTCTACCGCGGCCTGCGTGGGTTCGTCGGCGGCTGCCTCGGGGGCCTCGGAACCGACGTCGGTTGCGGGAGTGTCGGCGCTCTCGGGAGCCGCTTCGGTGGTCCCCGGTCCGACACTGGGAAGGTCGGACGGCGCCGACGCTTCCGGTGTGGCGACACCGCCCTCGACGCGGTCGAGGCCGCTCCTGGCGGCAGAAGCGAGGCGCACGAGCGCCAAGTTGGCGCCCTCCAGGCCCGCCGCCAACGCTTCGTCGTCACCGTTCACGACGGCCTGGGCGGCGCCGACCAGATGTTGGTTCAGGTTGGCATCGGCGCGGGGCGAGTCCTGCACGAGCAACGAGTCGCCGTACGCCTTCGCCAGCGCCGTGTAGCCCGCCTCGCGGTCTTCCGACAGGAGGCGCTGCGCCACCTGCAGTTGCGCCGTGATGGCGTCGGCGACGCCTGCTTCGAACGCGAGCCGCAGCGCGCGGGTGTCTTCGGCGGCTGCCAGGGCGCTCGTGGCCTCTTCGCCGAAGGTCATGGCGGCGCCCAAGTGCGCCAGCCGAGTGCGGGCCAGCTCGAGGTCGCCCGATTCCGCGACCGTGAACGCCGAGTCCATCACGAGGCGACGGAACCCGCCGCCAAGCACGGCCGCCTGGACGGCGATGTCGGCTCGACTCTGGTTCTCGACGGCGGTGCGCGCGCGGTCGAAGGTGCGCTCCATCGCCTGGACGAGGTTCACGGAGGTCGAGTCGCGCGAGAGGGTCAGCAGAGCGTTGAGGGCGCGCTCGAGCTCGTCACGCGCCTGGACGCCGTCGCCGGGAACGGAGTCGACGGCGATGGCGAGGTTCTCGATCGCCAGGTCGTAGCGTTGCAGCAGCGAGTCCTCTTGTGCCGTCGCAGCGCCCAGCCCGAGCACCAGGACGAGGACGCCGGTTGCGAGGATCCGATGTCGCCAGTTCATGCTGCCTCCTCGAGAGCGGCGCGCGCCGTCAAGACGGCACCGATGTTCACGTTCGGTCTGGTGACGACGACGATGGCGTCGGCACCGAAGGGGAAGACGAAGAGCACGCCGCGAGGGTGTTCCAGCGAGAAGACCCGCAGGTCCCCGCCGCGGGCGAGCAGATGCCGTGTCGAGCGTACCAGCGTCGGCAACTTCCGCGCATCGATCGCCTCACCCCGCTCGAGAGCGACCGCGTTCCCGCGAACGATGACGACCTGCCGCACCGTCTCCAGCGCCCCGAACGTGCGCACGGCGGCGTCCATGGCCGCTGCGTCCAGTCGACCGTCCCGGGCCGTGATGGTGGCGGTGGCGGTGTTCGTCGCGGGGCCGGTGATGGCGCCCCTGCGCTCGAGCCCGGCATCGACACCGGCGGGCGCAGCTGGAACGGGAACCGTGGTCCGTGGTGGCGCAGGATCGGCGCTGCGTGTCGGAGGCTTGGGCGTCAGGCGCAAAGACGGCAGATCGGGCAGGTACACCGAACTGCGCTTCACGGCAGAATCGGGGATGGTCGCCGGCGGCGTAGACGGCGCAGGCGGCGCAGGCGACGTCGTCGCGGCAGGCGCCGCACGTCGAGCGGCACGCGGTTCGCCGTGCGCGCCGTGCGGCCCGTGCGGGCTCGACTTGGCCACCTCGTTCGCGATGCGCTTCAGGCTGCGCGTCAGTCCCGACCGCGGTAGCACCGAGGCCAGTTGTCGCCGCACCGGACCGAGCAGGAGCTTGCGCATGGCCGCGGCCCCGATGGTCTCCGGTCGTTCGCCGGAAGCCCGCAGCGCATCGTCGAGCACGCGTTG
>CAZOTV010000037.1:14624-26080 GCA_964582795.1 uncultured bacterium
CGATGGTCTCCGGTCGTTCGCCGGAAGCCCGCAGCGCATCGTCGAGCACGCGTTGCGCGGCCCTGGGAGAGACCAGTTCGGCGAGCTCTCGTCGCGCGTTCAGGTACACCTCGTTCTGCATCGCCCTGCCTTCCGACGTCGCGTGTGCAGCCGCGCCTACTCGCGGGAGGCCGTCGCGTACGTCCTCGGCCACCTGGATCCGGCCGGGAGTCCGTGACGGGTAAGAGAGCGTCTGCACGCCACCGAGCATAGGCCCGTGCCCGCCGCACGGGTTGTGAGATATTCCGTTGGGATGGGCGTTCCGACCGTAGTGACGGTCTCCCTACGGAGCGCTCTTCGCGCCGTCCGGAAGGGCGTTCGCCCCGCGCCCGCGTTCGAGGGCATGGCCGAGTTCGCGGGCGACCATCAGGGCGCGTGGGTAGCGCATGCGCGCGGGCCCGACCAAGGTGAGCTGACCGAAGCCGATGCCACACGAGAACGTGGAGGAGACGCGCGCGATGGTGTCGTCGAGCGCGAGCTCGAGCGCCTCGGCGGACGTCACGTCGTCTTCGCTCGAAGGCGCGGCAGGACCGGCGACGCCCTGACGGCCCTTGCCGGTCTCGCCTTCCACGTGATCGACGACCAGACGGACGAACTCGGGATCGCTTCCTTCGGGCTCGAGGAGGAGCCTGCCAAGGCCGTCGCGGAAGATGCGGGGGGGCTGAAGACCGCGCCACGCCTCGGCGAGCGCGCGCAAGGTGCGACCCAGTTCGGCGTCGGCGTGGTTGGCGATGGCGCGAAGGGCGCGAGGGACCTCACCGATGGGAAGGGTGAGCTGCCGGAGGTTGCGTTCTGCGTCGTCGATGACGCTGCCCTCCGGTGCGGGATCGAGGTCGACGCCGAGCTGACGCACCAGGCCGTTGTCGAGCACGACCACGGCGAGGAGCCGCCGGCTCGTGAGCAACGAGAGGTGGATCTCGAGGATCCGCAGGGCGTCGTCGGGCGGCAACCGGACGACCACGGCGTAGCCGGACAACTCGGCGGCCACCCGCGAGGCGAGTTCGAAGAGGTCGTCCCCGTCCGTTCCCGCCAGTCGCTTGCGGACGTCCCTGCGAAGCCGTGGCGGCATCGGCGGTGGCGGCAAGTGCGACAAGGCGTAGGTCCGGAACCCGAGCGCCGTGGGTACGCGGCCCGCGGACGTGTGCGGCTGCTGCAGGTACCCTTCGCTCTCGAGCGTGCTGAAGTCGTTGCGTACGGTGGCGCTCGACACGTCGAGGCGCTCGGCGATCTTCACCGACGGCACCGGGTGGGCCGTGTCGATGTACGCCTCCGCCACGAGATGGAGGACGCGGGCGCGCCGCGCGTTCATAGGGCGGATGCTACCACGGGAGACGAACCACGGCGGTTCCGACGTTCGCGTGGCCGACGTAGGAACGAACGCGTGCCCAGACGAGCCACGCGTCCGCGGGACACGCGGGCGCGAACGCTTCACGCTTCGGGTGCGCGCGCTGCGATCTCCTCGATGGCCGCGAGGTGTGCCTCGTCCATGGGCATCACGCTGAGTCGGTTGCCGCGGCGCGTGAGCGCGCTCCCTTCGAGACGAGCGTCGGCCTTGAGCTCTCGCAGCGTCACGACGCGCGGCAGCCGCCGCAGCGGCGTGAGATCCACCATGACCCAGCGGGGGTCGTCCCTACTCGCTTTCGGGTCGTGGTACGGCGAGGTGGCGTCGAACTGGGTGGGATCGGGGTAGGGCGCTGACGCGACCGTGGCGATGCCGACCACCCCCGGCTCCTCGGTGCTCGAGTGGTAGAAGAGCACGGCGTCGCCCTGACGCATCTCGTCGCGCATGAAGTTGCGCGCCTGGTAGTTCCGGACGCCCTCCCAAGCGGTTCGGCCGTCGCGTTCGAGGTCGTCGAACGCGTAGGCGTCGGGTTCGCTCTTGACCAGCCAGACTCGTGCCATGCGGGGAAGTCTACCAGGGCTCTGGCCTTGCTCCGGCCGCCTTCACGCGCGAGCCGGGCATGCCTGGCCAAGCGCCGGGGGGCGAGCTCGCTGCTGCTTGGGCGGATACGCCACTGGGGACGCTCACTCCCACTCGATGGTGCCAGGCGGCTTGCTGGTGATGTCGTAGACGACGCGGTTCACTTCCGCGACCGCGTTCACGATGCGGCTGCTCACGGTGGCGAGGAACTCGTGCGGCAACCGGCTCCAGTCCGCCGTCATGCCATCGATGCTCGAGACCGCGCGCAGCGCCACGGTGTGCGCGTAGGTGCGGCCGTCACCCATCACCCCGACCGACCTTACCTGTGTGAGCACCGCCAGCGCCTGCCAGGTGTCGTCGTACAAGTCGAACTCCCGGAGCGCCGTGACGAAGATGTCGTCCACGCGCCGCAACACGTCGAGGCGCTCGCGCGTCACCGGCCCGATGACGCGGATCGCGAGGCCCGGTCCCGGGAACGGGTGCCGGTCTCGTAGGTGCTTGGGAAGGCCCAACATCTCCGCCACCTCGCGCACCTCGTCCTTGAACAGGGTGCGGAACGGCTCGATGAGTTCGAACTGAAGGTCCTCGGGCAGGCCGCCGACGTTGTGATGCGACTTGATGTTGGCCGCTCCGTGCCCGCCGGCCGACTCGATCACGTCGGGGTAGAGCGTCCCTTGCGCCAAGAAGCGGATGCCACCGTGATCGGCCTCGAGGGCGCGCGCTTCGGCGGCGAACACCTCGATGAACTCCCGGCCGATGATCTTCCGTTTCTCCTCGGGGTCGCTCACGCCCTCCAGCGCTTCCAAGAAGCGTTCCGAGGCGTCGACCACGCGCAGGTTCACGCCCAGGTCACGCAGCGCTCGTTCGACCTCGTCCGCCTCGCCCATACGCAACAGACCGTGGTCGACGAAGACGCCGATCAGTCGCTCGCCCAGCGCGCGGTGGAGCAACAGCCCCAGCGTGCTGGAGTCGACGCCGCCGGAGATCCCCAGCAGCACGCGCTCGTTCCCGACGGTCCTACGCACGTCCTCCACGGCACGATCGATGATCGCGTCGGGCGTCCACTCGCGCGGGGCGCCGGTCCGGTGCACGAAACGCTCGAGGACCGACATCCCCTTCGGCGTGTGCCGCACCTCGGGATGGAACTGCAGCGCGAAGATGCCCCGTTGCGTGTCCTCCATGGCGGCGACGGGGTTCGCGTCGGTAGCGGCGCAGACGCGGAAACCTGGCGGCGGCGTGCCGACGGCGTCGCCGTGGCTCATCCACGCGACGAACTCGCCTTCGATGCCTTCGAACAGGGCGCCGTCATACCGCGTCAGGGTCGACTTGCCGTACTCCCTGACGTGGCTGGGCACCACGACGCCGCCCAACTCACGGGTGATGAGCTGCATACCGTAGCAGATCGCCAGGATGGGGACGCCGAGGTCCAGCAGGCCGTCCGGCAACGCAGGCGCTCCTTCGTCGGTGACGCTCTGCGGGCCGCCGGAGAGGATGACGCCGCGGGGGTCGTGGCCGCGAAGAACGTCGGCCGTCGCGGTCGGTGGTTCGATGACGGAGAAGACGTTCAGCTCACGCAACCTGCGTGTGATGAGGCGGGTGTACTGCGACCCGTAGTCGATGACGATGATGGCGGACACGCTGCTCCTAGGCTCCTAGCTCGTTGGCGTCAAGGCTGCTCGGCGGCGGCCGGGGGGAACGTGAGCGTGAGGGTGCGGTCTTCCGGCACGCGAAGCGTCACGCGGTCGCTGGTGCGGCCCTGGAAGGCGGCGTGGACCACCCATGTGCCCGTCGCATCGAACACCACGCGCCGAGGCACGGAGCCGATCACGGTGCCTGCGCGGAACGACGAGCCGTTCGGGCTCTGGTCGACGACCAGGCTGACGGGGGGCAAGTTGGCCGGGTCGACGCGGACGTCGACCACGTGGCGGACGATGCTGCTGCCGCCGATGGTCTGGCGGTTCGCCCGTTGCGCAAGAACCGCCATGTACGCAGCCCCGCCCGCCACGACGACCAGCAGGAGCAACAGCGCCGGCCCGCGCCAGGAGCGCCTTCGAGCACCGCCGTCTTCCAGACGATCGAGGCGGATCGGCGCGGGCCGCAAGGCGCCGTCGAGGTTGCCGGGGCGGTAGGTCGCACCTGGAGGGAGGTCCTTCACGAAGCCGGGGTCCGAGTCCTTGGGGGACCGCACCGAGCGGGCCACGAGACCCGGGTCGCTCGCCAGGGTGATCGGGTCGGGATCGGCAGCGTGACGCTCGGCGTCGCCCTCGGCGTGGTCGAAGACGGCCGGATCCACACGCACGTCGGTGCGCGTGGCGGTGAGGCTGGGGCCGATGCCTGGCCGCGCCCCGATCTCGCGGTCGTCGACCGTGGCGTCCTCCAACACGAGGGCGTCGCCCGACTGCGTGTCGGGCGCTGCCGGAGCGCCGTCGGCGGGCGCGGCCGCTACCGGCAGCGTGAGCTCCGCGAAGCCGGCCGGCGGGACCGTCACGACGCCGCCGGAGAGGCGCCGGACGACGCCGTAGAGTCGCTCGGCGTCGGGTGGCGGGTTGGTGCCCGTTGCCACGGCGCCCCGAAGCGCGACCACGACCTCGCTGCTCAAGTTGTCGCCGGCCAGGTCGAGAAGGGCGGCGACGGTCGCCTGGAGGTCCCGCCTGAGCGCCGTAGCGCGGCTCGGCGTCTGGCCGGACGAGGCGCCACCGGCACCCCACGGGACGCCGTAGCCCTCCACCAAAACGCGGCCGCTCGCGAACAGCAGCCGCTCGGTGCCCAGAGCGCCATGGACAAGGCCCGCGCGCGCGCAGTCGCGCAGCGCCTGGAGCGTCTGAAGCACGAAGCGATCGTCGACGACCGACTCGCCTCGCGCGACCAACGAGGCGCCGGTGGGGAAGGCGGCCACCAAGGCCCCGCGCGTCCCGTCGAACGACGTCGCGAGGATGGACGGCACGGCGTCGGAGTCGACGTCCCCCGGGCCGGCCAAGGGACGGCCGGGGAAGTCGTAGATCAACACCGCGAGGCCCGTGACGGGATCGACACCACGATGCGTAGTGATGCCGTCCCCCGTGCGATAGACCTCGGTGCGTTGGTAATGGCCGACGTCGTTCATGCCTTCGACCGGTTCACGTCCGCGAGTATAGCGAGGCGCGAGAGCGGGTCACAAGGTCGGTGTGGCGTCCGTCACGTCGCGCGTTGTCGCGGTGGTACGCGGCTGGTACGCTGCACGGCGACATGACCGTGACCCGCGAGCGCGTCCTCGAGGCGCTGAGAACCGTACACGACCCGGAACTGCACCAAGACCTCGTCAGCCTCGGCATGGTCGAGTCCGCCGAGGTCGACGGGAACGCCGTGCGACTGGTCGTCAACCTCACCACGCCGGCCTGCCCGATGAAGGCGCAGATCGAGAACGACATCCGCGCCGCCCTCCGGTCCAGGTTGCAGGTCGAGGACGTCGAGCTTCACTTCGGGGCGACCGTGCGGGGTCCGCAACAGGAACCGCTGCCCGGGGTCAAGACGGTCATCGCCGTCGGTTCCGGCAAGGGCGGGGTCGGCAAGTCGACGGTAGCCGCGAACATCGCCGCGGCCCTCGCCCTGGAGGGCGCGGCCGTCGGTCTACTGGACGCCGACATCTACGGGCCGAGCCAGTCGAAGATGTTCGGGGTCGAGGGCCGCCGCCTCATGGCGGACGAGGACAAGAACATCCTGCCGCTGCGCAACCACGGCGTGAAGGTCATCTCCATCGCCAACTTGGTCGAGGACGGGCAGGCGCTCACCTGGCGCGGACCGATCCTCCACGGCACGCTGACGCAGCTCCTGAAACAGACCGTTTGGGGCGAGCTGGACTACCTGATCGTCGACCTGCCGCCGGGCACGGGCGACGTGCAGTTGTCGCTGGCGCAGCTCGTGCCGCTGACCGGCATGGTGCTGGTGACGACCCCGCAGGACGTGGCGCTGGCCGACGTGAAGCGCGCCTACACCATGGCCCGCAAGACGAACGTGCCGGTGCTGGGCGTGGTCGAGAACATGAGCTACTACGCGTTGCCCGACGGCAGCCGCGACTACATCTTCGGTGAGGGCGGCGCCGACCGCTGGGCCGAACAGGAGAGGCTCCCGGTCCTGGGGCACGTGCCGATCACGCGGGCGTTGCGGGAGAGCGGCGACAGCGGCGTGCCGATGGTCGTGTCCGACCCGGACGACGCCAGCGCCAAGGAGTTGCGTCGCGCCGCGCGCGTGTTGGCGGGCCAGGTGAGCATCCAGTCGATGTCGACGCTGCCCATGGCTTGACCTCGAGCGGATCGCGCGTGGGCGCTCGACGTGTTGTGGGCCGGTCGGGCCGCTGCTATACTCCCGCTCAGCGGGAAGAGTAGGCGCCCGCGTCCCCGGCAGAGAGCCCGGGTCGGAGCGAGCGGCGTTCGCGTCGCGTAGCAGGCTCCGGCTGCGATCCCGGGACGGAGGACAGGCGCCGAAGGTCGCCCGCCGACTCGGCTTCCACGCGCCGTGGGAGCCGGGTCCCGAGGCAGAACGCGAGGCGCCCGTGCGGGCCTCTCGTCAGTAGAGCCTCCTGCCGGCGCCTCGAGCGTGCGGCACGAACGAGCGCTCCCGGTTCGTACCGGGGGAACTGCGGTGGTACCGCGGGGTGAACCCTCGTCCGCAGCGTGTCGGGCGGGGGTGTTTCGTCGAGGCTCCCTTCGCCCGGCCGAACGTGGGAGGCGCCGCGGGCGCTCCCACGGGCAGAGGAGGAGCGCATGAGCGAACGCAAGCAGGAACCGAGCGAACCGACGACGTCCCGGCGGGCCCCGACCGACGCTCGCAGCGCGGCACGGCCCACCGCGGCCCCGGCCGAGCTCGCCAGCCGCTACGACCCTTTCGAGGTCGAAGCGCGGTGGGGCCGCCGCTGGGCCGAAGAGCCGTTCCGCGCCGACCCGTCCCGCGGACGGGAGCCGTTCTGCATCGTCATCCCGCCACCGAACGTCACAGGCAACCTGCATCTCGGCCACGCCTTCGACAACACCATCATCGACGCGCTCATCCGGTTCAAGCGCATGCAAGGGTTCGAGGCGCTGTTCCAGCCCGGTACCGACCACGCCGGCATCAGCACCCAGGTGCAGGTGGAGCGCGCGCTGCGGGCCGAGGGTACGAGCCGTTTCGAGCTCGGCCGCGAGGCGTTCGTCGAGCGCGTATGGGCGTGGAAGGAGCGCTACGGCGGCATCATCTTGGAGCAGCTGCAGCGCTTGGGCGTGAGCGCCGACTGGTCCCGCACGCGCTTCACGATGGACGAAGGCTTGTCTCGCGCCGTCAGGCGCCAGTTCGTCGAGCTCTACCACCGGGGCCTCGTGTACCGCGGGGAGCGGATCGTGAACTGGGACCCGTCGAGCCGCACGGTGCTCTCCGAGTTGGAGGTGGACCGCCAGGAGCGGCCCGGCAAGTTGTACGAGTTGGCGTACGAACACGAGGGCGGCGGCGCGGTGCACATCGCCACGGTGCGGCCGGAGACGATCTTCGCCGACGTCGCGGTGGCGCTGCATCCCGAGGACCCGCGAGCGACGGAGCTGGCCGGCGCCAAGGTCCGCATCCCCCTCACCGATCGCTGGGTTCCGATCATCCTCGACGAGGCCGTCGAACGCGACTTCGGGACCGGCGCCCTCAAGATCACGCCGGCGCACGACCCGACCGACTTCGAGATCGGCGAACGGCATGGCTTGCCGCGACCGAGCGTCATCGACCTCGAAGCGCGCATGAGTGGCGAGCTCGTGCCCCAGGCGTTCCGCGGCCTCGACCGCTTCGAAGCGCGACCGAGGGTGGTGCAGGCGCTCACGGACGAAGGCGCGCTCGTCGGCGAGCGCGACCACACGGTGGCCATCGGCCTGTCCCAACGGACGCAGGAGCCGGTCGAGCCGATCTTGTCGCTGCAGTGGTTCTACGACACCGACGCCATCGCTTCGCAGGTGCTCGAAGCGCTCGACGCCGGCGAGATGCGGGTGCTACCGGAACGCTACGCGAAGGTCAACCGCGATTGGCTCGCGAACTTGCGTCACTGGTGCATCTCGCGGCAGCTCTGGTGGGGACACCGCATCCCCGCCTGGTACGACCAGGACGGAAACGTCTTCGTGCCGCCCGCCGACGCGCCGGATCTCGACCCACCGGATGACCCGCGGCACGCGGGGCTGTCGCTCACCCAGGACCCCGACGTGTTCGACACCTGGTTCAGCTCGAACCTCTGGCCCTTCAGCACGCTCGGCTGGCCCGACGAGGACGACCCCTTCTACCGCTTCTTCTACCCGACGAGCGTCCTCGTGACCGGGTACGACATCCTGTTCTTCTGGGTCGCGCGGATGCAGATGGCGGGGTACCAGTTCACCGGCCAGCGCCCGTTCCGCGACGTCTTCCTGCACGGGTTGGTGCTCGATGCCGAGGGGCAGAAGATGTCCAAGTCGAAGGGCAACGGCATCGACCCGCTCGACGTGGTGAACCAGTTCGGCGCCGACGCGTTGCGCTTCGCCATGAGCCACGCCTCCACCGGCGGGCAGGACGTTCGCTGGGACGAACGCCGCGTCGAGATGGGACGGAACTTCGCCAACAAGCTCTGGAACGCCGCGCGGTTCGTGATGATGAGCACGCCCGAGGCGGCTGCTCCGGTCGCGGCCGACCGCGGCGCCTCCGCGCCCGACCGGCCGCAGCGGCTGGCCGACCGCTGGATCCTGAGTCGGCTTCAGCGCGCCGTGGCCGATGCTACGGACGCGCTCGAGGCGTACGACCTGGGAGCGGCCAGCAGGACGCTGTACGACTTCGCCTGGTCGGAGTTCTGCGACTGGTACCTCGAGGCAGCCAAACCCGCCCTGAAGGACGACGACTCCGACACCGCGGCCACCCTGCGGCACGTGCTCGTCGGCATCCTGAAGCTGCTTCACCCGCTCATGCCGTTCGTGACGTCGGAGCTGTACCGGGCGCTGGGGCACGACGCGCAACTTGCGTTGGCGGACTGGCCGAAGGTGAACGCGTCGCTGGTCGACGAGGAGGCCGAACGCGACTTCGAGCGCGTCAGGCAAGCCGTGACGAGCGTCCGCAGCCTACGTGGAGACGCCGAGGTCGCGCCCGGAGCGCGCGTGACGGTGCACGTGCGCGGGCCGGCCGCGGCGCTCGTGATGGCCGAGGCGCCCGTCCTCGAGGCGTTGGCGCGGGCGGTGCCCACGGACGCGCCGTCATCCGGACCGGCCCTGCGTCACGCGGCGCCGGAGGTGGAGGTCGCTCTGCCGTTCGAGGGGCAGGTCGACGTGGGCGAGTACCGGGAGCGCCAATCGAAGCGCCTGGCGAAGCTCGAGAGCGAGCGCGAGCGGTCCGCGCGCAAGTTGGCCAACGAGAAGTTCGTCGCCAACGCTCCGGTCGAGGTGGTAGCGGAGGAGCGCAGGCGCGTGGCCGAGGCGGACGACCTCATCGACAGGATCCGGCGCCTGTTGGCGCAACTGGCTTGAGCGGCGCACGATCCGCCCAGGTAGCGTGGGGAGTGACATGGCGACCGAACTGACGACCCTCGTCCTCGACCGCAGGCTGACGCTGGAGGACCTCGAACGCGTGGCGCGTGGCGGCGCGCACGTGACGCTGTCTCGTCCGGCACGCGAGCGCGTGGCGCGCAATCGCGCCTTCGTCGAGCGTCTGGTCGGGCAGGGCGACACGGTGTACGGGGTTACCACGGGCTTCGGGCGCTTCGCCAGCACCCGCATCGAACCCTCGCAGGTCCTCGAACTCCAGCGCAACCTGGTTCTGTCGCACGCGATCGGCGTCGGGGAACCGTTCCCGACGGAGGTGGTGCGCGCCATGCTGCTTCTACGCGCGCAGTCGCTGGCGATCGGGGCGTCCGGCGTGCGCCCTGAGCTGATCGACGCGCTGCTCGCGCTCCTGAACGCCGGCATCCATCCGCGCGTCCCGTCGCAAGGTTCGGTCGGGGCTTCAGGAGACCTCGCGCCGCTCGCCCACGTCGCGCTGGCGCTCCTGGGCGAAGGCGAGGTCGAGTTCCGTGGCGAGGTGATGCCCGCGGCGCGAGCGCTCGGCGCGGCAGGTCTGGACGCGGTAGTGCTGCAGGCGAAGGAGGGTCTTGCGCTGATCAACGGCACCCAAGCCATGACGGCGCAGCTGGCGCTCGGCCTGGCGGATGCCGAACGCTTGGCGCGCGTCGCGGACGTCGCCGCGGCGATGAGCGTCGAGGCGCTGGCGGGTAGCCATCGCCCGTTCCATCCCGCCGTCACGCGCCTGCGTCCTCACCCTGGCGCCAGCAAGGTGGCGCACAACCTGAGGCGGCTGCTGGCCGACTCGGCCATCGAGCGCTCGCACGAAGGCTGCGGTCGCGTGCAGGACGCCTACTCGCTGCGCGCGACGCCGCAGGTGCACGGCGCCACACGCGACGCCCTGGCGCACGTGCGCGCCGTGGTGGAGGTCGAGCTCGACGCCGTGACGGACAACCCGCTCGTGATCGACGACGGTACCGATGGCGGCACGGGAGGCGGAGAGGTCGTGTCGGCGGGCAACTTCCACGGCCAACCGCTGGCGTTGACGGCCGACTACGCCGCGATCGCTATGGCCGAACTGGCCAACATCTCCGAGCGGCGCGTGGAGCAGATGGTCAACCCGGCTCTGTCCGGCCTGCCCGGGTTCCTCACCGAGCACGGCGGCCTGAACTCGGGGCTGATGGTGGCGCAGTACACCGCTGCGGCGCTGGTCAGCGAGAACAAGGTGCTGGCGCATCCTGCCTCGGTCGATTCGATCCCCACCAGCGCCAACCAGGAAGACCACGTGTCGATGGGAGCGCACGCCTGCCGCAAGCTTCGCAGCGTCGTCGCCAACGCGCGCTACGTGCTGTCCGTCGAACTGCTGGCAGCCGCGCAGGCGCTCGACTTCCGGGCGCCGCTGGCGCCGGGCCGTGGCGTGGCGGCGGCGCACGCCCACCTGCGCGCGCGCGTGCCCCATCTGGCCGGCGACCGCTACCTGAAGCCGGACCTCGAAGCGGTGTACGCGTCCGTGGTCGACGGGTCGCTGCTGGCGGCCGTCGAGGCGGCGGTGGGTGAAGTCGCGTGAGCCTCGTTCACGCCTGCGAGGCGACCCGCGACGGGTCGGTGACCGCTCGCCCGGCGCCTGACGGACCGCCTGCGCCTTGCCCGGATCGTCCGGGGCGGAGGCGCTTCGCCCCAGTCAGGCGTCCCGGCGCCACACCACGCGACCGCCGATGACCATCTCCGACAGCGCCGGGTCGCCCCAGGCGTACAGCGGCAGTAGCGCTTCGGCGCCGTCCACCACCAGGTAGTCGGCCACGGCGCCCGCTTCGAGGCGCCCCCAGGTCGGCCTCCCGAGCGCGTCGGCCGCGTTGGCCGTGCCCGCCACCAACGCTTCCTCCACGCCGAACCCGGCCATGGCGATGGCCAGTTGCAGCGCCGTGAGCAGCCCGTAGACGGGGCTGGAGCCGGGGTTGTGGTCGCTCGCGATGGCGACCTTGACACCCGACCGGCGAAGCGCC
>CAZOTV010000038.1:0-25819 GCA_964582795.1 uncultured bacterium
CGCCGGGGCGCTTCACGTGGCCGGAGATCTGGTAGAGCTTGGTGCCCTTGCTGTCGTCCGTGCCCATCGACGCGAACCAGGTCGCGCCCTTGGAGAGGATGTGCACCACGCTGGTGAGGCTCGTGACGTTGTTGATGGTGGTGGGGCGGCCGTACACGCCGGCCTGGGCCGGGAACGGCGGTTTCAGGCGCGGGTTGGCGCGCAAGCCCTCGAGCGAGTTCATCAGTGCCGTCTCCTCGCCGCAGATGTAGGCGCCCGCGCCGCGGTGGACGACGATGTCGAAGGAGTAGTCGGTTTCGAAGATGCGCTTGCCCAAGAGGCCGGCCGCGCGCGCTTCCTCGATGGCGGCGAGGGTGCGCTCGTAACCGAGGTAGTACTCGCCGCGCACGTAGATGAACCCGAGCGTGGCTTGCATGCCGTAGCCGGCGATGATCATGCCCTCGATGAGCTGGTGCGGGTCGTCTTCGAGGACGTAGCGGTCCTTGAAAGACCCCGGCTCGGACTCGTCGGCGTTGCAGACCAGGTAGCGCGGACCGCCGTCCGGAGGCGGCATGAACGACCACTTCAAGCCGGTCGGGAACCCGGCGCCGCCGCGCCCCCGCAGGCCGGAGGCCTTCACCTCGTCGGTGACCGCCGTGGACGTCATGGTGGTGAGCGCTTTGCGAGCGGCTTCGTAGCCGCCGTGGGAGCGGTAGAAGTCGAGCGTGTGCGCGCCTTCGACGCCCACGTAGCGGTACATGGTGACCTCGTAGCGCGGGTCCTTGCGGCTGGTGATGGGGGTCGGCCCGTCGTTCGCTTGGCTCGCGTCAGCCACGTGCGTCCTCCTCCCCTTCCGCCGCGTCGGCGGGCTCGGCGTACGGCTTCGCCTTCTCCGGCCCTTCGTTGTCGCCACCGCGCTCGCGCGACGGTTCGGGCATCTCGCCCTTGCGCATCGCGTCGATGAGGTGTCGACAGCGGCTCTTGGACACGCGCTCGTAGTACGTGTCGTTCACTTGCAGGACGGGCGCGGTGCCGCACGAACCGAGGCATTCGACCTTCTGGATGCTGAAGCGGCCCTCGCGGTCGCGTTCGCCGTTCACGATGCCGAGTTCCTCGACGAGGTGATCGTAGAGCTCGTCCGAACCGGCCAGCGCGCAAGAGAGCGTCGAGCACACCTGCAGGTGGTACGCGCCCACCGGGTGCTCGTGGAAGGTCGAGTAGAAGCTCATCACGCCTTTGACCTCGGTGACGGTGAGGTCCAAGATCTCGGCGATCTCGTGCATGCGCGCCTCGGAGACGTGGCGTTCGGCGCGCTGCACTTCCCACAGAAGCGGCATCAAGGCGCTGCGACGACCCGCTTCGGGGTAGCGGCCGAGGATCTCGTTCACGAGCTCCTGCTTGTCTGCGAAGAATGGTGGGGTCTGGTCGAGTTCGATCATCGGCTCACTTGTCCACGTCGCCCAGCACGGGGTCGAAACTGGCGATGTTCATGACCATGTCGGCGAAGAGGCCGCCGACGCAGGCCGGCTCGAGCGACTGCAGGTTGGCGAGGCTGGGCGCCTTGACCTTGATGCGGTACGGCATCGAGCCGCCGTCGCTCACGATGTAGTAGCCGAGCTCGCCGCGGGCCGACTCGGTCGGCACGTAGACCTCCCCGCGGGGCGGGTGGAAGCCCTCGGTGACGAGCTTGAAGTGGAAGATGACGGCCTCCATCGACGTCTCGAGCTCGCGACGCGGCGGGAGGCTGATGCGCCGGTCGGGGTCCTTCACCGGCCCGGGCTCGAGTCGGTCGAGCGCCTGTTCGATGATGCGTAGGCTCTCGACCATCTCGTCCATGCGGATGACCCAGCGCGCCCATAGGTCTCCTTGGTGGTAGACGGGCACGTCGAAGTCGTAGTCGTCGTAGCCGGAGTACGGCCGGGCCTTGCGGTAGTCGAGCCCGACGCCGCTGGCGCGAAGACTGGGGCCGGTGAGCGCGAAGTCGAGCACCTGGTCGCGCGTGAGGACGCCCACGCCCTTGGTGCGGGCGAGCAGGATGTCGTTGCCCATGAACAGGGTGCGGTACTGGTCGAGGTACTTCGGGAACTCGCCGATGAACGAGCGGACCATCGCCTCGAAGCCTTCTGGCACGTCCTGGTACAGGCCGCCGACGCGGAAGTAGCCGAAGTTCATGCGCACGCCGGAGACGAACTCGAAGATGTCGAGCACCTTCTCGCGTTCGCGCATGGTGTAGAAGAACGGCGTCAGCGCGCCCATGTCGAGCATGCCGGTGCCGTAGTACACCAGGTGGCTGGCGATGCGGTTGAGCTCGTTGAGGATGACGCGGACGCGCTGCGCCCGCACGGGCACCTGTGCGTCCATGAGCTTCTCGGCCGCCAACACGTACGCCAGGTCGTGGGCGAACCCATGCACGTAATCCATGCGGTTGGTGTACGTCACCACCTGCTGGTAGGTGCGGTTCTCCATCGTCTTCTCGAAGCCGGTGTGGAGGTAACCCACTTGCGGCTTGAGGCGCACGATCTGCTCACCGTCGAGGTCGACCACCAGGCGGAGCACGCCGTGCGTGCTGGGGTGCTGCGGGCCGACGTTGATCCGCATGTACTGCGTCTCGAACTCGCCGTGGCGGTCTTCGCTGACCGTAGGGTTCCGGCGTTGGTCCGGAGGAGCCTTGACGCTCACGCGGTCCCTCCTTCGTCGTCCTTCGCGCGCCCTTGGGTGCTATGGACGCCCTCGCGGGCGCCGCCCTTCCACCCGGTGAGGCCGCTGTCGGTTCCGGCCAGGCCGGCGCGGAACGCGGCGGGATCGAGGAAGCGACCTTCGTTGAAGAGCGTGGGCGTCTCGCCCAGCGGGAAGTCCTTGCGGTGCGGGTGCCCCTCGAGGTCTTCCGGCGTGAGGATCTTCCGCAGGTCGGGGTGACCGTCGAAGACGATGCCGAGCATGTCGTACGTCTCCCGTTCGAGGAAGTTCGCGCCGCGCCACACGCCGGTGGCGGTGGGCACGCTTTCACCCTCGTTCACCTCGACGCGCAGGAACACCCGCGCGGTGCCGGTGACGTCGTGGATGTTGTAGACGACCGCGAAGCGTTTTCGTCCGCTGGCTTCGAAGCCGGGGTAGGTGAGGTAGTCGATGCCCATGATGTCGGTGAGCATCTCGAGGCCGGCGGCCTTGGCGGCTCGCAAGGCGTCGACGATCTCGTCCTTCGGGAGCGTCACGTGCGTCAGGCCGAGGTCGTCACGGCGTACGCCACCGAGACGCTCGAGTTCGGCCACGACGCGCTCGAGCAGGTCGGTTCCACCGGCCGCGCTCGGGGTGCTCGCAGCCGCGCCGGCATGTGCGGGGCTCACGAGCGCGACCAGCCTTCGATCATCGGCAGCTTCACGCCGCGCTCGTCGAACGCTTCGCCGCGTACCTTCTTCTGGAGTTGCAGCACGGCGTAGAAGAGCGCCTCGGGTCGTGGAGGGCAGCCCGGCACGTAGATGTCGACCGGCACCACCGAGTCGACGTTCTGCACGATGGCGTAGTTGTTGAACATGCCGCCCGACGAGGCGCAGGCGCCCATGCTGATGACCCACTTCGGGTCGGGCATCTGCTCGTACACGCGCCGCATCACGGGCGCCATCTTCTTGGAGAGGCGCCCGGCGACGATCATGACGTCGGCCTGGCGTGGGCTGGCGCGGAACACCTCCGAGCCGATGCGCGACATGTCGTTGCGCGAGTTGGTCGACTGCATCATCTCGATGGCGCAGCAAGCCAGGCCGAAGGTGGCCGGCCACAGGCTGTTCGACCGTCCCCAAGCGACGAGTTTCGTCAGGCTCGAGAAGAGGATCCCTTCGGATTCGAGTTCTTGCCAGTCCTTCTCGAAGAGGTCACGAAGGCCCATGCTCACTTCCAGTTCAGGACGCCCTTGCGGAGCAGGTAGAGGTACCCGACCGCGAGGATCGCCACGAAGATGATGGCGTTGGCGAAGAGGAACTGCGGGGCGGCGTTGAACTTCACCGCCAGCGGGTAGAAGAACGCCGTTTCGAGGTCGAAGATGATGAACATCATGGCGACCAGGTAGAAGTGCACCGGGAAGCGTTCGCGTGCCGAGCCCGTGGCGGGGATGCCGGACTCGTACGCGGCGAGCTTGACGTCACCGCCCCGCTTCGGTCCGAGCAACGCCCCGACAAGTAGCGCGGCGACCGCGATGAAGCCGGCCGCCAGGAACATCATCAGAAGCTCGAGGTACAAGTCACGCTCTCCCTTCGGCGAGGCCGATCGCGCTTGCGCGCGACTTGGGTCCGGTCGGGGCCGCGACACGCACCATCCTCGTGCGCGATTTCACAACCCCACGACGGTATTAGTCTAGCAAGGGCCACCTAGGGCAACAAGGTGAGAAGTGCCTGAGCAAGCGGGCGGTGAAGCGTGGTAGGCAGCACGTTCCCCGTGCTTGACACCAACGCGCCCGCCGCCGATATACTGTCGAGGCTGTTGGGTCGTTAGCTCAGTCGGTAGAGCAGCTGACTTTTAATCAGCGGGTCGTAGGTTCGAGCCCTACACGACCCACCAGGTTTTCCGGCCCGCTTGACCAGGGCCCCTTCGACTAGCGGTTTAGGTCACCACCCTTTCAAGGTGGCGGCACGGGTTCGAATCCCGTAGGGGTCACCATGATGGAGGCGCTTCACGGCGCCTCCTTCTTCTTTGTGACCGCACTCGCGTGTGCCCTGCGCGGAAGCGCCTCCTACTTCTTCGGCCTTCTTCTGCCCCATCGATGGAACACTGGTGCTGCGATGCGCGTACGGATCCTGCCACTACTGACCGCTCTTGCGGTGGCTGCTCTCTCGTGGTCGACGGCCCAGGGCACGACGGCGGCGGCCGGCGCCCTTACCGGCCCGTTCGATCTGCTCGACGTGATCGACGGTGACACCATCCGGGTCCACGTAGGCGGCGCGGCCGAGAGTGTTCGCCTCATCGGCATCGACACGCCCGAGATGACGCACCCGCAGTTCGGATTGCAGCCGGGAGCCGCCGAGGCGCGCCGGTACCTCCAGGCGGTGCTCGGCGAAGGACCGGTGTGGCTCGAGTTCGACGTCGCGCCGCGCGACCGCTACGGCCGGTTTCTGGCGTACGTGTACGTGCGACATGGTCAGGGGAACTGGGTGGCCGACGGGCGCCGATACCTGCAAGCCAACGAACTCCTCGCGCTCGCCGGTTGGGCCACGCTCGCGACCTACCCGCCGAACGTGCGCTACGTCGAACGGTACGTCGCTGCCGTGCGCGCCGCGCGAGAGGCCGGCGTGGGGCGCTGGATGGCCGAAGGCGGGCCGGCGAGCGCCGCGTTGCGTTACGACCCGCGCGGACCGGACCGCGACTGCCGCGACTTCGCCACCCAGGCCGAGGCGCAGGCGTTCTACGAAGCTGCCGGCCCTGGTGACCCGCACCGCTTGGACGGTGACGGCAACGGCATCGCGTGCGAGCGCCTGCCGTGACGCGTGGTCAGCTGCGAACGCCGTAGGTGTTCGGGCCCTGCGAGCCCGGTGCAAGCAGCAGTACCAGCGCCATGACGAAACCCGCGAATGGAACGAACGTCAAAAGGTACCACCAACCGTTCTTGTCGAAGTCGTGCAGCCTGCGCACGCCGTAGCTCGCACTGGCGACGAACACGAAGATCGAGCCGAGCACGATGCCACCAGCGGCCGCGTCTTCTCCCACTCCCGCCAGGACCATCAACACGAGCCAGACCAAGATCGACATGATGACGCTGTACCCGAAGTACTGCAGCCTGCCCAGACGCCCTTCGAACTTCAGCGGGTTGAAGTTTTCCATACGTTCCCCAATCGACCTTGGATTTGTGAGAACGATAGGAACGTGCTCCAGGTTGGCGCCAGGAGATGCATCACAGCGTTCGTCGTTCGTGACCTTGTGGACCTCGCCTCGAGCCCCTGCGTCCCAAGACCGACGCCAACTCGGCACCCGGAACTGCGCCAGACGGGTCCGCACCGTGCGATAATGCCCCCCGCGGTGCCTCCAGGCGCCGTCCACGTCGTGGGCGATTAGCTCAGCGGGAGAGCGGCCGCCTTACAAGCGGTAGGTCGGCGGTTCGAATCCGTCATCGCCCACCAAGTCACGCAGGACCCACTTGTCTGCTCCCGGTTCGTGCCGTTCCCAGCCCGCATCGGGGGATGTCGTCGCTGCGGCGTTCGGCAAGGCGGTCAACGCCCCGATTGCCGATCGTAGTTCCGGATGGTCATGCCCACCGCGGGCTTCATGCCCAGTCGCTCGTAGAACGGCTGCAGCTCTGCGTCGCACGACAGATCGATCATGTAGAGGTGGTCGAGCCTCCGCAGCATGCGCCGGACCAGCTCCGAGCCGATCCCCCGACCCCGATACTCCGGAAGGACCTCGAGCAACGGAAGGTAGGCGCTGAGGACTCCGTCCGACACGGCGGTCACGAACCCGACGACCCGCCCCGTCGCTTCCTCGACGGCCAACACGACCTCACTGCTGCCGCGCAGCAAGCGAACGTGCGCCTCGGGTGTGGGCGGGTCGGGCCAGCCTTGGAAGAAGCCGTGGAGTTGCTCGGGGAGAACGTCGGAAGGGTCGTCCGTGTACGCGATCACGCCCTTCACTATCGCCGTTGCAGCCGTCGGAGATGTCCGGCTCCGCTCTCGACCTGGGGCGTCTTGCTCCCCCGCTCCCGCAGCGAGGTGGGGGCGAGGTGCGCCGTGAGCCGAGCTGCACCGGCCGCCGCAGGAGCGCTCGCGCTAGTCGACCTCCTCCACCGGCGGCGTCCCGTGCGTATGGAAGCTCGGCACCGTCTGAAGCCCCCACGCCTGGCCCTTCTTACGCTCCTCCTCGGTCCACACGATCGTCTTCCAGTCGGGCGCGAGGATGAGGCGCGCGCCGGGGCAGGCGATCTCGAACCGGTTGCCACCTGGTTCGTAGACGTAGAGGAAGAACGTCTGCTGGATGGCGTGCTTGTGCGGCCCGGTCTCGATGAAGACGCCGTGCTCGAGGCAGATGTCGGCCGCCCGCAGCACCTCCTCGCGGCTGTCCACGGCGTACGTGACGTGGTGGAAGCGGCCGCGCGTGCCGGTGTGGTCTTCGGTGATGGCGACGTCGTACGACTTGTTGTTCGTCGTCAGCCACACGCCCTTCTCCGAGCCGTCGTCGAAGACGATCTGCTCGGTGAGCATGCAGCCGAGGTGCTCCTGCATGAACTCCCGCACGGCCTTCGGGCTCACCGCCAACAGGTTCACGTGATCGAGCCGCCGCAGGTTGCAACCCCGGCCCGGGAACCGCGACGCCTGGTTCTTCAGCGCCGGCGTATCGGCCTCGGTCGGCTGGTACCACTCCGTCTCGTAGTAGACCTCCATGACGTGGCCGTCCGGGTCGGTGAACCGGTACGCCGGGCCATGACCGACGTCGCCATCGGTCCAGCCGATGCCGAGACCCGAGGTCTCGAGCGACGCCACGCGGCGCGACAACGCCTCGGGACTCCGCGCCCGGAAAGCGTAATGGCCCATCCCCGGGCGCCGCGCAGCCGTCAGCTTCAGGGTGTGGTGCTCGTAGTCGTCCCACGCCCGCAGGTAGACCGAGTCTCCCCGTGCGGCCGAGACCGACATGCCCATGACGTTCGTGAAGAACGTCAGGCTCTCGTCTGGCTTCGGCGTCAAGAGCTCGACGTGGGCCAGGTGGGCAAGTTCGCCCATCGGTGCGCTCATGCGTTCCCCTCTCGTCGACCGGGTCCCGGCGCGGAGGCCGGGGCGCAGCGTGCCAGGCGAGCGCCCGACGTGCCAGCGCCCCTACGCACGGGATCGCCATCGGTCGAAGTTCCGTTGGCATCGTACGCCGCGTCGCGACGTCGACGCCCGGCCTTCCGCGCCCGACCGCCTTCCCCGACGAGGCGGCCCGCACGATGCTGGCAGGGCCGACTCCGAAGATGCCTGCGTTGATCGCGGAGTCAAGCAGCGAGGCGCTCGGAAGCATGACGTACACCTACCTGTACTGGCCGTGGCACGGCAAGGACGTCATCTACGTGGACGACCTGGGAGAGCGGCCGCCCTCCAAGCGGTAGGTCGGCGGTCCGAATCCGTCATCGCCCACCACGTCCTGTTCGCTCGAGGCGCACGTTGTCGGCCTCGTTCACGTTGCCGCGGCGCCCACGCTTGGTCGGGTCTCGCGGCGTCGTACCGAGATCACCTCTGCCGCCCGTGCCGGTGCAACGCCGCCGGCCGAGCCGTCGCGAAGGCGTAGCATGGCCGACGGACGTCGTCGAACATGCCGAACGAGCCCATGACACGCCAGCTCTCGACCAGGAACGTTCGCGCTCTGCCCGCGGGAATCTGGGTGCTTGGCTTCACCAGTCTGCTGATGGACGTCTCGTCCGAGATGATCCACAGCCTGCTGCCGTTGTTCCTAGTAACGTCCCTCGGAGCTGGCGCCTTGACGGTGGGCGCGATCGAAGGGATGGCCGAGGCAACGGCCTTGATCGTCAAAGTGTTCTCTGGCACCATCAGCGATTACCTCGGTCGGCGCAAGGGGCTGGCGCTGCTCGGGTACGCGCTCGGTGCGCTCACCAAGCCGTTGTTCGCGCTGGCTCAGGGGTCGAGCATGGTGCTGGCGGCGAGGTTGATCGACCGCGTTGGGAAGGGCGTGCGTGGTGCGCCCCGAGACGCACTGGTGGCCGACATCACGCCACCCGATCGTCGCGGCGCGGCGTTCGGGCTTCGCCAAGCGCTGGACACCGTCGGCGCGTTCCTCGGACCGCTGCTTGCGGTGCTGCTGATGCTCGCGTGGGCGAACGACTTCCGGCGTGTGTTCTGGGTCGCGGTGGTCCCTGGCGTCATGGCGGTGACCGTGCTCGCGATCGGCCTGCGCGAACCGAAGCGCGCCGCTACGGAGCGGCGCGAGAACCCGATCCGGCGGACCAACCTACGGCGCCTTGCGCCGGCCTACTGGTGGGTGGTCGGCGTCGGTGGGGCGTTCACGCTTGCACGGTTCAGCGAGGCGTTCCTAGTGCTTCGTGCGGAGCAGTCGGGCGTGCCACTGGCGTTCGTGCCGCTGGTGATGGTCGCCATGAACGCGGTCTACGCCTTGAGCGCCTACCCGTTCGGACGACTGTCCGACCGCCTGCCACGCAGTCGCCTGCTGGCCGTCGGCTTGGCCGTGCTGGTAGCAGCCGACCTGGTGCTGGCGTCGAACGCCCATTGGGCGGTGGTGCTGGCCGGGGTGGCGCTCTGGGGCCTGCACCTCGGGATCACGCAGGGTCTCCTCGCCGCGCTCGTTGCCGACACGGCGCCTGCCGACCTTCGCGGAACCGCCTTCGGCTTCTTCAACCTCGTAGCTGGCGTGGCGATGCTGTTCGCCAGCCTGATCGCTGGCGTGCTATGGGACCGACTCGGCGCGCCCGCGACCTTCCTGACCGGAGCTGCGTTCGGCGCCATCGCGCTTGCCGTGCTGGCAGCGAAGCCCAAGACCCTGGCGAACGCCACATGAACCTCGCCGTCCGCGCCGCCCGGCGAACGCCGTGGCTTCCGCCTGGCCGAGATGGACGTGCCTAGGACGTCCGTGAAGATCACGACGCTATCGCCTAGCTTCGGAGTCCGCGGTTCGACGCGGGCCAGGTGGGCGATCTCGCCGATCGGCGCGGTCACGCGGTCCCCTCTCACGGTGCGTTCGCGAGCAGGGATGGGAGCGTCGCGCCGGCCACCAAGCCATCCGCGTCGTCGGCGGACGATCACCGCCGGGTGCGCTGTGCGTACGCCGGGCGTCACGCTTGCTGACGCGTCGAACCGACCTTCGGCTGGTGTGAGGCCGAGGACGCGAAGCCGATGACGCGAAGCCGATGACGGTTCGTGCGCTACCCTGCGTGCAGATGGCAGCCACCGTCTTCCAGGACGGCCTCTTCACCCGCTCGCGATGGATCGAGCGCACGGTGCAGGGTGTCACCGTGCGCGCCGAACTCGAGCCGCTCGGCGACGGCAACGTGCGTCTCCTGCGCTACGAACGCCGGCGGCCGGGCGACCGGGCCTTCGAGCGCCGACCGGCCGAGGAGGGCCGCGTGACGCCCTTGCGGACGGTCGCGCCCGGCATGTGCTACGAGGAGCTGTTCGGGTCGCGTTAGGTGGTCCGGGTCATCCGACCCAACTCACTTATGATACACGGTGTATTATAACGGCGATGGACCAAGCTGCCGACCGGCAACAGGGCACCCCACCCGAGAAGACCGCACCCGCGCCTCGCCCGCGCGAGAACGGCCGACCGAGCCTCGCTGCCCTGGTCGACCTGACCGGGTCCACCGCCGTGGTCACCGGCGCCGCATCGGGCATCGGCCAGGCGATCGCCTTCCGCCTAGCCGAAGCCGGCGCCAAGCTGGTGTTGGTGGACATGGCGCAGGAACGGCTGGCGAGGGTCGCTGCGCAGCTGGCCGCCCTCGGTCGCGGCGCCGAAGCGCACACCGTCGACCTGAGCGACAGAACCGCCATCGAAGCGCTCTGGCGCGCGCTCGCCGACGCGCCGCCGGACATCCTGGTGAACAACGCCGGCATCTTCCCCGGCCGCGCGTTCCGGCGCCTGGACCACGCGTTCTACCGCCGCATGTTGGCCGTGAACCTCGACGCCGTGGTGTGGATGTGCCAGGGCATGCTCGACGCGCGTGGTCGGCGTGGCGGCACCATCGTGAACATCGCGTCCATCGAGGCGGTCCTGCCGTTCAAGGACGACATGGCCGCCTACAGCGTGAGCAAAGCCGGCGTCATCGCACTCACCCGCGCGCTAGCGCGCGAGCACGCGCGTCACGGGTTCCGCGTCAACTGCGTGGTCCCGGGCGGCATCGTCACGCCCGGCACGAAGCGTGTGGCGCTCGACGTCCTACGCTTCCGCCCGGGTCTGCTCAAGGTGGGCTACGACTTCCAGCAACGCCTTCCGGCCGGCCGCCCCGGTCGCCCGGACGAGGTGGCGAGGGCGGTCCTGTTCCTGGCGTCCCCCTTGGCAAGCTACGTGCATGGAACGGTGCTGCCGGTGGACGGCGGGTTCTTGTCGACCTGAGCGACCGTGCGTCGCGCACGGCCGGCGGCGCAACGGCAGCGGCGCTAGGGCAGTAGTGCTAGGGCAGTAGTGCTACGGCAGCAGCGCTACAGCAGCGCCGCGATCGTCTCCGCCGCCCGACGCGCCCCACCGCCTCCGACCGCCCGGTAGAAGGCAGGTTCGGTCAGGAGCCGACCGAGCCGCGTTGCCAGCGTCTCGGGCAGCGCTTCGGCGTACGTCACGCGCGCCCAGGGCGGCACGCCGTAGCGCTCGAGGCGGTGCGCCACGTGCCGGTTCTGTTCGAAGTGGTGCGTCAACGGGAAGTACAGGAACGGCGTGCCCGAGGCCACCAACTCCATCGTCGTCGACAGCCCGCCTTGGACCATGGCGGCGTCGGCCGCGGCGAGCATCTCGAAGAGGTCGTGTACGTACCCCAGGTACTCGACGCCGCTCACCTGCGGTAGGCGTCCTGGCTCGATGCGCGGCCCGCACACGACCACCAGGCGAAGGTTCGGCACCACCTCGCGCATGGCCGGGTACGACGTCACGATGCGGTGCAGGAGCGACGCGCCCACGCTGGTTCCCCCCACGGCGGCCACCACCACGCGCTCGCCCTCCTGGAAGCCGAAGCGCGCCCGGAGTGCACGGCGTTCGCCCAGGTCGGCGGGGTCGAAGTAGCGGATGTACCCGTTCAGGTCGTAGTGCTCCGGCACCCATGCGCCGATGGCCGGCAGGTCGGGGCCGAAACGATCCGGGACGATGTCGGCACGTTCGCCGATGTAGATGGCGGCGTCGCGTACGCGGTGGAAGCGCTCGACCTGATGGATCATCTCGGCGTTGTAGTCGGCGGTGACCCGCGCCTGCCGTCCACGCTCCCCGCCGACCATCGGCAGGTACACCACGAAGTCCGTCAACCACGCGAACGGCGCGGTCTTGAGTTCCGGGTTCTCGTGCAGGTGGTAGTCGACCTCCCAGGCCTCGTCGCCGATCCACAGGTCGTACTGCCCCTCGCTGGCCACGTCGTGGAAGACGTGGAAGTTCGCCAGCAGGATCTCGTCCATGTCGCGGATCGCTTCGAAAACGTCGAGCTCGTGTTCGGCCCCCATCCACGACTCGATGTGCGGCGACTCGCCTGCTAGGTGGCTGCTCGCCGGGTGGATCCGTTCCCCGTTGGCCTCCAGCACGCGCGTCACGGGGTGCTGCGCCAACCAATCGATCTCGAGCCCGGGAACCAACGCGCGCAGCTCCTTGGCGATGGCTACGTCGCGCTGCGCATGCCCGAGGCCGATCGGGCTGCTCACGAAGAGGGCGCGTCTGGTGCCGCGAGCGCGCGCCCGGCGCCACGTCCGGGCCGGGAGCGGGCCCGTTGGTGTCGTTCGCACCTCCTCGCGCTCGACGTACGCACGCAGGAGGAGGTTCACCTTCACCGGGTCGCGCAGGTGCGGCGCGTGGCCGCCGCCATCGATGACGGTCAGCTCGGTATGCGGCAACGCGGCCTGAAGTGCCTGGCTGTTCGAGACCGGCGCGACGCGGTCGTCGCTGCCGTGGACGATCAGCACCGGGCAGGTGACCTTCTGCCACACCTCGCGCATCTTCGGCGTCAGCCCTTCGACGACCGTGCGGATCAGCGTCTCGGGCGTGGTGCCACCGCTCCAGTCGACGATGTCGTCGATGCCCTTGGTCGAGTGAGGCTCGCTGAACACCTGCTCGGCGAACCAACCGGTGAAGTCCCGGTAGTCGTCGCGCCAATGCACGGCGTTGTACTTGTTCCAGCCTTCGCGATCGGGCGGGGCGTCGAGGAACGCCTCCAGCGGCAACCGCACCAAGCCGTGGAGGTAGACCGATGGGCCGATCAGCACCATGCGCTCGACCCGCTCGGGATGGCCTACGGCTACGTGCGTCGCCCATCTGCCTCCGGCCGAGAACGCAACCAGCACGGCCCGATCCACCCCGGCGTCGTCCATCACGGCCACGGTGTCGCGGGCGAAGTCCTCGGCGGCGTACCCGTGGTCCGGCTTGTCCGACGCGCCGTTCCCGCGGCCGTCGAACGTCACCACCCGGACGCCGTGCCGCGCGAAGTACGGCACCTGCATCTTCCACACGCGACTGTGCACCAACGACCAGGTCGGGACCATCACCAGCGTGCGCCTGGCGTCCGCCGGGCCGTAGACCTGGTAGAAGCTCCGCACACCGTCGTGCGGGTTCGTCGCGTAGCCGCGGTGGGTCGGCTCGATCGCTCGCATCCGATGCCCCCTTCTGGTGGACCAGGTGCCGTCAGCGAGCCCGTTCGGCGGCTCGCGGCGTGGCGCCGAGCGATGCCTCGCGTTGCTCGAGCCACGCCCCGATGCGCTGCAGGACCGCTTCGTAGGGCATCGCCGACTCCTCCATGCCGATCAAATGGAGTTGCTCCATGCCGTACCAGAAGGCGCAGAACGCCGCCACGACCTCGCGAGCGGGAAGGTCGACGCCCAACTCCGGCAGGTAGCGCTCGGCGACCTCCGTCAGCAGCTCGCCCCACGCCGAGACGCGCCTTCGGCCACGCTCCGCCAGCGCCGGATCGGCGAAGCCCTGGGCCTGCAGCTCGTGATGGACGCGTACGAACCCGTCCTGCAGGTCCGACCGGTAGTACTCGAGCGCGCGTCGCCACTTGAGGCTGAGCGGCTCGTTCGGATGCTCGTACATCGCCTGCTGCCGGGCGAAGCGCTGGCGCTCGAGGTCGTCGTAGAGCGCCAACAGCAGACCCTTCTTGCCCCCGAAGTAGTAGTTGACGAGGGCTAGGTTCGTGCCCGCCTCTTCGGCCACGTTGCGCGCGGTGAGACCCTGATAGCCGTCGCGCGCGAGGATGCGGAACGCGGCCTCGAGGATGACGTCGCTCGTGGCGCTGCGGGCGCCCGCGCCCGTGGAAGCCCGCGTGGTCGTGGAAGTCGACTCGCTCATGGTGCGACGGGTCCTCTCGCCCGGTTCGTCCGCGGTCTCTGGGTGGGTCGCTCGACGCCGACCGGCTCGACGCGATGGCGACGCTGCTCCGCCAACGAAACAACCGTATGAAACGTGCGTTTAATGTAGGGGCTCGACGCAGGGATGTCAAGGGGGCGCTCGGTTGCCCCATCCGTCCCGTCTCGGTCGCGACGCGTCCCTCCGTCACACGCTAGGGTGAACGGGGAGGAACCGACCATGGGCGACGTCGATCACCACCAAGCCCAGTACGACACCACCGGCCGACCGGGCACCTTCCGGGTAGCGGACGTGATCGAGGAGGCGCGCGCGCTCATCGCGGGCACCAAGACCGTCTTCTTGTCGATGGCAGCGTTCTCGCTCGCGGCGTTCGTCGTCGCGATCGCCATCGTCCTTAGCAGCGCGATCTCCTGGACGACCATCGTCCTGCTCGGTGTGGCCCTGTACTTCGTCTCGGCGATGGTGCAAGCCGGGATGGTCACGGCGGGCCTGCATCGCGCCTCGGGTCGGCCGGTCAGCTTCGACCTGCTCTTCCGCCACACCGACAAGTGGGGCCGGTTCCTCGTGCTCGCGCTCCTTGGAAGCCTGTTCAACGGTGCCGCCGGCTTCGTGCTGAACGTCGGGGCCGGCGTGGTGGCCACCTTCGTGACGGTGCTCTTGTCGTTCGCCATGGCGTTCGTGGTCGATCGCAACGCCGGCGTCGTGGACGCTCTCACCGGCGGCTGGCGCATCGTCGCGGCCAACGCGTCGGACGCGCTGTTGTTCATGCTGCTGGCGTTCGTGCTCGGCATCCTCGGTGCGATCACGCTGGGCATCGCCTACCTGTGGATCGTGCCGTTCCTCAACATCGCCGTCGGGCTCATCTACGCCCGCACGGTGGGCATCGTCGCAGCGTGACGACCCTCGAGGAAGCCGGCGGTCAAGGCTCCCCCAGCACCTCCGCCAGCCGTTCCAGCGCCTGCTCGGTGCCGTGCGGCTGCCCGTGTTGCCAGTAGTGCTCCAGCGACGCCCGGTCCGGGTGTAGCGTTCGGATGGTCAGTACCGTCTCTCCGGCCACCCTGGCGAACGACACGGTCATCCGCAGGTCCTCGTGGTCGCGAGCCGCTCCTGCCGCGTGTCCCGCCTCGCCGCCGCCACCCGCGTCACGGATGCGCCACGTCATCACCAGACGCTCGGCCGGTACGACCTCGCGGTACTCGCCGGACACCTGGTATGCGACGCCGTCGGCGGCACGCTGCACCAGACGCCATGCGCCGCCCGGGCGCGGGTCGAGTTCGCACGCGACGTTCTGAACGCCGTGCGGACCCCACCAGCGGGCGAACGCCTCCGGCCTCACGAAGGCGTCGAACAGCTGCTGCGGCATGGCGGCGAACGGGCGCATCACGACGAGTTCGCGCTCGGATGCGAACGCCACGGTCACCACGCGCCGCGGCGGCGCCACCCGGTCCGGTGCGATGCGCGCGAGATGCTGGGCCAGCCGCTGGAGCGTCTGCTGCCCGCCGGCGATGGCGCCGACGGCGGCTTCCTTCGCCGCGAGCACCTCCACCGAAGGCCAGCGCTGGCGCAGGGTCACGAGCGTCTGGTTCCCGCGCGCCTCGAAGGAAAGCTCGGCCACGAACCTCGTGCGGACCTCGACGCCGCGCGCCTCGCCGTCGTCGTCATGGTCGTACACCAGCCGCTCCGGCGCGACGATCTCGCGGTAGACGATGCGGTTCGGGTAGTCGGTGCCGTCCGGGCCGTGCATCGTGAAGCGCCACTCCCCGCCGGGCCGGACGTCGGCCGTGTGGGTCGTGGTCGTGAACCCGTGCGGCCCCCACCACTGCGACTTGGCGTCGGTGTTCGTGTACGCCTCGAACACCAGCTCGCGCGGCGCGTCGAACAGACGCGCGATCACGAGTTCGCGGTCGTCCCGCGGCAACGCGGGGCGTGGGTCGCTGCCGGGCGCGGGGTGCGGCCGGCGATCCTGGTTGGGTGGGGTCTGCGTCATCGTTCGCCTCCTTCAGGTGCGGTGGTTCGCTCGGCGGCCATCGCTTCCACGTCAGGATCTCGGGCGGCCCCACGTCGATCCTTCACCGAAGCGAGGTACGCGTCCAGTCGGTCGAAGCTCTCGGTCCAGAACTTGCGGTAGTGCTCCAGCCAGTCGTCCACGCGCTGAAGCGCCTCGGGCTCCAGCCGGCATGGGCGCCACTGCGCCTGCCGCGAACGGCTGATCAGGCGGGCCCCTTCCAGCACCTTCAGGTGACGACTGATGGCGGGCGCGCTGATGTCGAACGGCGCGGCGATCTCCTTCACCGTGGCCTCGCCCTGCGCCAATCGCTCGAGGATGGCGCGGCGGGTCGGATCGGCGAGCGCGCCGAAGGCGGCGTCGAGAAGTTCGGGGGGAGGCGTCGCCCTCAGCGTCGCGGACCCAGGCCGGGGCGAACTCGAGGCGGCGGGCGTCATGTCGCGCGCCGCAACGACAGCGGTCGGCCAGGAATACGCTTAACGCATCTGTTAATTAACATGTACAGAAACTACGGCATCGGACCGGCCGTTGTCAACCCTGCTCGCGCGCCCAGGACGCGGCCGCCGCCTGCGAGCGGTAACGTGGCTGCATCACGCCCGCGAGGGGCGTCCTGTCACCCTGGTCGCACTGGGTTCCGGGCCCCGACCCGCGTCGTCCGGCGGGGGCCGCCGAACCTTGCCGCGCCGACAGCCGTGGCTAGCCGCGGCAACCGGCCGGGCATGGCACGTCGGGCCACGCTCGACGCAGACGGACGAGGGTCCTATGGGAGGAACCATGCCGATCGACGGAGCCAAGCCCTCCCCACTCTGGTGGGACGCCGTCCCCACCGAGCCCACCCGACCGCCGCTTCCCGGTGACGCGAGCGTCGACGTCTGCATCGTTGGCGCCGGGTTCACCGGCCTATGGACTGCGTACTACCTGAAGCGCATCGATCCTTCCCTGCGCGTGCTCGTCCTCGAGCGCGAGCACGTGGGCTTCGGCGCGTCGGGCCGCAACGGCGGCTGGTGCCACGGCGAGTACCCGTTGGGCCTCGCCACCCTGGCGCACCGCCACGGCGCCGAGGCGGCGATCCGGTACCAGCGCGCGGCGTTCGATGCCGTGCACGAGGTCGGGCGCGTGATCGCGCGCGAGGGCTTCGACGCCCACTACCAACGCGGCGGCCGCGTGCTCTTCGCCCGCAGCGCCCTGCAGGCCGAGCGCGCCAGAGCCGACGTCGCCGAGCACCACGCCCTTGGCTTGACCGAAGACGACATCCGCTTCCTGGACAGGGACGAAGCAACCGCCATCGCGCGCATCGACGGCGTGACGGGCGCTAGCTTCACGCCGGACGCCGCCGCGGTCCACCCGGCGTTGCTGGTCCATGGCCTGGCGGCCGCCGTCGAACGACTCGGGGTCGTCATCCACGAAGGCACGACGGTCACGGCGCTCGCGCCGAAGCGGGTCGAGACGCTGCATCACGAGGGCCACGGGTCGGTGCACGGCACCGTCCGCGCGGACGTCGTGCTTCGGGCCACCGAGGGCTACACCCGCGACCTCCCGGGCGAGCGCCGCACGCTCATCCCGCTGTACTCGCTCATGATCGCCACCGAGCCGTTACCCGACAGCGTGTGGGACGAGATCGGCTTGGCCGGACGCGAGGTCTTCGCCGACTACGGCCACATGGTGATCTACGGACAACGCACGCACGATGGCCGTTTCGCCTTCGGCGGCCGCGGCGCACCGTACCACTGGGGTTCCGGCATCCACCCGAGCTTCGATCTCGACGACACCGTCCATGGTCACCTCGAGCGACTCTTGACCGAACTGTTCCCGAGCGTGAAGGGACGCGCCGTCACGCACCGTTGGGGCGGTCCTCTCGGCGTGCCGCGGGACTGGCGCCCCACGGTGACGTTCGACCCCTCGACCGGGTTCGGCTTCGCAGGCGGATACGTAGGGGACGGCGTGGCGCTCTCCAACCTGGCCGGCCACACGCTGGCGGAGCTGGTGCTGGAACGGAGCTCCGAACGCACCGACCTGCCCTGGGTCCAACACCGTTGGCGGAAGTGGGAACCCGAACCGCTGCGGTACGTCGGGGTCAACGCGGGGCTGTGGCTGACACGCTCGGCCGACCGCGAAGAGGCGCGTACCGGGAAGCCGAGCTTCCGCGCGAAGGTCGGCAACTGGATCCGCGGGAAGCGCCACTGAACCTGCGGCGCCGAACGTCGCGGAGATGCCCTCGGCGTCGCAGGCGCCGATAGGATCAGCGCTTCGCCAACCAGCCCATCGTCTTCTCGGCCAGCCGGTCGAGCGCCACCACCGACTGCTCGATGTGCTCCTCTTTGGTGTCCTCGATCTTGTTGTGCGAGATGCCATGCAGGCTCTGCACGAACAGCATCACCGTCGGCACGCCGGCGCGCGCCACCTCGGCGGCGTCGTGCAGCGGGCCGCTCGGCAGGCGGTGCGACGTCCCGGACGCTTCCTTCACGGCTTCGTCGGCCATCTCGATCAGGTCCGGGTGGAACGGCATCGGGTCGATGCTCCAGAGGTGACTCCACGACACCTCGACGTCCCCTTCCTTTGCGAAGCGCTCGCTGCCTTCCTTGGCCTCGCGCAGCATCGCGGCAAGAGCGTCACCGTCCAGATGCCGCTGGTCGAGGGTGATGTCGCACTCGGCCACCACCGAGGTCACGATGCCGGGCCGGGTGACGCAGCTGCCGATGGTGCACACGCCGCCGTGCCGGTCGGTGATGCGGTAGACCTCGGGGCTCATCCTGGCCGCCGCCAAGAAGGCGTCGCGGCGCCGGTTCATCGGGGTCGAACCCGAGTGCGCCGCCTGGCCGCGGAAGTGGATGCCGTGACGCTCGACCCCGAACGTGCCGAGCACGACCCCGAGCGGCAGGTCCAGGTCGAGCAGCACCGGTCCTTGCTCGATGTGCAGCTCGAGGTACGCGCCCGCCTTGGCCAGCTCGGCGTGCGCCTCGTTCATGCGGTCGAGGTCGACGCCGCAGCGCTTCAGTGCGTCGACCAGCAACACGCCGTCCTTGTCCTTGCGGTCGCGTTCCTCGTCCGGCACCAGGGTGCCGCCGGCGGCGCTGGAGCCCATCAAGCTGCGACCGAAGCGCGCGCCTTCTTCGTCGGCCCAGTCGACGAGCCGCACCGTCACCGGCGGCTTCCCGCCGTACTGCTCCTTGATCCGCCGGATCGCCTCGAGGCCCGCGAGCACGTTCAGGCAGCCGTCCAGCCAGCCGCCGCCCGGTACGGAGTCCATGTGCCCGCCGATGACGAGCTCGACGTCCGACTCGCCCTTCAAGGTCGACCAGACGTTGCCGGCGGCGTCCATATGCGTCTCGAGACCGAGGGCGTCGAGCTTCTCGCGAAGCCAGGCGCGCGCATCCAACCACACGTCGGTCCAGGCGACACGCCACGCGCCGTTCTCGTCGGCGGTGCGCGCGCGCAGGTCCTTGAGCTCGGCGACGGTCCGTTTCGGGTCGAGTGGCATGTCGGCTCCCCTCACGCAGCGGCCGACGCCCCGCGAAACCAGAGCGTGCCCACCGCCGACGTCGTGTGTCGTCGGTCACTCTACCTTGTCGCCCTACGCCTCGACCTGCGCCCGCCCACCGGGATCCGCTGCGGCTCGAAACGCGCGAGCCCCGCTCCAGACGAGGTACGCCGCCACCGCCAACGACCCCAGGCGGTCCACCGCCGGCGTGCCGGTCCAGCTCGGCGCCAGTAGCACGGTTCCGAGCGCCACCAACACCACCGCGTCGACCGCGCACTTGGCGCGGTAGAACACCCGCTGGCCCCCGATGATGGCGCTGCGACGCTCGCGCTCGAAGCGCGCGTAGCGGCGCCAGAACCACGCGTTGGTGATCAAGCCGAGTGCGGCGATGGCCATCCCCGGCACGACGTTGCCGCCGGGACGGAAGGCGCTTCCGCGGACGAGCGCCACCATCGCGATCGTCACCGCGGACGCCATCAAAGCCACGGCCACGACGCGGTTCGACGTTAGGTCCCACCGCTCCGCGTGCTCCGCCGAGGGCGAGCGGGATGCTCGCGCGAACGCGGCGTAGGCCACGACCACCGCGACCAACTCGATGGTGCGCCGCACGAAGTCGGCCACTTGCGTAGCGGACCGGCTCATCACCACCGCTACGCCGGTCGCCAGCGGCGCCCAAGCGCTCAGGATCACCGCCAGGCGGAGCGTCCGTCCGCGTGCTAGGTTCGCCGCCTCCGTCGTCACGTTCGCAACGGCCGTCCCACTTCCACCGGGCGTCACGTTCCCGCCGGGCGGCGCGGGCCCACCAGGCGTCCCACTCCCGCCGGGCGGCGCGGGCCCTCCGGCCGTCCCACTCGCACCGGGCGTCACGTTCCCGCCGGGCGGTGCGGCCGCGACCCGCGGCTTCACGCCCACGCCCCGACCCAGTTCGTGAACCACACCACCGCCAGAACCGCGAGCGCCGTCGACATCGGCACGGTCAGGGTGTCCGTACCGTTCCGGGAGTGCAGTTCCACCAGCGCGGCGACCGCGGCGGCAACCGCGGCAGCGGCGAGCCCGAGCCACCACGACAAACCGCCGTAGATCAGCAGCGTGCCGCTCAAGGCGGCGAAGGCAAGCAGGGCCATCGCCCAGGTGCCCTCTTCGGTCTTGTTCTCATCGACCAACGGCAACCGAACGCGGCGGCGTCCTAGGAACGTCCCGACCAAGGCAGCAGCGGCGTCGCCGAAGGTCCACGCCATCACGCCGGCGGCCACCAGGTACTTACCGGCCTCCCCACCGCCGCCCCAGAAGACCGCAAGCAGCACGGCGAACGAGAGTTGCACCCACAGCATCGACTTCCGCAGTTCTCCTCCCCTTCGCGCGCGATCGGGGAAGAAGCGCGCATAGCCCCTCCAGCGCTCCAGCAGCATCAGCGCAGGCAGCGCCACGATCACGAGCACGAAGGCGCCCGCCACCGCCTGATACCAGTTCGGGAACGTCTCCAACAGCAGCCAGACCGACATGCCGTAGCCGACGTGCTGGACCTTGCGCACGACCTCGTCGGGCATCTTCCGCCATGCGCGCAGGCACATCGGGATCACCAGGCAGGTCATGAAGTAGTACCCGAACAGAAGGCCGGTGGCGATGGCTTGCTGGCGCACGGAGCGCTCCACTTCGACGACCGACGCGCGCTCGGCTGTCTGCGCATGCCCGGCGCCGTCACGTTATGATACACCGTATCTCATATCCTGGCGTCGCCGACGATCCGCCGTTCCCGCTCAGGCCGTGCTCTCGATGCGGTTCCTTCCGGCCCTCTTGGCGCCGTAGAGCCTGCGGTCGGCCAGACGCACGAGCTCGAGCGTGTCGCTGCCCGCTTCCCGCAGGCAGGCGACGCCGATGCTCACCGTCACGGCCAAGCCGGGCGCGGCGTCGCTCCAGTCGTTCCCGGCGATGGCCGCTCGCGCCTTCTCCGCCACCCTGCTCGCTTCCCCGATGCCGCAGCCCGGCAACAGCAGCGCGAACTCTTCCCCGCCCCACCGCGCCACCACGTCGCTGCGCCGCACCGTCTCCGCGAGCACGCCAGCGATGCGCACCAGCACCTGATCGCCCGCGACGTGCGAGTGACGGTCGTTGATGGCCTTGAAGTTGTCGACGTCGAGCAGCACCAACGCCAGCATCGTGCCGTCCCGCGCCGCCCTGCGCGCCTCCTCTTCGAGCCGCCGTGACAGGTGGCGACGGTTGTACACGCCGGTGAGCTCGTCGGTGGTGCTGAGTCGTTCGAGTTGCTCGGCCTGGTCTCGCAACGACCGGTTGGCTTCCGCCAGCACTTCCCGCGTGACGACATGCAGTTGATGGTCGCTGGCGAGCCCTGCCTCCAGCTCGATCAACGACGCCCGCACCATCAGCGCGCCCCGCTCCTGGTCGATCTTCGCTTGCCGCTCGACGTACCCGTGGAGTTGCTCGTACGCCTCCTCGAGCCTTCCCAAGCGCCTGAGCGTCTCGGCCCGATGACGCATCAGCGCCACCACGGCCGCGTCCGCGCCGCGCTCGCGGTAGCTCTCGATCGCTTCGGTCAACGCGGGCAGGGCTTCCTCGTACTGCCCACACGCCAGCAAGAAGCGGCCCCAGGCCGCGCGCACGTCGGGACCGAAGCTCGACGTCGGCCCTTCGTCATCGAGCGTCTCGAGCGCCTCCCGGAACGTCGCAGCGGCCGCGGCTTCGTCACCTGCCGCCGCGTGCACCTCGCCCAGCTTGCCGAGCGTCGCCACGCGGTACGCCCCCTGTTGGAGCGTGTCGAACCACGTCAGCGCTTCGCGCAATGCTGCGAGCGCCTCGTCATGACGTCCTTGGTCCGCGAGCGCCCGGCCTTCGTTCGAGCGGGCGATGGCTGCACCGAAGCGGTCGCCACGCTCGAGGTGCTCTTCACGCCCGCGCCGGAAGCACGCCAGCGCCTCGTCCACGCGCCCAAGCTCCAGGTACACGTTGCCGAGGTTGTTGGTCAGCGAGGGCGCCACCGGCAACCCGGCGTCGTCGAGCATCCGCACGCCGGCGCGCAGGTGCTGAAGCGCCCGTTCGGACAACCCTCGGGCGCCATAGACGGCAGCCAGGTCGTTGTGCGCACGCGCCGCGAGCGGCACCAACTGCGCCTTGGTCGCCGCCTCGAGCGCCTCGGCGCCGCTTCGTAACGCGGCCTCGACGTCGTCGAGGAGGAACGCCGCGCGGAGCGCCAACAGGTGCGTCTCGATCGTCTGCTCCGCCGCCCAGCCGGGCGCGGCGTCCGGAGCGCCCAGGGCGTACTCGGAGAGCGCCGCCTCGGCGGCCTCGCGCGCGGCCGCAGCGTCGTCCCGGCCGAGCTCACGGGCGGCGCGCTCGGTCAGGCCACGACCGCGCTGCCACGGGTCCAGCAGGTCATCGTCGCGCCCGGGCCCGGTCACCGGATCACGCGCTTGCGCATGCGCCACACCGCGAACGCCGACAACGCCACGCCCACCGCGACGAGGTAGACGACGTCGAGCCAGAGGTTCTCGCCGACGCCGTTCACGGTTCCCCGCACCAGGTGCACCGAGCGATAGAGGGGCGTGACCTGCGCCACCGCCACCAGCGCGCTCGGGAAGCGCGCCTCGACAGGGAAGAAGATGCCGGAGAACAAGAACGACGGCGTGATGAACAGGGTGAAGTAGTACGAGTAGACGTCGATGATGTCGATGATGCTGGTGAACGCCAAGCCGATGGCGGAGAAGCAGAACCCCACCAGCGCCAGCGCGCCGACGGCCGGCACCAGTCGCCAGGTCACCGGCGAGTCGAAGAAGAGCGTGATGAGCAAGAAGATGCCGCCGTAGATGAGGGAGCGCGTGACCGCCCACAACAGCTCGCCGACGGCAGCGTCTTCCATGTTCACGCGCGTGGTGACGACCGCGTCGTAGTACTTGCCGAAGTGCATCTTGACGAAGACGTTGTAGGTCGTCTCGAACGACGCGCCGTTCATGGCCGACGCGGCGACCAACCCGGGCGCGATGTACGCCAAGTACCCTTGCCCGAACTCGCCGCCGGTCGTGACGTAGTACCCGAGCCCCACGCCCATGCCGAGCAGGTAGAAGACCGGCTCGAAGAAGTTCGGCAGGAGGCCGTAGAACCACCGGTCGCGGTAGACCCACAGGTTCCGCTGCCAGACCCGCAGTGCGCTGACGAGATCCACCGGGAGGCGCGCGCTCCGATCCAGGCCGGCCTTCGACCAAGCGCTCATTCGCGGAGCGTCCTTCCCGTGAGTTTCAAGAACACGTCCTCGAGGTTCGCCGGGCGCACGAACGCGCGCTCGAGCCGCACGCCCTGCTCGCGCAGCGCGGACATGACGGCGTCAGGGTCGCGCACGAAGATGCTGACGCGATCGCCCGAGCGCACCATCTCCGCGCCGAACCGCTCCGCGACGCCCTCGTAGGCACGAGCGTACCCGGCGTCGGTGTCGCCCCCGCGAGCTTCCACCACGAACGGCGGCAGATGCTCGCGGATCAGCGCCCTGGGTTCACCCTGCGCGATGATCCGCCCGTGATCCATGATGACCAGGCGGTCGCACAGGCGCTCGGCCTCGTCCATGTAGTGCGTGCTCATCACCAAGGTGATGCCCTTCGACCGCAGCTCGTCGAGCTTGTTCCAGAGGTTCAGCCGAACGTGCGGATCGAGTCCGGTGGTCGGCTCGTCGAGGACCACGACCTCGGGGTCGTTGAGAAGACCCCGCGCCAGCGTGAGGCGCCGCTTCATCCCGCCCGAGAGCTGCAGCACCCGCGCCTTGCGCTTCTCCTGCAACTCCGCGAACGTCAACAGCTCCTCGGCGCGACGCGCCGCGTCGGGCCCACGAATACCGTTGAAGCGGGCGTAGATCAGCAGGTTGTCGAGCACCCTCAGGTCTTCGTCGAGGTTGTCCATCTGCGGCACCACGCCGAGGCGCCGCTTGATGGCCTTCTCTTGGCGGCCGCTCTCCAGGCCGAACACCCGAAGGTCGCCCGAGGTGGGCGGCGTGACCTGGTAGATCATCCGCATGGTGGTGGACTTGCCGGCGCCGTTGGGCCCGAGCATGCCGAAGAACTCGCCGCGGCGGACCTCGAAACTCACGCCATCGACGGCGCGAACGTCGCCGTACACCTTCACCAGGTCCCGGACCTCGATGACAGCGGCGCCGTTGACGAGCGGGGAAGCCGACGTAGAACTGGACAAGGAACGTTCCCTCCTGCGCCCGTTGCGCCGCGCGCAAGCGCCATTCTACCGGCCGCCGTTCGACGCGCGAAGCGCTTCGGAGAGGAGGGCCGTCGGGTCGGCCTTTACCCGCAGGCGCCGGAACGACGTCGAGAGCGAGTGGACGTCGCGCTCGAGCAGACCACGGGCGGTGCGGCTCACGGCCAACTCCATCATCTGCGGGACGTCGATGAGGACGACGCGGCCCTGATGCCAAAGCAGGTTGTAGGTCGAGAAGTCGCCGTGCACCAGGCCCAACGCGGCGAGCCGAACCAGGATCTCGGCGCTCTGGCGGTAGGCATCCATGGCGGCGGCGGGCCCCAACCGCACGTCCGACAAGCGCGGAGCCGGCTCGTCGCCGTCCCCCACGAACTCCATCAACACGACGCTGCCGGCGGCGCCGTACACGCTCGGTTCGGGGCCGACCGCCGGCCTCGGCACCGGCAGCCCGGCCTCGACCAAGCGCCACAGGTAGGCATACTCCCGCGCCACCCAGATGGCCTGCTGCGCTCGCCTGCCGGCACGCGTCTTGTTCTTCATCGCCTTGGCCGTGCGCTTGTCGGCGATGAACACGTCGTTCCAGTAGACGGCGTCGTCGCGGAAGGCGCGCGTCTCGATGTCGGCGTAGACCTTCGCGGCGAACCGCTGCCCGGCGCGCGCCACCAGGTAGACGGTCGCCTCTTTCCCGCCTTTGACCTCACCGAGCAAGGTGTCGAAGTAGCCCCGCTCGTAGAGCTCCTGCAGATCGGGGTCCGCGAACGCCGTAGTGCTCGTCGGGCGGTCGGCGTCGTCGGCCAAGCGTAGGTCGTGAACGCTGCGTTTCCGCCTCGGCTTCCGGCCGCGTCGATGGCGATGCTCGGATGGTCCGTCGTCGTGGTCGTACCAGTGGTCTTCGTCGTACGAAGGCAATGCGTTCCCTCCGGGGAATGGCGAGTCGTCGAGGGTGGTGTGCCGTTCACGGCCCGCTCCGCCCGTCGGCCCCTTGGCGCCTACGCCCGCAGAGCGCCTGGCTGGGCGCTTGGCTGAGCGCGCGGGCGGCGGCCCCTTGCGGGCGGCGTGCCGACACGAGCGCTAGGCCAGCGCAAGCACCCTGCCTAGGCAGGGTTCATGACGAGGCGTGTTCGGTCGAAGGGGTCGACTTCAGTCGCGGGAGCGGCGGGGTCGCGCGACACACGCGAGCCGGTCGGTGC
>CAZOTV010000039.1:0-24056 GCA_964582795.1 uncultured bacterium
GTCCTGACGAAGAGGTGGAGTCGACGGGTGGCGAAGGCGTTCGCCCTCGCGCGGCCCCGGCGCCGTCCCGGGTACGCGTCGCTATCCCCCGGATTCGCCACGTTCGCGTGGTTCATCCAGCGTCGACGGCGCCGCGATCGCCGTGCCGTACTGGTCATGCCTGCGCCACCAGACGTACGCGTCACCCTTCGGCCAACCGTCCGGGGATACCTCCCAACGTTCCTGGCGGCCGTAGGGCACCAAGCCGAGCAGGCTGAACGTCGTGCCGAGGTTCTCGACGCCGCGGTCGCTCGTCTGAAACGTGAGGTACACCTGCTCACCGTCGCGCAGGAACACGGACAGTGCATGGTGCTCGCTGTCGCCCACCGTCGCGCCGAAGTCGTGGTTGAAGGTCGTGTCGTGCGACGAGTACCAGGGCAGGTCCCAGCCCATGCGACGTCGGTACGCCTCGAGCTTCGCGATCGGCGCGCGCGACACCAGCGCGAACGACACATCGCGTGCCGCGAGATGCCGCACGTCGGCGATGCCGTCGGTGAACCACGAGCAGCCATCGCAACCTTCGTCCCAAACTGGGTGGAACATGAAGTGGTACACGATCAGCTGGTTCCGGCCACGGAACAACTCGAGCAACGTGGCATCGCCGTCTCTTCCTCGGAACACGTACCGATTCTCGACGGGGACCATCGGCAGCCGCCTGCGCCTGGCGGCAAGCGCATCGCCACGCCGCATGTGCGCCTTCTCCTCGACCAGCAGTTCGCCACGGGCCTCGCGCCACGCGTCGTACGTGACGATGGGCGGCAGCGGTTTCGATGCCTTCGCGCGCTCGTCCATGCACACACCTCCAGACGTTCGTCCGCCCCGAACGGGCGTGTCGAGTAGATACGCGAGGCTACTCCATGCATCGCCATGGCGGTGACGGTCGTTGTGACCGGAGCCGGGTTGGTACGATCCTTCGCAGCCGCCTCCGACGGCCGACACGGGTCTGGCGAAGGCAATCGCGACTACACCCATCAGGTGAGACCATGAACCGACCTCATCCCGCCGTTCCCCCGACCGAGAAGCGCGAAGTCGCCGACTCCCTTCACGGTCACACGCTCGTCGACGCCTACCGCTGGTTGGAAGGTGACGTCTCCGACCCACAAGCGATGGGTCGCGTCACCCCCGAGGTGGCGGCTTGGACCGATGCCCAGAACGCCTACACCCGTGCCGTGCTCGATTCGCTGCCGGGCCGCGAGGTGTTGCAGGATCGCCTCAGGCCGCTCATGCAGATCGGCTCGGTCACCGCCCCCATCCAGCGCGGAGGGCGGTACTTCCACCTTCGAAGGGAGGGCGATCAGAACCAGGCGCGCGTGTACGTACGCGAGGGCCTGCACGGAGCGGATCGGCTGCTCGTCGATCCCGAGGCCGTCGATCCGTCGGGGCTCACGACCGTCGAATGGATCTCGCCGAGCCCGGACGGCCGACGACTGGCGTACGGCACCTACGCGGCAGGAGACGAGAACACCCGGCTGCACCTGCTGGACGTCGACGAAAGCGTGACGTTGCGGCTCGCGATCCCCGACAAGGTGCGCGCACCCGCGTGGCTGCCGGACGGTACCGGGTTCGTCTACCGGAACCTCGCCGATCCCGACGACCCGTACACCGGCCGCGTGATGTATCACCCCCTACCGACGGACGCGCGGGACGACGCGGGCCCGACGGACGACCACGTGCTCTTCCGCCAGTTCACGAAGGAGGAGGACGCGAAGCTCGCCACCACCTGGGGCCCGAGCGAGACGCTCTCCCACGATGGGCGTTGGCTGCTTCTGAGTTACGCCGTCGACACGCGCTCGAACGACCTTTGGCTGGTCGACTTCGAGCGGTACCTGCGCACGGGTGACTTCGAGAAGGTCGAGGTCAGCATCGGCACCTCGGGGAATGGCGAAGGCAGCGTCGTGAACGGCCCCGACGGTCCGCTGCTGGCGCTGTTCACCTACAAGAACGCCCCCAACGGGCGCGTGGTGACCGTACCGGTCGCCGACCCACGCGAGAAGAACTGGCACGACCTCGTGCCGGAGCGGAGCGACGCCACCATCGAGTCGGTGGTCTTCGCCGCCGGCCACGTGGTCGTCACCTACCTCGAGCGCGCTTCCACGCGCATCCTCGTGTTCGACCTCACCGGAAACCGCGTGGGCGAGGTCCCGCTCCCCACCTACGGCACGGCAACGGTTCGTGCCGACGAGGGCTCGACCGAGGCGTTCGTGACGTTCTCCAGCTTCGTCCATCCTCCGACCGTGTACCGCTTCGACGTGCGCGACCCCGAAGGGACGTTCACCGTGTGGGAGCGACCCGACGCCCCGATCGACTCGGAAGCCGTCGAGGTGCGTCAGGTTACCTACGCGTCTCGAGATGGCACGAACGTCACCATGTTCGTCGCGCACCGCAAGGGGCTCGAGCCCGACGGGAACGCCCCTACCATCCTCGGCGGTTACGGCGGCTTCGGAGTCAGCCAACTGCCGGCGTTCGCCCCGACGCTCGCGCCGTGGTTCGAAGACGGCGGCGTGTACGCCCTGCCGAACCTTCGGGGCGGCGGCGAGTACGGCGACGCATGGCACGAAGCCGGCATGCTGGAACGCAAACAGAACGTCTTCGACGACTTCGTCGCCGCGGCCGAGTGGCTGTTCGCGAACGGCGTGACCAGGCCCGGGCGGCTGGCGATCGCCGGCGGCTCGAACGGCGGGTTGCTCACCGGCGCCACGCTGACGCAACGTCCGGACATCTGCGCTGCTGCGATCGTGGCGGTGCCGCTACTCGACATGCTGCGCTACCAGCACTTCCTGATGGCGCGCTACTGGGTGCCCGAGTACGGTTCCGCCGAGGAAGAAGACGCCTTCGCGTGGCTTCGCGCCTACTCGCCGTACCACCGCGTCGAGGACGGGGTCGCGTACCCCGCCGTGCTGCTCACCGCCGGCGAGAACGACATGCGCGTGCACGCCATGCATGCACGCAAGATGGCGGCGCGCCTCCAGGCCGCCACGTCGCGCGATCCTCACGACGGGCCGGTGCTGCTGTGGGTCGACCGCTCTGCCGGCCACGGTCAGGGGAAGCCGCTCGACCTGCGCTTGCGTGACGCCGTCGACCAGCGGATCTTCGTGATGCGACAGCTGGGGATGCTGCGTGGCGGCGCCTTAGGGGTGTCAGCCGAGAAGTCCTCGCCCTGACGGGAATCGGACGGGTGCATCCTGGCCCGGCTCGTCCCTTGGTCGAAGTTGCTGCGCTACGCCCGCGACGCCGAACGCTCTCGGCGCACGAGCAACGTCAACAACAGCGCCAAGGCGGCAGTGGCCGCGACGGCCAACACCGCCCGAGCGGCCGTGCTGGTCTTGGTGTGAAGGACGTTCGCGCGCAGGTAGGCCAACCCCCGTTGCCAGAGCCCGATGTCGCGTGCGTCGGGAACCTTCAAGTGAGCAGCGTGAAAGAGCTGCGTGCGCAAGGCCTCGGCCTCGACACTGCTCAAGCCGAGGTTGGGCATGAGGGTCTCGGGGCGGTCGAACCGAGGCTCTTGTAAGTAGTGTTTCAGCCACACCCAGGTACGTTCGATGCCTCGCGCTTCGAGCACCTCCTGGCGCGCGTCGCGCCAGCTACGGAACGGCTCTGCGTCGATCGCATCGACCCGCGCGACCTGCGCCTCGTATGCCGGCGCGTTCAGGCGCTGCGTCAGGCGCCAGTTCAGACCGAACGCGTCCAAGCTCGGGCCTACGCCGCCCCCAACACCGCGGATGGTGTGGCAAGACACGCAGCCATGCGTGCCGAGCACGCCAAGGTCCCTCGTCGACTCGAGGCTCGCCCGGGGCGAGACGTGTACGGTGTGCGCCGTCTCTGGGTCGAGACGGATGCGAAGCACGGGGCTGCCGCCTTTCGCATCCGGCACCATGGGAGCCGTATACACTCCGTCCGGACCGATGGCCACGGCCGAGAAGTGCTGCGTGCCCGGCTCACCGAGGAACTCGAGCAGGTAGCGGGGCACATCTGGCGGTCTACGGGACGTCACGCCTGCGTATGCGATCACGCCGGAGTTCGTTCCCTTCCCGCCGAAGACGGCGCTCACGAACCGGTCGCGCCAGTCGTCACCGACGAAGTCGGCATCGGGTGGCAGGTAGATGGTCTGGACGGGAGCCACCGTCGGAACGAACACCAGGTCCGCGAGCACCGTGAGGCTCTGATCGGTACCGCGCCACATGTGGTCCTCGCCGCGTCGAACCGGTAGGAAGCGGTCCAGGTCGACGCCGTTCTCCGCGGCGTACAACTGACCGCCGACCCACACGAGCCCGAAGGGGTTCCGGAACCCGTACGCATGGACGTACGCCTCGGGTGGGAAGGTACCATCCGGAAGCGCCGCCCCGGACTCGAAGTAGGGGTTGTCGCGGCAGGGCTCGCCGTGGACGTCCAGGCACAGCACCTTCCCGAGCAGCACGTCGACGTCCGACGCGGCAGTTGCGTTCCCACCGTCCCCCACGCCGACGTAGACCTGCCCGTTCTCGACCACGCAAGTACCGATCTGGTGCGCGGGCGCCGACTGGAACGGCTGGAGCATGGCGTCGAACGCGTCGACCGCATGAGCTTCGAGGTCGAAGCTACCCGGTGTGGAACGGAACCTCACCATGCGGTTGCGAAGTACGCCGCCGGCGTCGGCCTCCGTGTACGTAGCGAAGACGTATCCACGCTCGGTATCGAGGCACATCCCGGCCAGTCCGCTCTGCGACGCGCCCTGTAACGCCGGTGTCTGATCGCGGGCCGCCGGCACCTGCGCGAAGGTGTGCACACTCCGGTCGACCGTGACGACCTTGATGGTGCCCGTCAACTCCGCCACGAAGTAGAGCGGGGCGTCGGGCGAAGTTCCCGGGTTCGGTACGAAGGCGATGGCCGTGGGCATCTGGAAGCCGTACGCGTCCACCTCCAACGCGTGGCCGGGAGGAACGGCGTAGTCGACGAGGTCGGCCTGCGCTTCTGCCAGCGCGGAGAACATCGCTAGATGCGTCACCACGAAGGCGGCGACGATGACCGGGTGGATCGATGTGGGGGAGAGGGTGCGGATCACTCGAGGACGACCCCTATCGCGGCGATGGGGTTTGGGGGGAGCGCGATGTGACGACAATGATAGCCAAGTGACGGCCGGCGCGGCGTGACGTTCGCCCGATCGAGCACAATGGTGTCGTGGCCGTCGGGCCGTGCCATCACGTTGGCGGAGCCGCGAGCTGGATGAGAGCGGCGCGCCGCGGCAGCCGCCAGGACCGGACCGTCCCAGACGTGCCGGGCATCGTCGGCGGTACCGGCCGGGCGAGAGGTGGAAGTGCATGAACCCGTACCTGTGGGCGCGAGCCACTGCCAAGCGGATGCAGAGAACGCTGCGCATGGCGCGTCATGCGAGGGCGCGAGCCGCGCGTCGCCAGGCGACGGACGAACCGACCTTCGGCGACCTGCTCGACCGGCGGCACGAGTGGCTGTTCGCGCACCTGCCGCGCGCGTCGGCGGAGTACTTGCACGGCCTGCACGGCAAGGACGAGCAGAAGGCGTTGGCCCGCCGCCTCGGACTCTCCGTCGCGGACGAGTACGTGTCCTACGTACCCCTCAAGGAAGCGCTGGCGTTCATCGAAGCGCACGGCTTGAAGCGATTCGTGTTGAAGCCGCTCTCGGCGAAGAGTGGCGCGGGCGTCATCTGTGCGGTCGAGCAGGGCGAGAAGTACTTCGATCTCAAGCACGGCACGCGGATGTCGCTCAAGGAGATCGGCAAGGAAGCGTACCTGGGCTACGCGAAACTCGGCCGGGCCGACCGCTGGCTGGTGGAGGAGTTGCTGCTACCCCCCGACGGGAGCCTGCGCATGATCGACGACTACAAGTTCCACTGCTTCGCCGGCCGCGTCGAGTTCATCCTCCAGAAGTGCATCGTCACGGAAGCCAAGGAAGGAGACGGCGGGACACGACTCGCCATCCGCTTCTACGACCGTAACTGGAACCCCGTGGACACGGGGATGCGCCCCGATCTACGGAGCGACGCCCTCACGCCACCGCCGAACGGCGCCCGTATGGTGGAGGTGGCGGAGGCCGCCGCTTCGCAGATCCCCATGCCGTTCCTTCGCGTCGACCTCTACGATTCCCACCGAGGCATCGTGCTTGGCGAGTTCACCCCCGGTCCTGGCGGCCGACGACTGTTCAACCAGGAGTGGACCGAGCGCCTCACGCGGCGCTGGCATGAGGCAGCGGCCGAGCTCGAGGCGCGATTGGCCAGCGGCGAGCTAGAGCCTCTGTTCCCCGAAGGTGCGAGCGAAGCGAGGTAGCTTCCCAGAGCAGGGGTGGGTGTTGGCCCGGGGGAAGTCGACGCCGAGCCGTATGAAGCGCTTCGCCTGTCGGTTCCGGCGGGCGTGCTAGCGTCGGGCTCGTGGCCAGGGTCACGCTCTTCACATGTGCTGCGACTAAGGTGTCGCCATGGTGAATCCGTACCGCAGCGCGAGGGCTGCGGCCCGCTCGGCGCTCTCCGCCGTGCGGAAGCTGCGGCGCAAGCCGCCCGTGATACCTGACCCGAACGCCGAACCGACGTTCGGCGACTTCATCGACCGGCGCCACGAGTGGTTGTTCGCGAACCTGCCCGAGGCGTCCGCGGCGTACCTTCACGACCTCCATGCGAAGAACAAGCAGAAGGCTCTGGCACGACGTCTGGGTCTTTCGGTGGCGGCGGAGTACGTCTCGCACGTGCCGCTTCGCGATGCGCTGGACTTCATCGCGTCCTCCCCGGTCGACAACGTAGTGCTGAAGCCGGTGGCGGCGAAGAGCGGCACGGGAGTGTTCTGCCTCGTGAAAGAGGACGGTCGCTTCCGGGACCTCCGCAGCGGGAAGCGATACCGCCTTGCAGGGTTGCGCCAGGAAGCGCAACTGAGTTACGGCAAGCTGAAGCGGGCCGACGAGTGGTTGGTCGAGGAGTTGCTTCTGCCCTCCGATGGATCGTTGCGCATGATCGAGGACTTCAAGTTCAGCTGTTTCGCCGGCCGGGTAGAGCACGTCCTACAGAAGGGTGAGGTCGGTGGACGCAAGGGCCTGCGTTTCTACGACCGGAGCTGGCAACCGGTGGACACCGGGATCCGACCGGAGTCGATCATCGAGGAACTGCAGCCGCCGGCGAACCGCGCGGCCCTGATGGAGGTGGCGGAGGCCACCGCGTCGCGGATCCCCGTGCCGTACATCCGCGTCGACCTCTACGACTCGCATCGTGGGATCGTCTTGGGGGAGTTCACGCCCGGCCCAGGTGGACGGCACGCCCACAAGCCCGAGTACAAGGAGCGTCTCACGCGCCGGTGGAAAGAGGCGGCGGCGCTGGTCGAGGCGCGTCTCGCGAGCGGTGAGCTCGAACCGATCTTCCCAGAAGGCGATCTGTCAGGACCCTAGGCTCCCTCGTTGGTCTCGCCGGCACTCTGCTCGCGTCGGCACGCTCACGCAGGAGCCGTCCTTCACCCGCTCGTCGATACGAACCCATCCAGCCAGGTGTCGGCATGCGGCATCCCGCTCGCCATCATCAAGGAGCGCAAGTCCTCCAGCTCGTACGGCACGCGGCGCAGCGACACGTTCGGGATGCCGGCGCGCACCTCGACCAACGCGTACTCCGCCAGCGCGGGGTGAACGACCCTCCCATCATCGGCGGCGGCCAGAGGCAGTCCGACGCTGCCGGGGTTGGCCACCACGGCCGCGCGGTAGCGCCGCGCGAACTGCTCGTGCGTGTGCGCGCCCAGGTACAGCCCCGCGGCGTGCTCGCCAAGCAGCGAATCCAGGTCGTCGTCGGGGGTGGTGGCGCGGATCGGGTCGTCGTAGCTTCGTGGAGACCCGTGGTAGGCCACGATGTCGAGCCCGGCGACGGTATCGCGTACGAACGGCTCGAAGTCCTTCAGGAACGCGCGATCGTCGTCGCCGAGTTGCTCGGCGCACCACGCCTCGACTTCGAGGATCGCCGACGTGTCCTGGCTCGGCTCGGATACGTCGGCGATCGTGCGGGACTCGAGTAGGTACGCATCGGTGTTCCCCAACACGAAGCGCGTCGGGTACGGCAGGCCGCGCACGCGCCGGATCGTCTCGCGTGGCGACGGCCCCAAGTTGGCCACGTCTCCGAGGCAGAGCACGCTGGTCACCGGGAATCGACGCAGATCCGCGAGCGCGGCGTCCAGGCCGGGGAGGTTGCCGTGGATGTCGGCGAGCACCGCCACGAGAGCGGCGTCGGGCGCCTCCAACATGGCGCCGTTGGGCGTCATGGCAGTTGTGGCGCTTCGAACACCACGGTGGTCAGTGCAGGGACCGACACGCGGCCGCCGACGGTGGTCACGTAGGCGGTGCGCACGGTGTCGGCGTCGGCGCCGGCCGCTTGCGTCTCGTGCACCAGCCATGGCCTGCCCGCCACCTCGGGAACCGCCACGGTGACGCGCTTGGGGGTCGCGTTGAACACCACCAGCAGTCCCTCGCCGTCGGGGTCGAGGTCGGGTAGGCGATCGAGGTCGTCGCGAAGCTGCATCACGATCACGCCAGGTGGCGCGTCGGCGCCATCGGCATGGAACACCAGCCGCTCGAGGACGTGCTCGGCCGTGCGCAATCGGAACAGCGGCTCGTCACGGCGGATGGTCAGCCACTCGCGGAACACCTCACTCGCGAACGCCACGTCGTCGGGACTGGGGTAGAGGAGGTCGTTTTCGAGCATCGGCCGGATCAGCCCCCACATGTCGCGGTTGTCCGCTGCGAGTGGGAGGCCGCGCCCCATGCCGTTCCCGTGTCCGTCCAGGCCGCCGGTCCAGTCGATGGCGTTGAACCAGTCGCCGGAATCGTAGCTGTTCCCATCGAAGCTCTTCGAGCGAAGCACGTCGGTTCCGGCGTGGAAGAACGGCACGCCCTGCGAGAACGCCACGGTGGACAACGCCAGGTTCTGCAGGCGCACGCGGTCGGCGGTCGGAAGGTCGGTCGGCAACTTGTACTGGAGGATGTCCCACAGCGTCTCGTTGTCGTGGTTCGACACGTACACGACGTGATCCTGGGGAACCAGGCCGTAGCCGGCGGGCGCGCCGTTGTAGTCGACGTCACTGCCGCGGATCGCCTCCCCTTCTGCGCCGACGAACGTCACGTCGGCCAGGTTGCCGGCCAGGCCAACCCGAACCAGGTCCATCGACCGCAGCATCGCCTGACGCTCGACTTCGGGGTCCGCCCCCGCTGTCTGGTCGTTGGGCAGCACGAATCGTCCCGAGGCGAACCCTTGCGTCGCGCGGATCGTGTCGGGGCCGTCGAACGGTCCGCCACCGCGCACGCCGTCACGCAAGCGATCGTCGAACGTGCCGATGCCGCTTCCCGCCATGTTGACCTGCGTCGCGTTGGGACCGCGGGCGTTCTGGGCCACCTCGCCGAAGTCCCAACCTTCGCCGTAGACGTAGACGCCGGCACCGTCCACGCCGTTCGCCTCCGGCGTCAAGGCGTCGAGCGCATCCCGTACCGCCTGCATGTTCGGCACCATGTGATGCCCCATCAGGTCGAAACGGAAGCCGTCGATCTTGTAGTGCTCCGCCCACACATGCACCATGTCGACCATCAAGCGTTCCATCATGGCGTGCTCGGTGGCGGTGTTGGGGCAGCAGGTGCTGGTGGTGACGTTCCCCGCGTCGTCGAGGCGGTGGTAGTAGCCGGGAACGATGCGGTCGAGCACGGAGCGCTCCGCCTGCCCGGCGGCGTTGGTGTGGTTGTACACCACGTCGGCTACCACCCGCAGGCCCATGTCCCACAGCGCCATCACCATCTCGCGGTACTCCACGATGCGCGCCGGACCGTTCGGGTCGGTGGCGTAGCTTCCCTCGGGCACGCCGTAGTGGTACGGGTCGTAGCCCCAGTTGAAGGCATCGTGGTCGCGCGAGTCCTCGACGGCCGCCTGGGCTTGCGGGCCGGTATGAGGCAACTCGGCGTCCGGCGGCGCCGTCCTCCAGGACGCAGGGTTCTCGTCGATGGTGGCGATGTCGAACGTCGGCAGCAGGTGCACGTGCGTGAGGCCCGCGCCTGCCAACGCGCGCAGGTGTTGGACACCGTAACTGCCGTCGAGGGTGAAGGCGAGGTACTTGCCCACCAGGTCGTCCGGCACGGTGGGGTCGGCCGCCGAGAAGTCCCGCACGTGCAGTTCGTAGATGACGATGTCGACCGGGTCGTCCATGGGCGGCTTGACCAGGTCATCCCACCCTGGGGGCGCGAGCAGCGGATCGTTCAAGTCGACGAACTGGCTGCGCGTGGAGTTCTGGGTCAGGCTCGTCGAGTACGGGTCGGTGACGAGGTTGGTGACGACGCGGCCGGCGGCCGGCGCGAAGACCTCGACCTCGAACAGGTAGTACTGGAAGGCCCACTCCGCCGCGCCGGCGATGCTCCACACGCCGCTGGCGTCGTTCCGCGTCATCGGCAAGCGCTCGATGGCGTCGGAGGTGGCATCGGGGAACCGAAGGAGGTGGACGCTGCGGGCGGTGGGCGCCCATACCGATACGGTCGGAACGCCGTTTCGCCAGTGCACGCCGAGCGGCGCGTCGAGCGCCGCGCTCGCGAAGACGTCGTCGAGCACTCCAGCGATCTGCAGGCCGGTGGCGTCCACCACCTGACCGTCCACCAAACGCGCGACCGCTAGCTGGCCCCGAAGCAGGTCGGGCGCGATCGACGCCGCGGCCGGCTCGAGCCGCAACACCGTGCGGCCCGCGAGGTACGGGAAACGGGCGAGCACGTCGGCCGGCACGTTCTCCTGCGCGCCCTCCGACGCGCCAGCGTCTGGGCGCTCGAGCACGAACGCCTCGCCACCCACCACCGCACCGCCGTCCAGCGTGAGCGTGTCGAGGTCGGTGTCGCCGGGCGCGGCGTAGAGCGCATACGACTCGCCTGCCAGTGGCGTGCCGGTGTCCCAGACGATCAGGTCGCGCGTCACCCAGTGCGCCCGCCGCTCGGCGAGGTCACCACCGCCTACCGCGGCCACCTCGGGGCGGCTGGTGTGGATCGTCGCGCTGCCCGACACCACCCAGATCTCCGTGCCGTGCTCGGCCGGCACCAGGAACATGTCGGGGCCGGGATCCTTCTCGTCGCCACGGTGCACGATGAACCCCACGCGCTCGGCGTCGTCGGCTAGGCGCACGTCCCAGTAGATGCCATGCGGCGTGGTGCCGGTGACGGGCAGGCCCTCTTGCCATGTCACGCTCTCGAGCGTGTCTTCCCACACGTGAAGGACCCAACCGTCGTAGTCGCCCGCCGGGTTGAGGTAGTGGATCCTAGCGACGCCTTCGGCGGGTGGCGCCAGCGGCGGCGCGGTGAGGATCTCGTCGGAGCCCGACACCAGCCAGATCTCGCGGCCATGCTGCGCGACGTTCAGGAACATGTCGGGACCGGGATCCTTGACGTCGCCCATGTGGACGATGAAGCCCACGCGTGCGGCGCCGTCCTGCAGGCCGACGTCCCAGAAGGCGCCGTAGTCGTCGACGCCGCTCACGGGGAGCCCTTCGGTCCAGGTGACGCTCTCGGTGGTGTCCTCCCAGACGTGAAGCTGCCAGCCTTCGTACGCGCCGTCGGGGCGCTGGTAGTGGATTCGGGCGACGTTCTCGGGAAGAGCATCTTGGGCGAACGCCGGGACGCTCGCTACGAGCATCGAGAACGCCCAAACCGCAAGGACCCCCCAGGGAACGCGCCCCCTGACCAAGCCATCCACGCGTTGCGCGAACCTCCCAAGCGTGCGACCCTTCGCGCGGTCGGTCATGCGTCCCCTCCTCGTCCACCCGCCGGAGTGCGGCTTCCCGACGCGGTAGGCATCTCCTCGCCGGGACCGGACCTGGCGGTATGCCACTATTGTAGGGGTGCATGACAAAGCGGCACGATCTTCGACCGTAGACCGCGTCGTGGAGGCGCGGTTCGCGCAACTCGACGACGCGATCCCGACGTGGCAAGCCGAGGACGAGGTGCGAGCGAGCCTCCGCTCGGAGCTGGCCGAACAGGTCCGCCGGGTCGACGACGACGACCTGGCGCGCGCGTTCTTGGGCGCCTGCCCGGTTCCCGGCGCGGACGTGAGCGACTACCGCAACACATGGCTCGGGGATGCGGGCGTGACCGATCCGGGTTCGCCGTGGGCGCTGATCGGCCCGCGTTTCCGCGGACTCGACCTGGCTCGCCCGTTCGTCGACGTGGTGGCGCAACACCCGGAACCGCGCACGATCGACGCCCTTCGGCGGTCGGCAGCGCTGGCGGCTCGCCGCTTCGCCACGTTCGTGCCGCGCCACGTGCGCTTCCTGGTGGCGCCGTCGCGGCTCGGAATCGCTGAGCGGCTTGCTGACGAGCTCGGTGACCGGCTGGGAGACCGGTTGGGTGACCGGCGCGGTGGCCGGCCCGGTGACCGGGTCACTGGCCAGCTAGGTGGCGATCTCGGCGGCGCGTTCGTCGAGCGGGTCGTGCTGGCGGCGCCGATCCGGGCCATCCGGGCGCTGCCGGCACCGCAAGAGGGCGACGCGCGCGTGACGCTCCGGCAGGTGCGCGACCTAGCCTTCGAAGACGCCTACCGCCGCGCGTACGCGCGCCTGCTCGACGAGGCGCCGGAGCAAGCGGAGTACGCCCAGGCGGCTGACCACGACGAGCTCGAGGCGCACGTGGCCGGCGGCGGCGCCTTCGAGGTGTTGGTGGATGGCGCCGTTGCCGGTTTCGTGGCCGCGTTCCCCGACCGGGCGTTCGGCATGCGGGGCTTTCACGTAGGGGAGATGTTCTTGTACCCGCCGGCGCGCGGCCGCGGGCTCGGGCGCCTGGTGCAACGGCGCCTCGTCGACGCGCTGCCGGCCGACCAGGACGACCTCTTCTTCGGCGTGGTGGACGCGCGCAACCAAGCCGCGGTGCGCACGGCGCTGGGTTGCGGCCGGCAGGTGGTGGCCGCTTACGTGTGGGTGCCGCTGACCACCCGAGAACGGGAGAACGCCCCGGCCGCGGCGGTGTGACCACCACGGTCGAGGCGTTCGTTCGATGCTCACCGAGCCCTATCGGCCCCGGCGATCACGCGCTCTTCGGCGCGTTAGTGGATGACGCTGACGCTCTGCGCCTGCGGGCCCTTGGGGCCGGCGCCGGCGGTGTACTCCACCTTGTCGCCTTCGTTCAGGCTCTTGAAGCCCGAACCCTGGATCGCGCTGAAGTGCACGAAGAGGTCCTTGCCGCCGTCGTCCGGGGCGATGAAGCCGAAACCCTTGTCACCGTTGAACCACTTGACCGTACCTGTTGCCATGATGCTCCTTCTGGCATGCGCCGGCCTCGCTGGACGCGGTCGCTCGCCACGGGCCGCACGCAGCGCGAACCGCCGCTCGAAGCCCAACACACGAAAACTGCCCTTCGACGATTTTCGGGATGGCTCACCCTACGCTTTCCAGGGCGCGAGCACAAGCCCATCTGGACACGGGCACTGCGACAGGGCCCGACCTTGACCGCCAGCACGGCGTTTGCTATGGTTTCTGCAACAACTGGTGTAGAGCCATCATCTTTGCAACAGCCCGCACCAGATGCACCGCGCCAACGGGGTCCCCGTCCGACGCGGCCGCGGGAGGACCAGCATGGCGGGACCCACCCTTCGATTCCTGTGCCCCAACGGCCATCTCGGTTTCGCGCCGCTGAAGGTCGAGAGCTTCGACCTCGGTGTCGCCACCCGGCCTGACTTCATCCTGGCCGACTCGGGCTCCGACGACATCGGCCCGGTTCCGCTCGGTACCGATACCTCGACGGCGCCGAAGGAGTGGCAGCGTCACGACCTCGAGAAGATGCTGCTGGCAGCGCGGCAACTTGGCGTTCCGATGATCATCGGCTCCGCCGGGGACACCGGCAGCAACAGCCGCGTCGACATGTACGTCGGCATGATCCGCGACATCGCTCAGAAGCACGGTCTCGCCCCCTTCCGCCTGGGGTACTTCTACTCGGAGGTGCCCAAAGAGGTCGTGCGAGCGAAACTCCGTGCCGGTGACCGCGTGCTGGGCCTCGACGGCCGTGACGACCTCGACGAAGCCGAACTCGACGCGACCGAGCGCATCGTGGCGGTGGCGGGAGTGCACCCCTACATCGAGCTCTTGAACCGTGGCGCCGACGTGATCATCGGTGGACGCTCGTCCGACGCCGTGATCTTCGCGGCGCCCGCCATCCGCGCGGGCTACTCGGAGGCGCTCTCGTACTACCTCGGCAAGGTGCTCGAGTGCGCGTCGTTCAACGCCGAACCGTACGCCGGCAAGGAGACCGTCATCGGCGAGATCTCGCACGAGGACGTGAAGGTCACTGCGATGCACCCGAACCAGCGCTGCACCGTGGCGTCGGTGTCGGGGCACGCCATGTACGAGCGCTCCAACCCGTACTTCGAGTACGTGGCCGGCGGCATGCTCGACATGACCGACTGCCGCTACGAGCAGTTCTCGGAGAAGACCACGCGCGTCACCGGCCCGCGCTTCGAAGCGGCGGCGCCGGGGCAGGTGCGCGTGAAGCTCGAGGGTTCCGGCAAGGTCGGGGAGCGCTACATGGGCTTCGCCGGCGTGCGCGACCCGTACACCATCGCCCGTATCGACGAGGTCATCGGCTGGGCGCGGCAGCAGGTCGAGGCGCGTTTCGGGACGCCCGAGGAGGGCGGGTACGAGCTGCACTACCAGGTCTACGGGCGGGACGGCGTGATGGGGGAGCTCGAGCCGCTGCGGAACCAACCCGGCCACGAGCTCGGCATCATGGTCTTCGGCGTCGCGCCGACGGCCGAGATGGCCGAGGAGGTGGCGCTGACAGGCACGCGGCAGATGTTCTACGCCCGCCTGCCCGACGTGAAAGGCACCGCAGGCGGCGTCGCGTTCCCGCTCGACGAGGTGGTGCGCGTGAGCCCCGCCTACCGCTGGACGCTCAACCACACGATGCGCGTCGACGATCCGCTCGAGCTCTTCGATCTTCACACCGTCGAGGTGGGAGATCGGGTCGAGGCGACGCCGGTGGGTATGGGGGCGGCGCGATGAGCGCACATGGGTTCGAGAGCGACGCGAAGAGCGCGCAGGTGCGTACCGGCGCGGCCGGTGACGGCGCTACCAAGCGCCTGGCGGAGCTCGCCAAGACGGTGCGCAGCAAGAACGCCGGCGTCGACAAGATCACCTTCGACATCATCTTCCAATCGCGCGAGAACTACGAGCTGGTGAAGAACTCCGGCGTGCTCAGCAAGGCGTTCGTGGCGCGCCTGTACGGCATCGACGAGAAGCGCATCACCGACTTCGTGACGTACGATCCCGCGTACGCCATCAAGTTCACGATCCTCAGGCGCGCGCCCAGCGGCTCCGCCGGGGACGCCGACATCTTCGGCGCGCAGCAGTACGCGCCGCTGCTCGACGTGGAGATCCCTCTGGAGATTCCCGTACGCTAGGCGAGATGGCCGGCAAGGGGAGCAGCGACAAGCGAGAAGCAGGAGCCTTCGAAGGGCTGGTCGAGCGTGTCGACGCCAGCGCGGACACGCTGACGCCGCAAGAGCGGCGCTTGGCCGCGCACCTCGTCGAGCATCTCGAGCGCTGGGGGTACCTCTCCAGTAGCGAGCTGGCTGCCGAGTTGGGCGTGCACCGCAGCACCATCGTGCGCTTCGCCCAACACCTCGGCTTCGCCGGGTACCCCGAGTTGCAGGAGGACGCCCGGGAAGCCTACGTGCGCACGGTGACGGCGTCGCGCGACCTCGTGCTCACCGACGTCGGCGACGTCGGCGAGGCCGGCACGACCGCCGTTCAGGCGGTCTACCAGCGCGAGCTGCAGAACCTGCGGCGGAGCTACACCCACCTCGACCTCGACGCGCTCGACGCCACCGCCCGTGGCGTAGCGAGCGCCCGGCGCGTGCTGGTGTTCGGCCGTCGCTTCTCCTACCCGATCGCGCTGCACCTGAGCCTGGTGCTGCGCACCATGCGGGAGCGCGTGGACGCCTCGCCCGCGCCCGGCGGTTCGGCGGTGGACCAACTCTTCGACCTGGGTCCGGAAGACTTCGTGGTGGTCGTGTCGTTGCGGCGCCACTCGCCCGAGGTGCAACGCACCCTGCGGCACCTCGCCGATGCCAAGGTGCCGCGCACGGTTCTCACCGACGCGAGCCCGGGCAACGACGTACCGTCCGGCACGCACGTCTTGCGCGCGCACGTCGGCAGCACCGGCGTGCTCGATTCCTACACGGCGCTCGTCAGCGTGAGCCACGCCCTTCTGACACTCGTCGAAGCGGCGCTGCCGGCCGCGGCGGCTCGCTTGGCGGCGGCGGAGCGCGCGTGGCAGAAGTTCAACAAGGACAACGGAACGCGCTAGTCGGGTGCGGGTTCACCGCCTCGTAGGTGGGCCGGTCATCGTCCGAGGGTCGGTGAACGCTCAATCCAGGCTGACGGTCTTGCTCCCGCGCCGGAAGGTCTCGGCCGCGCGCACGAAGTCTTGGAACAGCGTGGCGAAGCCGGGATGCACGCCCGCCAGCCACTCCGGGTGGAACTGCAGGCCGACGGCGAACCCGGCGGTTCGCTCCACCGCTTCGGGTAGGTCGTCATCGGACCACGCCGTCACGCGCCACCCTTCCGGCACGCTGCGAACCACCTGACGGTGGAAGCTGTTCACCCGGCAGGAAGCGCCGATCCAGCCGGCCAGGTGCGAGTCGGGCGCGATCCGCAGGTCATGGGTGGGGAAGGCGGGCTGCTCCGTCTGGTAGTGCTCGTGGGCGCCGGGCAGGCTGCGAAGGTCGCGCACGAGTTCACCGCCGACCGCCTCGACCATCGTCTGCATGCCGCGACAGATGCCGACCATCGGCATGCCTCGAGCGAGCCCTGCTTGCACCAGCGCCACTTCGACGTCGTAGCGAGGCGGGTTGGTCTGGCGCAGGCTCGGCTCCGGATGCTCCACGAAGTACGCAGGCGGGAGGCTGCCGCCTCCGCTCAGGAGCAGGCCGTCGATGGCGTCGAGCGCGTCGCCTGGTGGCGCGGCGGCCTCCGGGTGCGTGGGAAGCATGAGGGGGAGGCCGCCGGCGCCCAGCACCGCGGCTGCGTACCGGGCGGTGAGCTGGAAGCGCACCTCGAGGTGGCCCTCCTTCGCCTGCTGCTCGGCGGCGTGGACGGTGATGCCGATGCGCGGACGTGGCGTCCGCTCGGGGAACGCGTCGCCCGTCATCGCCGGCGCGCTCTCTTCGGGTCGTAGATCTCCTGCAAGCGCTCTCCCAACAGGTTGATGGCGAGTACGAGGATCAGAAGGGCGACACCGGGGATGGTGCTCACCCACCATGCGATGAAAAGCACGTTGCGGCCATCGGCGATCATCGAGCCCCAGGCGGGGATGTTCGGCGGGATGCCGACGCCGAGGAAGCTCAGTGACGCTTCCAGCACCATGAAGTAGCCAACGCGCAAGGTGCCGAGCACGACGGTGGCGGGCAGGATGTTCGGCACGATCTCACGGAACAACGTACGGAACGTCCGCTGGCCAATGGCGCGGGACGCCTCGACGTACTCCTTCTGGGCCTGGTCCAGCGTCTGCCCGCGCGCCAGGCGGTAGAACTCGACCCAACCCTTGAACGAGAGCGCCCACACCAAGTTGGCGAAACCGGGTCCGAGGAACGCCATCATGCCGATGGCGAAGATCAGGTAGGGGAAGGCAAGCAGCAGCTCGGTGACGCGGCCCGTGACGGCGTCGAAGCCGCCGCGGAAGAAGCCTCCGAGGGCGCCGAGCGCCGTGCCGAACGTGGCGGTGATGCCCACGGTGAGCAGACCCACCAGTAGGCTGACGCGCGCGCCATAGATGGTGCGCGAGAGGATGTCGCGTCCGAGCGAGTCGGTGCCGAACCAGTGCTCGGCCGACGGCGGCGCGAGGCGGGCGCCGAGCGCGGTCGTCTCCGGGCCGTACGGAGCGATCCACGGGGCGAAGACGGCGATGGCCACGTAGGCCAGCACGATCGTGCTGCTGATGGCGCCGAGCGGCGTGCGCACCACCTTGCGCGCCAGGCCGATGGCGGCGCCGAGCGGGCCGAGGCGGCCGAGCGTGGGCGTGAGGGGAGGGGCGACGACGCGGGCCATGGGCTCAGAGGGCGATGCGGGGGTTGAGGAGGGTGTAGAGAGCGTCCACCAGTAGGTTCACGCCCACGTAGGTGAGCGCATAGAGCATGACGGCGGCCTGCACGACCACGTAGTCGCGGGCGAAGATCGAGCTGACCACCAACCTACCCACGCCGGGCCAGGCGAAGATCGTCTCGACGATCATGTTCCCGCCCAGCAGCTCACCGATCTGCAGACCGGCGACGGTGAGCGCCGGGATGAGGGCGTTGCGCAGCGCATGCTTCATCACCACGGACCACTCCCGCAGGCCTTTGGCGCGCGCGGTCGTGACGAACTCGCGTTGTAGCACCTCGATCATGGACGCGCGCACGACGCGGGCCAGCACCGCGGAGAACACCACGCCGAGCGTCAACGCCGGAAGCACCAGGTGGCGCAGGGCGGCGCCGAACGCGCGCGTGTCGCCCGCCAGGAGTGTGTCGATCAGCATGAAGCCCGTGCGCGCCTCGACGGCCAAGGTGGCCGGGATGCGTCCCGAGGTGGGCAATAGGTGCATCTGCACGGATAGGAGCAAGATCAGGAGCAGCCCGAACCAGAACGCCGGCATGCTGACGCCGAGCAGCGCGCCGGAGAGCACCGTGCGGTCGAGCCACGAGCCAGCCCGCAGCGCGCTGACGATCCCCACCGGCAAGGCGATGAGGATGGCGATGACGATGGTGGCGAAGGTGAGCTCGATGGTCGCGGGCAGTGTGTCGACGATCAACTTCGCCACCGGTTGGTTCTTGACGTAGCTGGTGCCGAGGTCGCCGCGCAGCAGGTCCGAGAAGAAGAGGCCCAGTTGCGTGAGCAGCGGCTTGTCGAGGTTGAGGTCGCTGCGCAGACTCTCGACTTGCGCCTGGCTGACCTGCGTGTCGCCCAGCATGATCTCGACCGGGTCGCCCGGTAGGAAGCGCAGGAACAGGAAGGCGACGACCGCCACCCCGATCGCAACCGGGATGGCGGACATCACTCGTTCGAAGAGCTTGGCAAGACGCATGGGTTCCTAGGTCTTGGTCCTCAGGTTCGGTTCAGGTCGCCCGTCGCCCCATGCTAGCGGACGTCGTAGCCTGCTTCGCGCAGTAGCTCCTTGGCCTTCTCGGGATCGTAGGGGTAAGGCGCCAGGCTCGCGTCGTAACCGAAGCCGCTCGGTAAGAAGCCGGTGGCGAGGCGGTCTGCGTACCCGCGGTAGATGTTCGTGAGGATGGAGTCCCAGTCGATGGCGTAGTTCACCGCTTGGCGCACGCGCACGTCGTCGAACGGCGCCTTGGCGTTGTTCAGCTCGATCTGGTACGAGCGGGTGCCTGGGGCGGTGTAGACCTGCACGCCCGGGACGCCCGAGAGGCGGTCCACCAGGTCCGGCGGAACGGCCTGGATGATGTGGACTTCACCGGAGAGCAGGGCGGCGATGCGGGTCGACGCTTCGGGCATCATGCGGAACACCAACGTCTGGAGCCGCGGTGCGCCCTTCCAGTAGCCGCCGTTCGCCTCGAGAACCACCTGCGAGTCGAGCGTGCCGCGCGCGAACGTGAACGGACCCGAGCCGATCGGCGCCTCGGCGAAGCCGGCGTCGCCTACCTCGGCGATGTAGTCCTGCGGGACGATCTGGAAGTGGGTGAGGGCCTGCAGCAGGAGTTCCTGCGGGAAGGTCGTCTCGTACACGAAGCGCACCGTGTCGTCGTCGACCTTCTCGACGTGGTCGAGGGGGCCGAGCAGGCCGGCGCGTGGGCTGGTGGCGCCGCCGACGGCGCCCTCGGTGAGGATCCGGTCGAAGGTGAAGACGACGTCGTCGGCCGTGAGGGGTTCGCCGTTGGAGAACGTCACGCCCTGGACCAGGTCGAACTCGTACGTCACGTCGTCGACCACGCGCCACGCGGTCGCGAGGTGCGGCTGAACCTGACCTTCGCGCGTGGGGAACGTCAGTGCGTCGAAGATGTTGCGCATCACCGCTTCGGTCTCGCGGTCGCGGTACATGGCCGGGTCGAACGTGACCAGCGCGTTCGTGCGCATGGCCAGGACGAGGCTGTCCGAGCCCTCGACCCAGACGTCGTGCATGCTCTCACTGTTGTCGGCCGCGGGCGCCCAGCCCTGGACGGAGGTGCTGGCCGCCTCGATGTTCTGCAGCACGTACGCGAAGATCCAAGGAGCGTCTTCGAAGATCATCCGCTGGGCATCCTCGTAGGCGGCCCTGCGGCCGGCGTCGTCGATGGTGGTCGAGGCGATCGTGAAGGCCGCGTCGACGTCCGGGTTGGAGTAGAACGAGAAGTTGCCGCGCGCGGCGGTGCCGAACTTCGGCACGGCCAGGTCGAACGGGTCGAAGTAGGAGCTCCCCCAGTCGCTGGTGGAGGCGGCGCGGTTGCCCGCCACCATCTCCTCGCGCAGCACGCTCGACTGCCAGACGCGCACTTGCACGTCGATGCCGAGCTCCTGGAGTTGCGCCGCGATCGCCTGGATCTCGTCCGCGCGGTTGTCGGTCGTGTCGATCACGAACGACAACGGTTCGGCGTGAACCGCTCCTAGGACGGCCACCAGGACCACGACCATGAGCCAGCGAATGCGTTGCATGCCGTTCCTCCTTCTGCCACGAGGGCTGCCACGAGGGCACTGCGCAGGTCCGCCTAGATGGACCAGGTCGACACGAGCTGTACACGTTCTGTTGTAAGAACATACGGGCTTGCAACAGCCGTTGTCAACAGGGTCCGGGGCGAAGGACGTACACGCCGTGGGCGCGCACGGCGACGTGCAGAACGGCGTCGGCCGCGCGGTGAATGTCCGCGCGGCCGCCTGGCTGTGGGTCGTACGGGAGCTCGCGGCTCAGGGGAGTAGGTACAACCAGTCGTCGGTGGAGAACTTCTCCTGCACCAAGGCTTCGGCCCTCGCGGCCTCGGCGTCGGTGATCGCGCCCGCCGTCAGTCCGTACCGTCGGTCGAAGGTGTCGACGAGTCGGTCGATGACGGTCTGGCGCGGCAGGTGCGTCTGCTGCCTGAGGGGGGTGACGCGTTTGTTGGCGCTCACGCTGCCCTTGTCCGACAGCTTCTCCCGGCCGATGCGCAGCACCTCGAGCATCTTGGCCGGGTCCATGTCGTACGCCATGGTGACGTGATGCAACACGGCGCCGCCGCGCCGCGTCTGCGCCGCGCCGCCGATCTTGCCTTCGCTCGAAGAGATGTCGTTGATCGGCTTGTACTCCGCGTCGACCCCGAGTGAGCGCAGCCCCTCGATGACCCAGTCGTCGAGGAAGGCGTACGAGTCGACGAAGGACATGCCCTTCACCAACGCTTCCGGTGCGTAGAGCGAGTACGTGACGGCGTTCTGCGGCTCGACGAACATGGCGCCACCACCCGTGATGCGGCGCACGACCGTCATGCCGTGCCTCTCCGCCCCATCGGGGTCCACCTCGTTGCGCACCGACTGGAAGCGCCCGAGGATGACCGCGTTGGCGCTCCACTCCCAGATCCGTAGCGTGGGCGGCCGATGACCGGCGCCGACCTCGTAGGTGAGCACCTCGTCGAGCGCCATGTGCATCACCGGGGGCTGCGGGCCATCTCGCAGGAGCTGCCAGTCGTGCTCGTGCCAGCGCCCTGCGAAGCGCGCGCCGTTGGACTCGAGTTCCGTGCTCATGCGCGTTCTCTCGGGCTGCCGTCGGTGATCGCGCGACGCACGGCGATCGCGACCGCCTCGGGCGTGAACCCCATCAACTCGGCACCTTCGCGGAGGTTCGCGGAGATGCGGCGCGCCAGCGCGGTCTCGTCGGAGGACGACGGGGCGCCCTCGAGCGCGCCGATGATGTCGTCGAGCGCCTCGGCCGGTTCGAGGAAGAAGTCGCCGCTCACCTCGACGTTGCGCAACGCGCCGCCTTCGACCTCGAGGTCGACCACGACGAGCTTCCCGCCGGGCGTCTTGTACTCGCCATGCACTGCCATGGCGGGGATGATACCGCCGGTTCGCGCCGGGTCACGTCGACCAGGATCGTGACGCGGCCACGCCTGGCGGTGGGCGTGCCGGCATCGCTCGTCGTCACGCCCTTCGCCGACCCGCGTGACTCCGGGCCATGACCGACGCCAAGCGCAACACGGCGTTCCAGTCGCGCACCAGCGCGTCCGCACCGGCGTTCGGCGGGTCGGGTCCATGGCGAACGGGCGCCCGCCTCGCGCGATCCGGTGTTCCGCGGCCGATCGAGCCACCGTCGGCCTGCCCGGGGTGCTCCTCGACCTGCGCGTGCTGGTGACCGCCGGCTCGGCGCAAGCGCCGGTCGATGGCGCCATGGTGCCGCTCGACCAGCACGAACTCGTTCCGAGCGCGGGTCAGCGCGACGAACAACACGTTTCGCTCCGAGGCGTCGGCGTGGTTCGAGGCGTCGGCGCGCTCCGAGGCGTGTGGCGGGACGATGCTTTTCGTCGTATGCCTCTCGTCCGAGGTTCCGTCAGCGCGCTCCGCACCGTCCGGAACATCGGCGACCTCACTGGCGGTGCCTGCGGTTGCGAGCTCTTCGGGCCAGAGCAGGAACACCCGCTCGGCCTCGCGGCCTTTCGCCTTGTGGATCGTGCTGAGCAGCGCACCGTGGGAACCGCCGAACATCGTGTCCAACAACGCGTCGAAGTGCACTCGAGTCGGGCGGAGGTACCGAGACTCGAGGGCCTCGAGCAGGATGTCGAGCGCGTCGTGATCATCGCCATTGCGCCGCAACGCGTCGCCAAGGGTCGGACTCGTCGGGAGTCGCGACTCGATGCGCCGCGCCGTGTCATGCGATGCGGCTCGCACGATGCGGCGCGCGTGGCGCAGATCGCGTCGCGGGAGGATGCGGTCGGCTAGCGCGCGCACGGACTCCGCCAACTCGGTACCGAGCACACGCGCGGGCACGCGAGCACGGGCGAGGCGAAGACACGCGCGCACCAACGGAGCGTTGGTGCGACTCAGTACCAGGTCGCCGGGTCGCACGTGGAGGTGCAGGCGCGACTGGGTGATGCTGCGCACCGTCCCGAGCGGCGCCCCTGGCGCGGCCTCCATCTCGGGTGCGAAGCGCCTCGCCAGCGTGACCACGCGTTGCGGACAGCGGAAGCTACGACTGAGCGGCAGCACCGTGGCGCTGGTGCGGTGCACGATCCTGCGCATCGACCGTTCGTCGGCGCCCGCGAAGCCGTAGATGGCTTGGCGTTCGTCGCCCATGAACAGACCACGGGCGCCACGCGAGAGCAGGCGCATCACGAGCGCCAAGCCGGCCAGGCTCAGGTCTTGCGCCTCGTCGACGCACACCAGGTCGAAGCGCGGCACGGGCAAGTCGAGCACGTGCGGCAGGTAGAGAAGGTCGGTGAAGTCCACGACGCCGTCTGCCGCCGCCGCAGCGCCTTCGCGAAGGAGCCGAGGAAGGAGCGCGTGCACGTCATGTAGTCGACGATCGACCACCGGTGGCACCAGAGCGTAGGAGCGCGCGAGACGCCTAACCGCGGTGGGGCTCGATGCGGGTGTGAGCTCGAGGCGGGCGAAGTGCGCCAAGCGAGCAAGGTACCGAGCGATGTCGGCCACGTCGAGATCCGGGTCCTGCCCCGGATCCTGCTCCGGGTCCGTGTCCGTGGGCGGCGGGTAGCGCCCGCGCGCGATCTTCATGGCCAGCATCGGGTACTTGCCCTCGAACGGCACGCCCGCGTGTGCGTGGGGACGCAACGCACCGGTAGCCGCGTCGCGATCGGCGTCCCCACCGCCCGCGTGCCCGCGAGGACGCAGCCCGTTACCCTCGGGCGGAGGCGCGAACCTCTCGGTCGAGCGAGCCCGTGAGTTCGGGAAGGCGTCGAGGAGGACACGACGGCCGAGCGCATGCAGCGTCGTTGCCTCGACGTTCGCCGGAAGGCGGCGCCGCAGCTCCACGGCGATGGCGCGATTGAACGCCAGGAAGCACGCGCGGCTTCCAGCCGGCAACAAGCCCGCGACACCCACCAGGGTGCTGGTCTTGCCGCTGCCCGCCGTGGCCCGGACCACGCCGTGACCCTTGCCGGC
>CAZOTV010000039.1:24156-25384 GCA_964582795.1 uncultured bacterium
CTCGACGCGCCTGTCCGGAGCGCCCCTGGCTTCCGCGCCGACGGCGACGGCCGCGGGAAGCGTTAGTTGCGCCCGGCCGGTCGCCGTGTGGGCGATCGCCCTGCGGACGTTCGCCCGTGGGACGCGCGCCGGCCGGGCGGGCCTGTGCGCCCTCACCGTTGCCGCCTGCGCGAGCACCTGCGTTGCCAGTCGCGTGGCCGTGCCGGCTGCCGGATGAACCGCTGCGGGCGCCGCCGCCTGCGCTGCCGCCGGTGCGCTGCCCACCGCGCTGCCCACCGCGCTGCCCACCGCGCTGCCCACCGTGCTGACCACCGCGCTGGCCGCCTCGTTGGTCGTTGCGTCCCGCGTTACCGCCTCGACGCGAGGACGATCCGGAACGACCGGCACCAGTACCCGGTTGCAGCGCTTCGAGCTCATCGAACGGGCCGGCGAAGCCGTCGAAGCGCTTGCGCTCGACGCGCATGCCGAGCTTGCGCTCGAGCGCGCGCACGTTGTCGAAGTCGTTCGGGGTCACGAACGTGAGCGCCTCACCGGTGCGTTCGGCGCGGCCGGTGCGACCGATGCGGTGGGTGTACGCCTCTGGCGTGTCGGGGAAGTCGAAGTTGATCACGTGCGACACGCGCGCCACGTCGATGCCACGGGCGGCGATGTCGGTGGCGACGAGCACGTGGTAGCGCCCGTCCTTGAAACCGTCGAGGGCTTCTTGCCGGCGGCGCTGCGAGAGGTTGCCCTGGATCTCGGCGGCGAAGACGTTCGCCTCGTCGAGCGTGCGGGCGAGCTTCTTGGCGCGGTGCTTGGTACGGGTGAAGACCAGCGTCGACCGGTGATCCTGCGTGCGCAGCATGTGCAGCAGCAGGTCCGTCTTCACCTTCTCGTCGACGGCGATCAGCGAGTGGTCGATGGTGTCGGCGGGCGCTTGGCGGGTGATCTCGACGGTGAGCGGATCGTGGAGGAGTTCGTCGGCTAGGTGCCGGACCTCGCTCGGCATGGTGGCCGAGAACAGCAGGCGCTGAGCGTCTGCCGGAACCTCGCGCAGGATGGCGCGGACCGGCGGCAGGAAGCCCATGTCGAACATGTGGTCGGCCTCGTCGAGCACGAGGATCTCGACGCGGCTGAGGTCGGCGTTCCCGCGCTGGACGTGGTCGAGCAGCCTTCCCGGGCACGCCACGATGATGTCGGCGCGCCCCTTCAGGGCGTCGATCTGCGGCTGGAAGCCGACGCCGCCGTA
>CAZOTV010000040.1:0-12731 GCA_964582795.1 uncultured bacterium
GCGTCCTCGAAGCGGTGCTTCTTCTCCTTGAGCTCCGTCTCGGTGGCCGCGCCGACGCGGATGACCGCGACGCCGCCGGCGAGCTTGGCCAGGCGCTCCTGCAGCTTCTCGCGCGCGTAGTCGCTGTCGGTGTTGTCGAGCTCGGAGCGGATGCCCTTGATGCGCTCTTGGATGGTCTCGGGGGTGCCTTGGCCCTCGATGACGGTGGTCTCGTCCTTGCTCACGCGCACGCGCTTGGCGCGGCCGAGCTGAGCGAGGCGGACGTTCTCGAGCTTGTGACCGAGTTCCTCGCTGATGACCTCGCCGCCGGTGACGGCCGCGATGTCCTTGAGCATCTCCTTGCGGCGGTCGCCGAAGCCCGGCGCCTTGACGGCGGCGATGTTGAGCGTGCCACGCAGGCGGTTCACGACGAGCGTCGCGAGCGCCTCGCCTTCGATGTCCTCGGCGATGATCAAGAGCGGCTTGCCGGTCTGAGCGACCTGCTCGAGGACCGGCAGGAGGTCCTTCAGCGCGGAGATCTTCTTCTCGTGGATGAGGATGTAGGTGTCTTCGAGCACCGCTTCCATGGCGTCGGAGTCGGTGATGAAGTAGGCGCTGATGTAGCCTTTGTCGAACTGCATGCCCTCGACGACGTCGAGCTCGGTGTCGAGGCTCTTCGACTCCTCGACGGTGATGACGCCGTCCCGACCGACCTTGTCCATCGCATCGGAGATGATCTTGCCGACGGCGGGGTCGTTGGCGGAGATGGACGCCACTTCGGCGACCGCCTTGCTGTCCTCCACCGGCTTCGACATCGACGCGATGCTGGCGACGGCGGCGTCGACGGCCGCCTCGATGCCGCGCTTCAGACCGAGCGGGCTGGCGCCGGCAGCGACGTTGCGCAGGCCTTCGCGCACGATCGACTGGCCCAGCACGGTGGCGGTGGTGGTGCCGTCACCGGTGATCTCGTTGGTCTTGCTGGCGATCTCGATCAGCAGCTTGGCGCCGATGTTCTCGAGGTTGTCGGCGAGTTCGATGTCCTTCGCGACGGTGACGCCATCCTTCGTGATGGTCGGCCCGCCGAACTTCTTCTCGAGCACGACGTTGCGGCCCTTCGGCCCGAGCGTCACCTTGACGGCGTTGGCGACGGCGTTGACGCCACGCTCGAGGCTGCGGCGCGCTTCTTCCTTGAAGATCAGTTCCTTGGCCATGTTCTCTCCGTTCGTTTCGGTGGTGTTGGAAGTAGGAGTAACTCAGCAGCGGGCGCGCTCTAGCGCGGCTCCGCTCAGTGGATCACTCGACGATGGCGTGGATGTCGCGCTGGCTCAGGATCATCAGTTCCTGACCGCCGAGGTTGATCTCCGTCCCGCCGTACTTCGCGAACACGACCGTGTCACCGACCTTGACCTCCATCGGCTCACGCTCGCCGTTGTCGAGCACCTTGCCGGCGCCGACGGCCAACACCTTGCCGCGCTGGCTCTTCTCCTTGGCCGTGTCGGGCAGCACGATGCCGCTCGCGGTCGTCTGGGGCTCGTCGATGACTTCGACGACCACCTTGTCACCAAGCGGTTTCAGGTTCATCTTCAGTTCTGCCATGGGTTCCTCCGGGGAGTGGGTGCATATGTTTGGCACTCGCAGGTCGCGAGTGCCAACTGGCTCCCATGCTATCGACACGCACGGAGCATGTCAAGGAGGTTGAGTGTGGTGCGCTCAGGGTTCAGCCGCGCCGGATCCCGAGCACCATGGCAGGCACGAACGCCGCAGCGAACGGGATGTTGTACGTCAGCACCGTCACCAGACCCCGCCAAGCCTGGTTCAGCGACTCGGACTCGAGCAGCGGGTCGACGGTCTCCTGCACCACGCCCCAGTCCACGCTCAAGAACCCCCACCAGGCGAGCAACTGGATGACGACGAAGAGCAGGCCGATCGCGAGGGCGACCAACTTGCCGACCTTCTTCAGAGCGTACCCGGCGACGAATCCCGCGACCGCGCCGAAGCCGATCTGCTGGACCCACGGAAGCACGCTCTGCAGGTCGGGCACGTTCACGACGAGAGCCTAGCACGCTCCGGCGCGGGCATCGCGAAGGCTCCTCATCCGGGCCTGGAGTACAATGGCCCGCGTGAGCCTCCCCGCCTCGTTCGTCGTCTCTGCCCACGTCGCAGACGCACTTTCTCGCGGCGCTCCCGTCGTCGCGCTGGAGTCGACGGTCCTCACGCACGGCCTGCCCAGGCCCCGCAACCTCGACCTTGCGCTGCGCATGGAGGCCATCGTCGAAGGTGAAGGCGCGATCCCTGCGACCGTCGGCGTGATCGGCGGCCGACTCGTGGTGGGCTTGGACGGAGAGCAGCTCGAGCGCCTCGCGACCGGCCGCGCGGAGAAGGCGTCGACGTGGAACCTCGCGGCGCTGGTCGGTGCAGGTGCCGACGCCGGCACGACCGTTGCCTCCACCCTCTTCGCCGCCCATACCGTCGGGATCGACGTGTTCGCGACCGGCGGGATCGGCGGCGTGCACGACACGCCCTTCGACGAGTCCGCCGACCTTCTCGCGTTGGCCCGCTTCCCGGTCCTGACCGTGTGCGCCGGCCCCAAGAGCATCCTCGACGGCCCGGCCACGCTGGAGCGGCTCGAGACGTTGGGCGTTCCGGTCGTCGGGTACCGCTCCGACCGACTCGCCGGCTTCGTGGTGCCGACCACCGACCTTGCGCTTCCCGCCCGCGTCGAGGACCCCGATCGGGCCGCAGCCGTGCTCTTGGCGCAGCGCGACCTCGGTCTGCCCGGCGGGGTGCTGGTGAGCAACCCGGTTTCGAGCGGCATCGACGCCGCATCGTTCGCGCGCTTGCTCGACGAGGCGCGGGCGGACGCGCGACGCGAGGGCGTACGTGGACGGGACACGACACCGTACTTGCTCGACCGGCTCGCCGTCCTCTCGGAGGGCCGCACCGTCGAGGTGAACCTGCGCCTACTGGAAGAGAACGCCATCCTCGCAAGCCGCATCGCCGTGGCGCTTGCCCGCGCCCGCTCGCCTGAAGGGGCCAGGCGCGATGCCGGCTTAGGCGGCGCGACACGGACCCTGGAAAGGACCGCATGAGCGACGATCGCGACGAACGCCACCTCACGGGAGCGTCCGGCGACGCCGATCGCCCGGGCCCGAACGAGCGCGCGCCGGGCCGACCGACCGACTTCGGCGCCATGCTTCGCGAGGCCCGCTCCGCGAAGGGCCTCGAGCTCTCGGACATCGCGGAACTGACGCACGTGCGCAAGGAGTACCTGCGAGCGCTGGAAGAGGGCCGCTTCGGCGACCTGCCGGAGGACGTGTACACACGCAACTTCGTGAGGCTCTATGCGCAGGCGGTGGGGATCTCGGGCGAACGCGCGCTGGCTGCGTACCAGGCGGAGCGGCGCCGGGCCGGTGGCCTGACGACCCTCGAGATGCGCCTCGAGCAGGAGCGTCGCGGCGAGCCGCCTCCTGCTCCCAAGCGCAAGCCGGCGGCCGCAGGGCAAGGGCGCGGTGGGATGCCGCGCGTCGGACCCATCGTGCCCACGCTGTTGATGGTGGTGGCGCTGGTGGCGCTGGCGGTCTGGGGTTTCCAGACGCTCTTGTTCCGGCCGGATCGGCCGTCCCCCACGGCAGCGACGACCGGATCGAACGCCGCCTCGAGCGCACCAGAAGGCGCGCCGTCGGCCGCTGCGCCTTCGGACGCCGCCGGCGCCGACTCGTCGGCCGACGTCGCCACGTCCGCGAACTCCCAGGCCGCGCCGAGCGACGCTCCGCCCTCATCCGAGCCGCGCACCGTGCTCGTCTCCATCACGTCGTCGCCGGACGGCGCAAGCGTCACCATCGACGGCTTCGCCCTGCCCGGCGTGACGCCCATCCGCGACGCACCCGTCACCGCGCGAAGCGGGCGGCTTCTGCGCGTGACGCTCGACGGGTACCAGCCCGCGGAGCGCGTGGTCGACATGAGCGAAGGCGGGACCTTCGAGGTGCCGCTCGAACCGATCCGAGTCACCGACGCCGCGCCCGCGGACACGTCCGCCGGAGCGACCGTGACGGCAGGCCAGATCGCCCTCGAGATCCGCGCGGCGACCTGGCTCGAGGTCTACCGCAGCACGGCCCGCAACGAAGGCGAGCGTCTGGTGTACGCAACGGTGGACCCCGGCCAGACGTACGTGTTCGATCTCCCCGTCTACTTGCACGTCGGCAACGCGGCGGGCGTGGAGGTCACGTTGGCGGACGGGGCGCCGTTCCTGCTCGGGTCGAGTGGCGCGGTGGTCGGCCGTGCCTTCGACGCTCCATGAGCACCGATCGATGAGCACCAGGACGGGTTGGGCCATGACCTGGACGCTGGCGTTCGCGGCCCTGCGCCAACGTCCGCTTCGAACGTTCCTCACCGCGCTCGGCATCGCCGTGGCCGTCGGGTCGACGGTCGTGTTCCTGTCGCTCGGTGAGGGCATGCGCCGGGTGTTCGCCGATCAACTCGGCAACATCGGACCCGACATCCAGGTCACCTACGGTGGGGCGCCGAGCGAGTTCATCCCCACCAGCCCCGAGTTGCCACGCTCGTACCTCGACACGCTCGAGGCGGAACGGGAGCGGTTGGGCATCCGCACCGTGACGCCGGTACTGCTCTACCTCCGCGGCGGCTTGAGTCCGACGCAGTCGTTCGTGTTCGAAGCCTTCCCCATGTCGGTCCCTCTCGACGCCATGTTCATGGACGCCCGTGTGGTCGACGGGCGGGCCTTGAGCGTCGAGGACGAAGGCCGCAACGTCGCGGTCGTCGGGGTGAGCGCCGCCGACCGCATCGGCCTGGAGATCGGCGAAGAACTACGCCTCAACCCCCAGACCCGCATCGAGGTGGTCGGGCTGGTGGGATCCAGCGGCGGGTTCCTGGAGAACATCATCATCCTGCCTCTCACGACGCTGCAGAACGCCATCGACATCCACGACAAGTTCAGCATCCTCGCGCTCGACTTGGAGCGGCCCGACCGGGCGGAGGACGTTGCCGCCGCCATCGAGACCGCGTATCCGGAGCTCACCGCGCAGACCCAATCCGACCTCCTGACCGTCATGCGCGACGCGCTTCGCATCTCCGACGCCGTGCGACTGGGGATCAGCGCCATCGCGCTGCTCGTCGGCGCCATCGCGGTGGCGAACACCATGATGATGAGCGTGTTCGAACGCACCCGCGAGTTCGGCGTCGTGCGCGCCGTGGGCGCGAAGCCGCGCTTCCTCTTCGGCTTGGTCGAGGCCGAGTCGGTCCTGCTGTCGCTGGTCGGCGCGGCCGCCGGTGTCGGCATCGGGCGCATCGGCGTCAGCATCGTGAATCGCGTCGCAGACGCCTACGTCGGGCTGGCGGTGGCGGCCGTGACCCCGCGCCTCGTCGTGTTCGCGGTGCTGGTGGCGCTGGTGATGGGACTGGTCTCCGGTCTCGTTCCGGCCGCGCGGGCGTCGCGCATCCCGATCGCCGTCGCCGTCGCGCGCGAGTAGGCGCCAGCGACATTCCTCGCACGGCTTCGGAACGGCTCCGCTAGCATGGGGGGCATGCGACGTTCCCTGCTCATCGCCACCTTCACGCTGCTGCCGTTGATGGTGGCCTCGTTCGCGTCGTCCCAGACCTACCAATGGCGCGACGTCGTGCAGACGGTCACCATCGAACCCGACGGAGCGGTCGTCATCGACGACACGCGCACGCTCTGGACCAGCGGTGACTTCGGTGAAGCGTTCGTCTGCGTCCAGCATGGCGCCAACCAACGGTTGACGCTGCTCGACGGCTCGGGCGCGGTCGACCCCGGCCCCGACGCGACCGCCTTCACCCAAGCGTGCGAGGACGGCACACCTGGAACCGAACTCGTCGTGCGCAACGCCCAGCGTGTCTCCGAGCGACGCGTGCGGTACCGCTACCGGCTCGAGGGAACGGTCGACGCCTACGCCGACGTGGTGCAGTGGTACTGGAACCCGCTCGAGCGCGGCCACCCGGGAGTCGCCGGCTACGATCTGACCGTGCGCGCGCCAGGGCCGATGGCGGAGCCCTACGACGCGTACGTGCACCGGTACGCGAATCCCGAGAGCCCACGAGTGTCGCTCTCTGAAGACCGGGCGACGTTGCGGGTCCAGTTCGACTTCATCCCGAGCGGCAACGGCGTCGAGATCCGTTACCTGATGGACCCGGCGCTGTTCACGGTCGAAGGAACCACGCCCATGTTCGAGCAGCTGCTGCGCGACGAGGCGCAGATCGCGCGCGTCGACGTTGCGGGGTCCCCCAACCTGCAGGTGCCCAACCGCGTCGAGACCGCGTCGGAACGCGTGACGATCACGGGTACGGCGTCCGATCCCGACGGCATCGCGGAGGTGCGTTGGGTCGCCGATGGAGCGCGCGGCTCCTGCAGCGGCACGACCAGCTTCCGTTGCGAGATCGGCCCGCTGCCGGTCGGCGACACCTACGTCGACGTGGTGGCGGAGGACGGAGCGGGCTACCAACGCGTTCTGACGGTGTGGGTGAAGCGCCTGTCACTGTTCGATCGGGTTCGCAGCAGCAACGCATGGGCTCTCGCAGCCTTCGCGATCGTCGCTTGGTTCGCCCGGAAAGTCTGGAGCAGCTACCAGCGCTTCGGTCGTGAACCGCCGAGCGACGGGATGAAGTACCCGTTCGAGCCCCCGAGCGACCTCCCGCCTGCCGCGGTCACCACCATCGTCGACCAGAGCTACCAGCAGAGCCGCATGGGGGCGGCGTTCCACGCCACCATCATGGATCTCGCGCGCCGCGGGTACGGCGAGTTCGAACCCAAGGGACGCAAGTTCCAGATGCGCCTTCACCCCGACAAGTCGAAGGCGGGCCTGCTGCCGTTCGAGGCGAGCGTCCTGGGGTACCTCGAGGCGGCGGCGAAGACCCACAGGCGCGGTGACGCCGACTTCCTCGAGTTCCGCGAGCTCAAGAGCTACTCCGAGCGGAACGCCAGCACGTTCATGCGTCGCTGGGGCCCGAGCGTGCGCAAGTGGCTGGAGGCGCAACGCGGCGGCGACCTGACCGACCCCGAGAGCCGCAAGGCCGCCAACAAAGCAGCGGGCTTCGGCGTCCTCGCTGGCGTCGCCAACGCCCTCGGCCTGGTCTTGACGACGGGCGCGGCGAGCGGCTGGTTCGTCGCCGGCATCGTCGCCAGCGTCGCGCTGATCGTCACCGCCCTGGTCGCGGTGCCGTCGTGGCGACCCGAGATCGCCACCGAGGTGTACGGTTGGCAGGGCTTCAAACGCACCCTGACCGACTACACGCGCATGAAGGACGCGCCGCTCGACTTCTTCGGCCTGTGGGACGTCTACTACTGCTACGCCGCCGCCATGGGCGTGGCCGAGAAGTACCTCCGCGCGCTCCAACGCGCAGCGCCGCTGGCGGGGGTCGACGAGAAGGCGATGGTTCGCCGCGCTTACTGGATGGGGTCGGCCGGCAGCGTGTCGGACCTGGGCGGCTTGTCGTCGTCGCTCTCGTCGTTGAGCAGCGCGCTGAGCTCGGCCTCGGCTTCCGCTTCCTCCGGTGGGTCGTCATCGGGCGGCGGCGGCGGGGGCGGAGGTGGGGGCAGCTCCGGCGGGCGCTGACGTCCAGCGGCGCCGGCCGACGGTTCGCCCGCGGTACGATGTCCGTCGTGTTGCGCGCTGAAGGGCTGTCCAAGGTCTACCGCACGGGCTCCGGCGAGGTGCCGGCATTGCGTTCTGTCGACGCCGCCTTCGCCCCTGGCCACATGACCGCCATCGTCGGTCCGTCCGGTTCGGGGAAATCGACGCTTCTGAACCTGCTCGCCGGGTTCGACGTGCCGACGTCCGGCGAGGTGAAGCTCGACGGCGTCTCTCTCGGCACGCTGGACGAGCGGCGGCGCTCCGAGGTGCGTCTGCGCCGCTTCGGCTTCGTGTTCCAGTCGTTCAACCTCGTCACGGTCTTGAGCGCCGAGCAGAACGTGGCGTTCCCGATGGGCCTCGCAGGCCATGGCGCGGCGGAGCGCCGCGACCGCGCCCGCGCGTTGCTCGCGCGGTTCGGTCTGGAACGACGTGGCGATCACCTCCCCCATCGCTTGTCAGGCGGCGAACGGCAGCGGGTCGCCCTCGCGCGCGCGCTGGCCAACGACCCCGACGTGATCTTCGCCGACGAGCCGACGGGCAACCTCGACTCTCGCTCCGGTCTGGCGGTGCTCGAGGCACTGCGGCAGGTCGCGGCGGACGGCCGCACGGTCATCGTCGTGACCCACGACCAGCAAGTGGCGGGTCTGGCGGACGGCCGCATCGAGCTTCGTGATGGAGTGGTGGTCGGCGCGTCGGGAGCCGTCGAAGCGATCGTGAGCGCGCCCGAAGCGGTGTTGGCGGGAGGTCCGATGTGAAGCGCTTCGCCGTGCTCGGAGCCGTGCTGCTCGCTACGGGTGTCGCGTTCGGGGCGTTCGGCGCCCACGGCCTCGAGGGGCGCATCGACCCCGACCGCCTGGCGACGTTCGAGACGGCCGTCCGCTACCAGCTGGTGCACGGCGTGGGCCTGCTGGCGCTGGCGGCGTTCGGCAGATCGGACGCGCGCCTCGCCCGCCTCGCGGCTACGGCGTTGAGCGCGGGGGTCCTGGTCTTCTCCCCGGCGCTCTACCTCCTCGCGATCGGCGGGCCGAGTTGGCTCGGCGCCGTCGCGCCGCTTGGCGGCGCCGCGATGATCGCGGGCTGGGTCGCCGCTGCGGTGGACCTTTCACGCCGCTGACGATCGCGCCAGCGCGCCGCCTCTATCGGCGCGGTCCTCACGCGTCCGGACTCATGCGCCCGGGCTGATGCGGCGCGGCTCGAACGTCCGGACTCACACACCGCAGCTCACACGCCGCAGCTCACACGTCCGATATCACTTGTCCGGCACGGCGTTCGCGCGGATCACCTCGCGGTAGACATCGTAGGAGCGCTTGGGCGTGCGATCGAGCGTGTCGAGATCGAGATGCACGATCCCGAAGCGCCGCGAGAAGCCATGCGCCCACTCGAAGTTGTCGACCAGCGTCCAGACGAAGTACCCGCGCACGTCGCATCCCGCGTCGAGAGCGGCGGCCACGGCCCGTAGGTAGCGAAGGAGGTAGCGGGCGCGCGCCGGGTCCTCCACGCGGCCCCCCACGGGAGCGGGGTCGGCGTACGCCGCGCCGTTCTCGGTGACGACGACCGGAGGGTTCCCGTAGCGGTCCTTGAGCTCGATCAGCTGCTCGGTCAACCCCTCGGGTACGACCTCCCACTCCATCGCCGTCACCTCGGTTCCGGGTGGCGGTGCGACCAGTGCCAGCCCGGCGGGCGATCCCGGGTCGGCGCGCACCCGCTGGCGGGTGTAGTGGTTCACGCCGAGGACGTCGATCGGCCGGTGGATCGCTGCCAGGTCACCGTCCTCGACCAGTGGCGCGAGGAACGGCGCCAGCGCCTCTGGATAGGACCCCAGCAGCAGCGGATCGAGCGCAGCACGATTGAACGCGGCGTCCGCCAGCGCTGCTGCTGCCGCGTCTTCTTCTCTGTCGGTCGCGGGCGCGATCGGCTGTAGGTTGAGCACGGTGCCAAGGCGCCACGCCGGTGACAGGCCGCGCAGGCGGTCGATCGCCTCGCCCGTCGCGAGGTTCTGGTGATGCAGGGCAGCGAAGTACGGCGCCATGCCGGTCATCCCCGGCGCGTGCTCCCCGGTCAAGTGGCCGAGCAACGCGTGGACGTTGGGCTCGTTCAGCATCAGGAACGTCGTCACGCGGTCGCCGAGCCGATCGGCGACGGTCTCGGCGTAGTCGGCGAAGTACTGCGCCGCGTCCCGGTTGGTCCAGCCGCCGATGTCCTGCAGCGCCTGCGGCAGGTCCCAGTGATACAGGCACACCCACGGAGCGATGCCCTTCTCGAGCAGCGCGTCGATCAAGTGCTGGTAGAAGTCGAACCCGGCCCTCGCCGGGCGGCCGCGACCACGCGGCACCACCCGCGGCCAGGACACCGAGAAGCGGTAGGCGGTCACGCCCAGCTCCGCCATCAACGCGACGTCCTGGATGTAGCGCCGTACGTGGTCGGTGGCGACGTCGCCCGAGGTGCCGTCGGCCACGCGCCCGGGTGAGCGCACGAAACGGTCCCAGATCGACTCGCCCTTGCCGCCGTCGGCCATCGCTCCCTCGATCTGGTACGAGGCGGTAGACACGCCCCACACGAAGCCGTCCGGGAAGTCGGGCACGTGGTTCCTCCTCGAGACGTACGGTACCGCGGCACGGCGCCGTCGCGATACCATGGCCCCCATGCCAACCGCGGGATCGTTCCCCGTCGCTCGCGTCTACACGGTGCTCGGACTCGCGGTCGTGGCAGTGAGCATGGCGGCCATCTTCATCCGCCTCGCCGACGCTCCTGGCGTGGTGGTCGCGCTCTACCGCATGGCCATCGCAAGTCTGGTGATGCTGCCGATCACCCTGCGTGGGCTGCGCAGGACGAAGGTCCGCGGGCCGGCGCTCGGGTGGACGATGCTCGCCGGCGTGGCGCTCGCCGTGCACTTCGCGGCCTGGATCACGTCCCTCGCCTTCACCTCCGTGGCCGCGAGCGTGACCCTGGTCGCCACCTCTCCCCTGTGGGCGGCGCTGTTGGCGTGGCTCTTCCTCGGCGTCGCGCCGTCGCTCGGGGTGATGGTAGGCGTGTTGCTTGCCGTCGGCGGCGCCGCGGTGATCGGTTTCGGGGACATGACGGGCGGCTCCTCGCCGATCCTGGGCGACGCGCTGGCGCTGCTCGGTGGCGCCGCCGCAGCCGCGTACTTCTTGTTGGGTAGAGCCGTCCAGCGTAGCGGCGTGGGGCTCGACGCCTACGCCGGCACCGCGTACGGCGTCGCCGCCCTGGTACTGCTCCCGTTGCCACTGGTGTTGGGGTACCCGTACTTCGACTACCCGCTCGAGACCATCGGCTGGGTCGCCCTTCTGGCGCTCGTTCCGCAGCTCGTCGGTCACACGGGACTGAACTACGCAGCCCGCCACCTCGACCCCACGCTCGTGACCACCGCGACGCTACTCGAACCCGTGGGCGCGGGACTCCTGGCGCTGGCGCTGTTCGGCGAGGTGCCCGGTGCGATGACGCTCGTCGGCGCCCTGATCCTCCTCGTTGGCGTGGTCATGACGATCCGCTCCACGAGCGGCCGGAGCGAACGCGACACCTACGACGAAGGGAGCGGCGCGGACGCGCGGGCGCGTGCCCGCCGGGCGCGCGCCCGGGTGGCATCCGACCCGCCGCCTGACGCTTCACGCCGACCGTAAACACCAGGCTCGTTGCGTCCAGAACGGTGATTCCACCGTGAAATCCGTTCCGTTCGAAACCTTCTACCGCGTGCAAAAGTTCGCATGGTCTGCTACCATGATGGGCGTGAACATGGCCGCAGGTGCTCACATACGAGGCGCCGCGGCCGCCAAGAGAGACATCCAACCGGACCACCAACGGAACGCCTTCGACGCTGCTCGGTGCCGCTCGGTGCCGGGGCCGCGTTTGGGCTTCGAAGGGAGCGAACCACGTTGAAAGATCAGGGGAAGACGTTCAAGATGGGCGACCAGGTTGTTCTTCCGCCGTACGGGGTCGGCATCGTGGCCGGCACGACCGTGCGGACGGTCGGCGGCAACGACCAGAAGTACTACCAGGTGGAGTTCCCGAACGGAACGTCGCGGGCCTACGTACCCGTCAACGCGCCGCAGGGCGCCGGGCTTCGACCCGCCCTCACCAAGGAAGAAGTGCAGAGCGTACTCGAGCGGCTGCAGAACGGGCGCATCACCCTTCCGAAACAGTGGGCCGCGCGCCATCGCAAGGTGACGGACCTGCTCACCAGCGGCGACCCGTACCAGATCGCGACGCTGGCCAGCGAGCTCCGTCGCTGGGACCTGGAGCGGGGCCTGCCCGACCTCGACCGCCAAGCGTACCGCCGGGCCCTTCGTCTGTTGGCCGGCGAGATCAGCGCGGTCCTCGGGATCACCACGCAGGAAGCCCGCGCCATGATGGATGCCGGAGAAGAAGACGACCTGAACTGAGGAACGGAACCTAAGACCAGCGCGCCGCCCGAGCGCTCGGCCCGAAGGCCGGGTCCGGGCGGCGCGTTCGCGCGCGAACGACCGGTCGCGGCCGGAGCGCGCCGCTGCCACATACGCGCCGAGGACACGTTCGAGTGTCGTTGACGCGTTCGTTTCCATGACCCGCGGCCTCGCTCGAGGCGCGACATGTCCTGAGGTCCTCAGGCTCTCGTCGCCAAGTACCGCAGCGCGATGGCGTAGGCGGCGTAGTCGTCGATCGGCACGGGCGGCGACCGCATCCCCATCGGGAGCAGCCGCGCGAGACCCCGGACCGGATGGTCGCGGTAGTAGAGCGCACGAGCGTCGAGCGACGTGCCTTGCTCCGCCACGATCTCGGGGTGGATGCCCAGGTCCTTCAGCCGAGCGCAGAGCGCGCGGCTTCCCGTGCCGTCACCCACCACGACGACCGCGCCCTCGGGGAGCTCTAGCCGGTCGACGCTCTCCACCGTCACGATGGCGCGACTCCGCAACGTGCCGTGCTCGTCGACGTAGGCGACGCCGACGTTGCGTCCGGGGTCGAATGCGACGATCACGCCCGTACGCTACCCCGCCTCGAAGCAGCCGCACGCGAACCGAACCACGTCCTCGCGACGCTCAGGGTGTCGTTCATCGGCGCCAGAGCGTTGGGGGGCCGGCGAAGCAGGCGCCCAGCGGGAGCAGGCGGCCAGCGAAAGCAGGCGGCCAGCGAAAGCAGGCGGCCAGCGAAAGCAGG
>CAZOTV010000040.1:12831-25084 GCA_964582795.1 uncultured bacterium
CAGGCGGCCAGCGAAAGCAGGCGGCCAGCGAAAGCAGGCGGCCAGCGAAAGCAGGCGGCCCCGAAGGACCGCCTGCGCTATTCAGTGCCGTGGTCGTTCCCGGGCGCGTCGGCTCAGCCGGCCGCCTCGGGACGGACGTGCTCGGCCGCGGCGGGGCGGGCGGGAACCGCGACCTCGCCGGCCGCTTCCGCCTCCTTGCGCTTCTCGAGCGAGCGCTTGTCGGCGACGCGCGTGTGGCGGATCTCCGCCAACCCGGTGCCGGCAGGGACGAGGCGACCGAGGATGACGTTCTCCTTCATGCCAACCAGGTCGTCCACCTTGCCGGCCAGCGCCGCCTCGGTGAGCACGTGGGTGGTGTGCTGGAACGACGCTGCAGAGAGCCAGCTCTTGGTGCTGAGCGCGGCCTTGGTGATACCGAGCAGCAGCGGCTTCCACGACGCCGGCGCCTTGCCTTCGGCAAGCAGCTCGTCGTTGATCTCCTCGACGTCGAAGCGTTCCACCGTCTGGCCCTCGAGGTACTCGCTATCACCCGGTTCGAGGACCTCGACGTACTTCAGCATCTGACGCACGATCACTTCGATGTGCTTGTCGTGCACGCTCACGCCCTGACCGCGGTACACCTTCTGGATCTCGTCGACCAGGTAGGCCTGCACCGCGTCCGGACCGCGCGACTCCAACAGGTCGTGCGGGTTGATGCTGCCACGCGTGAGCGGGTCGCCCGCCTCCACCCTGTCGCCGTCGCGCACGATGATGCGCACGTTGCGATCGATGCGGTAGCTGCGGCTGAACTCGCCGTCATCCGAGGTGACGGTGACGCGGAAGCGGTCCTCGTCCTCCTGGATCGACACCTCGCCGTCGAGCTCGGAGATCACGGCGCGCACCTTGGGCTTGCGCGCGTCGACGAGTTCGATCACGCGCGGCAAGCCCTGGGTGATGTCGGCGCCGGTCGCGATGCCGCCGGTGTGGAAGGTGCGCATCGTGAGCTGCGTGCCGGGCTCACCGATCGACTCGGCAGCGATCACGCCCACGGCCTCGCCCAGACTCACCTCGCGCATGAGCGACATGTCGAGCCCGTAGCACTTGCGACACACACCCGCGCGGGTCTGGCACGTGAGCGGGCTGCGCACCGCGACGGAGCGCAGCTCCGGCGTCGACGCCATGTATCGGGCGATGGCCTCGACGTCTTCCTTGTAGAGCAGCGTGCCCGCCTTGAGCGTGACGTCGCCGAGCTCCACGTCGAGCGCGAGGCGGCGGCCGTAGAGGCTCATGTCGAGCTGGCTGCGTGGGCGCGGCCGGGTCTCGGTGTAGAGCGGCACCGTCTCGAACCCGGCGGTACCGCAGTCGTCCTCGCGCACTACGACCTCGTGCGCCACGTCCACCAGCTTGCGCGTGAGGTAGCCCGAGTCGGCTGTGCGGAGCGCGGTGTCGGCGCCGCCCTTACGGGCGCCGTGCGTCGAGATGAAGTACTCGAGCACGTCGAGGCCCTCGCGGAAGTTCGCGCGGATGGGCAACTCGATGGTCTCGCCCGACGGCTTGGCCATGAGGCCGCGCATCCCGGCCAACTGACGGATCTGCTGCGGGTTGCCACGCGCACCCGACTGGGCCATGACGAAGAGCGGGTTGAACGGCATGTTCTGCTGGAAGTTCTCGAACACCGCGTCCTTGACCTTCTCGGTGGTGTCGTTCCAGAGACGCACGACCTGCTGGAAGCGCTCCTGCTCCGTCACGAAGCCGCGTTGGAACGCCTCGTTGATCTTCTTGAGTTTCTCTTCCGCCTCGGCCAGCAGTTCCTTCTTCTTGGGTGGGATGGCGACGTCGTCGATGCCGATGGTGATGCCCGAGGTGCTGGACAACTCGAAGCCGTACTGCTTGAGTCCGTCGAGAAGCGCGGCGGTGCGGTCGACCCCGAGGCGCTTGAAGCTGTCGAGGACCAAGTCGCGCAGCGCGCCGCGTTCGTAGACCGTGTCGTAGCGCAGCAGTTCGGCGGGCACCTCGCCGCCTTCGGCCACCGTCTCGCGCACCATGCGCGCGAACAGCATGCGGCCGGGGCTGGTCTCGATCAGTTCGCCGTCGATGCGCACGGTCACGACGTCTTGCATGTCGATGTCGCCCTGCTCGACTGCCAGCAGCGCCTCGTCGACGTCCGCGAAGCGGTACTTGAGCCGCCCGACGCTCGACTCCTTGCCCGCCACCTTGATGCTGGAGTTCAGATCGACCTTGCCATCTGCGTAGGCCTCGAGCGCGGCGTCGACCGAGTCGAACTCGGCGCCGATGCCCTTGCGGCCCGTGTGCAGCTGCGTGAGCACGTTCAGGCCGAGGATGATGTCGCGGCTGGCGCCGACGTTCGGGTTGCCATGCGCCGGGCTGAGCAGGTTGTGACTCGACAGCATCTGCAACCGCGCTTCGGTCTGCGCGTACACCGACAGCGGCACGTGGATGGCCATCTGGTCGCCGTCGAAGTCGGCGTTGAACGCCTCGCACACCAGCGGGTGAAGCTGGATGGCCTGACCTTCGACGAGTACCGGCTCGAACGCCTGGATGCCGAGGCGGTGCAGCGTCGGGGCGCGGTTGAGCAGCACGACGCGGTCCTGGATCACCTCTTCGAGCGCGTCCCAGATCTCGTCGCGCGCGTCGCGGTAGCGCTCGAGCATCTTGCGCGCGCTCTTGATGTTGGAGACGATGCCGCGCTCCTCGAGCTTCTTGAACAGGAACGGCTTGAACAACTCGAGCGCCATGCGCTTCGGCACGCCGCACTGGTGCAGCTTGAGCTGCGGACCCACCACGATCACCGAGCGACCGGAGTAGTCGACGCGCTTCCCGAGCAGGTTCTGCCGGAAACGGCCCTGCTTGCCGCCCAACAGGTCGGTCAGCGAGCGCAGCGGTCGGTCGGAACCGGGGTGCACCACGGCGCTGCCGCGGCGGCCGTTGTCGATCAGGGCGTCCACCGCTTCTTGCAGCATGCGCTTCTCGTTGCGCACGATCATCTCGGGCGCCCCCTGCTGCATCAGCTTCTTGAGGCGGTTGTTGCGGTTGATGAGCCTACGGTAGAGGTCGTTGAGATCGGAGGTCGCGAAGCGGCCGCCCTCGACCTGCACCATCGGACGCAGGCTCGGCGGCATGATCGGCACCGCTTCGAGGATCATCCACGCCGGCTCGTTGTCCGAGTGGAGGAACGAGCGCGTTACCTCGAGACGCTTCCGCGCCTTCGCCCGCTTGTGGCGGCTCGGGGAGTTCATCTCCTCCACCAACTCGGCCTCGAGCCGCAGCAGGTCGAGCGATGCGAGCAGCTCCTGGATCGCTTCGGCGCCCATCTTGGCCTCGAAGTCGTAGCTCTCGATCACACGCACCTGGCGGCGGACGAGGTCGATCTCGATGCGGCCCTCGATGTCGGACTTGATGCGGCCATCGTCGGCAAGGTCGTCGCCGCGGCGGACGCGGTCGCCGTTCACGACGATCGGCTCGTCCTGGTACGGGTACACGCGGGCGCGCGAGACGATGATGCTGGCAGGGTGCGACAGCCGCACCGTGCCGCTGGCGGCGGCGACGATCTCCTGGGCGGCGTCGATGGCGCCGACGACCTTCTCGCCCGGGCGCACGGTGGCGCCGTCGCCGATGAGCACGTGCATGGTCGGGTTGGTCTCGTGCGATTCGCTGCGGTCCCACTCGACCTTGAGCGTGACCGTCACGGTCGTTCCCTTGGCCTTGCTGGCGCGCAGCGAAGCCGCGGCGCCCTGCGGGAAGTTCAAGGTGGTGCCGGAGGACGCCTTGGCGAGCTCGTCGCCTTCCTCCACGAACTCACCGCCGCTGACCGACGGCTCCATGCCAGCTGGGATCAGGTAGGAGACCAGCACCTCCTCGGTGTCGACGTCACGGATGGACAGGATCCCGCCGTCGGCACCGATCGGAAGGAGCTCGACCACGCCTTCGGACTCGCTCGTCACGACGACGTCGGAGGCGAGTTCGGCGATCGGCTGGCCGCCCTTGTACGCCTCCTCCTCGATCCACTCCTTCTTCGGAAGGATCAAGCGGGCGTCGCGCGCCTCGTGGTAGTCGAGCACGATACGGCGCGGGAAGCGGTACTGGGCGATGCCCGAGATCTTCGCTTTGACGCCCTTGGCGAGTTGCTGACCGGCCTCGACCCACTCACCGTCGCGCACGACGGCGTCTTCGCCGCCCGGCACGGTGTAGGTCTCTTGCTGGCCGTAGCGCAACCTGCGGTACTCGTCGTCGGACAACAGGTCGCCGCGGCGCAGCGGCCGGTCGTCGAGGCGCGCATCTTGCGGGTCGGTGACGATGTACTTCGCGAAGTAGAGCACCTGCTCCAGTTGTGCGGTGGAGAGGTCGAGGAGCGCCCCGATCTTGTTCGGGATGTCCTTCACGTACCAGATGTGCGCGCACGGGGTCGCGAGCTCGATGTGCCCCATGCGGTAGCGGCGGACGGTGGCGCGGGTGATCTCCACCCCGCACCGCTCGCAGGTCTTGCCCGCGAAGCGCTGGCCGCGGTACTTGCCGCAGGAGCACTCCCAGTCCTTCTCCGGACCGAAGATGCGCTCGTCGAAGAGGCCGTCGCGCTCCGGCTTGAGCGTGCGGTAGTTGATCGTCTCCGGCTTGGTGACCTCGCCATGGCTCCAGTCCCGGATCGTCTTGGGAGAAGCGATGCGGATCTGCACCTGGGAGAACTCGCGTTGCGGTTCCTTCATACGCGGCCCTTCACGGAATGCGGTCTGTCTTGGGAAGTCGCTCACCAGTGGCGCCCCGATTCGTCGAAGATGTTGACGGTCTTGTCCTCGTCGTCCAGCACCCGGACGTCGAGTCCGAGGCTATGGAGCTCCTTCACGAGCACCTTGAACGACTCCGGGATGGTCGGCTCGAGCACGTCGTTGCCTTTCACGATGGCCTCGTAGGCGGCGTTACGCCCATCGATGTCGTCGGACTTGATGGTGAGCATCTCCTGAAGCGTGTGCGCGGCGCCGTGCGCCTTGAGCGCCCACACCTCCATCTCGCCGAGCCGCTGGCCGCCGAACTGCGCTTTCCCGCCCAACGGCTGCTGGGTGATGAGCGAGTAGGGGCCGATGGAGCGAGCGTGCATCTTGTCTTCCACCATGTGATAGAGCTTCATGACGTACATGATCCCGACCACGATCGGCGCGTCGATCGCCTCGCCGGTGCGTCCGTCGAACAAGACCGACTTCCCGGAGCGCGCGAGCGCCCGGTAGGCTTCGTCGGCCCCGAGGTCGGGCGCGATGACGCCGAGCTTGGCGGCGCGGCGGTAGACCTCGAGCTCGCGCTTGTCGGACTCGAAGCCCGCCTTGCGGTTGCCGTCGAGGTCGAACGTGGCCGCTTCTTCCAACAGGTCCTTGATCTGGTCTTCGCTGGCGCCGTCGAACACCGGCGTCACGAACGAGACGCCGTGCTTCAGAGCGGCCATGCCGAGGTGCGTCTCGAGGATCTGGCCGAGGTTCATGCGCGAAGGCACGCCCAACGGGTTGAATACCAGGTCGACCGGGGTGCCGTCTTCGAGGTACGGCATGTCCTCCGGCGGCAGGATCTTCGCCACGACACCCTTGTTGCCGTGTCGGTTGGCGAGCTTGTCGCCTTCGATCAGGCGGCGCTTCTGCGCCACGTAGACGCGCACCATCTCCTGGACGCCGGGCTTGAGCTCGACGCCGGGGTCGCCGCGGCGGAAGCGGACCGTGCGCAGCACGATGCCGCCGTCACCGGGTGGGACCTTGAGCGAGGTGTCCTTGACCTCCTTGGCCTTCTCGCCGAAGATCGAGCGCAGCAGGCGCTCTTCCGGCGTGGGGTCCTTCTCGCCCTTGAAGCTGGTGTGGCCGACGAGGATGTCGCCCTGGCGCACCTCGGCGCCGATGCGGACGACGCCGTCTTCGTCGAGGTCGCGAAGCGCCGCTTCGGACAGACCGGGGATGTCGCGGGTGATCTTCTCGGGCCCGAGCTTGGTGTCGCGCGCTTCCTTCTCGAACTTCTCGATGTGCACGCTGGTGAAGACGTCGCCACGAACGAGGTTCTCGGACAGCACGATGGCGTCTTCGAAGTTGTAGCCGTCGAACGGCATGATGGCGATGAGGATGTTCTGCCCGAGCGCCAGGCGCCCGACCTCGGAAGCAGGGCCGTCGGCGATGACCTGACCGGCCTTGACCTTCGCGCCGACGTCGACGACCGGCCGCTGGTGCAGGTTGGTGTTCTGGTTCGAGCGCTGGAAGCGCGTGAGCTGGTACTCGCGCTCGATGCCCTTGGCGTTCTCGATGACGACGCGGGTGGCGTCGACGAAGGTGACGGTGCCGGCCTCCTGGGCCATCAGCACGGTGCCCGAGTCGCGCGAGACGCGCTCCTCGACGCCGGTCCCGACGAACGGAGCGCGGCTCTTGATGAGCGGCACCGCCTGCGACTGCATGTTCGACCCCATCAGCGCGCGGTTGGCGTCGTCGTGTTCGAGGAACGGGATGAGCGAGGTCGGCACCGAGATGATCTGCTTCGGCGACACGTCCATGAAGTCGATCTCGGCCGGTGACGCGAACACGGGGTCGCCCAGCTTGCGCGCCACGATGGTGTCGACGGCGAACTGACCGTCGTCGGCCAGTGGCGTGTTCGCCTGGGCGATGAGGTACTTGTCCTCGTCGTGCGCCGTCACGTAGACGACCTCGTCGGTGACGCGCCCGTTCACCACGCGGCGGTACGGCGCCTCGATGAAGCCGAGCTCGTTCACGGCCGCGAAGCTCGCGAGCGAGGTGATGAGGCCGATGTTCGCGCCTTCGGGCGTCTCGATCGGGCAGATGCGGCCGTAGTGGGTACGGTGCACGTCGCGCACGTCGAAGCCGGCCCGCTCGCGCGTGAGGCCGCCGGGGCCGAGCGCGCTGATGCGACGCTTGTGCCGGAGCTCGGACAACGGGTTGACCTGGTCCTTGAACTGACTGAGCTGGCTGCGGCCGAAGAACTCGCGCAGCGCGGCCACGATCGGCCTGCTGTTGACGAGCTTCTGAGGCGTGGCCGCGTCGGGGTTGCCGAGCAGCATGCGCTCGCGCACGCCGCGCGCCATGCGCCCGAGTCCGACGCGGATCTGGTCGGCGACGAGTTCCCCGACCGTGCGGATGCGCCGGTTCCCGAGGTGGTCGATGTCGTCCTCGGTGTACCCCTCCTCGTTCGACTGCAGCTTGACGAGGTACTGGAGCGTCGGAACCAGGCCGAAGTCGACGAAGCGGCCGCCGTCGAACCCCAGCAGCGTGTTCACGTCGTGGTCGAGACCGAGCTTCGAGTTCATCTTGAAGCGGCCGGCGTCGCCGAGGTCGTAGCGGCGCGGGTCGGCCAGCAGCCCGAACAGGTACTGCGTGGCCTTGTCGACCTTCGGCGGGTCGCCCGGACGCAGCACCGTGAACAAGCGCAACAGCGCCTCTTCCGGCGTGATCCCGGCGGCGCCTTCTTCTTCGAGCGTGCGGTCGATGAGCGTCTCGTTCCCGGCGAAGAGCTCGCGGATCTGCACGTCACCGTAGCCCAGCACCCGCAGCAACAGCGTGAACGGGAACTTGCGCTTGTTCACCTTCATCCACAGCACGTCGGAGTTGTCGAACTCGACCTCGATCCAAGGGCCACGCTTCGGCATCGGGATGATGCTGGCGGTGTAGCGCTTGGAGCCCAAGCCGGTCGGTCCCTGCACCGCGGTGAAGTACACCCCGGGCGAGCGGTGGATCTGCGAGACGATCACGCGGTCGGCGCCGTTGATGATGAACGAGCCGTCCTCGGTCATCAAGGGAAGGTCCCCCAAGAAGACCTCGTCTTCCTTGATCAAGCCGGTATCCTTGTGCACCAACTGCAACTTGGCGAAGAGGCCGGCGTGATAGGTGAGGTCTTTCTCGCGGCACTCGTCGGGGCCGTACTCCGGCTCCTGCAAGCGGTACTCGAGGAAATCGAGCACGAGGTCCGTCTGGCGGCCGCGCTCGGTCTCGTCGATCGGGAAGACCTCACGGAAGGCGGCCTGAAGGCCGACGTTCTCCCGCTCTGCCGGCAGTCGATCGCGTTGCAGCAAGCTCTCGTACGACGTAATCTGGATGTTGGTCAGGTTCGGCAGCTCGATGACCTCTTTGATCCTGCCGAAAGTCCGGATCTCGCGCATCTTCATCCCTTCGCTCGTGGCCGAGTCAGGCAACGTCGATCACGGCGCCGGCTGGGCGCCGCCTGGTTTCGAACGGCAAACGCGACGGCGCGCCCGCCGGCGTGCCGGCGCGCTCTCCGCGTTCGCGGTAATCTGTCTTCAAGAGATCGTCCCCTGGATCAAGATAGTGCCCCCAAGCGACGTACGTCGTGCTGCCGAAGCGTGCCCGCCGCCCGCGCGTATCTCGCGCGGCCGCGGACCGGGTCCGTGGTGCCTGCCCATCCAACCTCCACCTCTTGCTTGCACGAGTCCGCTTGCACGAGTCCGCTTGCACGAGTCGCTCGGAGCGTAGGCTGACTCAAATTCGTAGTGTAGCAACGCATCGCTCTCTTGCTTGTGTCGCAGCCTGCAACGCACCCACCGACACCACCCCCGCCGGTGCCGCATGCGCGCATGACGCGCGCTCGGCACCGGCGGAGCCGTGTCGGGAAGTCGTGTCGCATGGTTCGTTCGGTCACGAACCTCCAAGTTCGCATCCTGGTGCACGCCTGTCGCTCGCCTCACGGCGAGCGACACGAACGCGCTACTTGACCTCGACGGTGGCGCCCGCGGCCTCGAGCTTGGTCTTGATGTCCTCGGCTTCGTCCTTGCTGACGTCTTCCTTCACGACGCCGCCGGCTTCCACCAGGTCCTTCGCCTCCTTGAGGCCCAGGCTCGTGATGGCGCGGACCTCCTTGATGACCTGCAGCTTCTTGTCGCCGGCCGACTTGATCGAGACCGTGAACTCGGTCTTCTCTTCGGCCACGGCCGCTTCGCCGCCGGCGGCGGGCGCCGCCATCATCATGCCGGCCGGCATCGCTGCCGCCGCTTCCACGCCCCACTTGTCCTTGAGGCCATCCACCAGTTCCACCAGCTCCAGCACGGTCAGACCGCTGAGCTGCTCGATCATCGCTTCCTTATCGAACGCCATCAGGCTCCTCCTTCACTCTTCTGCTTGTCGACGTAGTTGTTCATCACGGTGACCAGGTTCCGCTGCGGTCCCTCGAGCACACCCACCAGCTGTTGCATGGGCGCGAGCAGCAGGCCGACCAACTGGCTCTGCACCTCTTGCTTCGAGGGAAGCTTGGCGATGCGCGTGAGCGCGTCCTCGCCCAGGATGCTTCCTTCCAGGCGGCCGCCCTTGGACTTGGGCAGCTCCTTGGGATGGTCCTTGGCGAACTCGGTGAGCGCCTTGATGGGCGCCACCAGATCTTCGCCGACGAGGACCAGGGCCGTCGGGCCCTGAAGCGTCTCTTCGAACCCCTCCACGCCGTGCTCTTTCAGCACGACGCTGATGAGGGTGTTCTTGGCGACGAGGATACGGCCGCCGGCTGCGCGCACGGAGGCGCGCAAGCGGCCGAACTCGCCTGCGGAAAGGCCCTGGTAATCCACCAGGAAGAACGTCTTGGCATCCCCCATCTGCTCGCGCAGATGAGCGACCGCGGACGTGTTCCTCGGGTTCGCCATGGACTTTCCTCTCCTACTCGATCGATCGTCCTTGCCCGGAAGCAGACCGCCTCAAAAGGCGGTACCCGCGCGGGTGTCGGACGTGCCGCGAAGCGCAGCGCGATGGGCGGCCGACGTTGGCTCGTTCCCTTGAAGCGGGAACGTCCTTCGCCGGCGAACCACCGTCAACGCCTCGGCAGGATCTTTAAGCCTGGCAGGCCCCTGCTGTCTCCAACGCCAGAGGTGCATCGCTCGCGCTGCGCACCGGGATGCTGCGTCAAGCCTCGACGGCCGTGGACGCCAGGGTGACCCTGACGCTCGGACCCATGGTCGAGGTGAGGTAGATCGTCTTCAGGAACTGGCCCTTCGCCGCGTCGGGCTTCGCCGCCTCGAGCGCGCTCTTCAGAGCCGAGAGGTTCTCCACCAACTGCGTGGGCGCGAAGCTAGCCTTGCCGATGGGTGCGTGCACCACGCCGGTCTTGTCGGAGCGGAACTCGATCTGGCCGGCCTTGAGGGCCCCCACGATCTCGCCGATGTTGGGCCCGACCGTGCCGGCCTTCGGGTTCGGCAACAGGCCACGCGGACCGAGGACACGGCCGAGCTTGGAGCCGATCTGCGCCATCATGTCCGGGGTCGCGACGACGGCGTCGAAGTCCATCCAACCGCCGAGGATCCGATCGATGACCTCCGCCCCGCCGACGAAGTCCGCGCCGGCCGCCTCGGCGGCGGCAACGCCGTCGCCTTGCGTGATGGCCAGGACGCGCACGCTCTTGCCCGTGCCATGCGGCAACGCGACCGTGCCGCGCACGTTCTGATCGGACTTGCGGGGGTCGATGCCGAGACGGAAGTGCGCCTCGACGGTCTCGTCGAACTTGGCCGTGGCCAGCTCCTTCACCAACGCAGCCGCTTCGTCCGGCGCGTAGAGCCGGTCGCGGTCGACCTTGGTGGCGAGGTCGCGGTAGCGCTTGCCATGTCTAGGCATCTTCCGGCCTCCCCTCGACGGTCACGCCCATCGAGCGGGCGGTGCCAGCGATGATGTTGGCGGCGGCCACCTCGTCGGTGGCATTGAGATCGGCCATCTTGACCTTGCCGAGCTCGATGCACTGCTGCCAGGTGATGCGGCCGACCTTCTCGCGATGCGGAACGCCGGAGCCCTTCTCGATCCCGGCGGCCTTCTTGATCAGGTAACTGGCCGGTGGCGTCTTGGTGACGAACGTGAAGGAGCGGTCGGCGTAGATGGTGATCTCGACCGGCACCACCGCGCCCGCCTGGCTGGCGGTGGCGGCGTTGTACTCCTTGACGAACCCCATGATGTTGGCGCCGTACTGCCCCAACGCCGGACCGACCGGCGGGGCAGGCGTCGCTCCACCGGCAGGCAGTTGGAGCTTGACGATGCCTGCGATCTTCTTGGCCATGGTTCCTCCTTAAGCTCCCCCACGGACATGGCGAACCGCGGGGTGGTGGCGCTCGTTCGTCTCGCCCGAGACGCGGCCCCAGGACGGGACCGGCTCAGGCGCGTACGACCTGAGAGAAGTCGAGTTCGACCGGCGTCTCGCGGCCGAAGATGGATACGAGGACTTTGACCTTGCCGCGCTCCGGGTTGACCTCGGACACGACACCGGTGAAGTCGGCGAACGGACCGGCCGTGACCTGCACCATGTCGCCGACGTTGAAGGTGATCCGGACCTTGGGGGTCTCGCGCGAACCGGTCACGCCAAGCGCCCCGAGCATGCGCATCTCCTCGTCGGGCGAGAGCGGCACGGCGTGTGTGGCGGTGCCTACGAACCCGGTGACTCCGGGGGTATAGCGCACCACTTCCCACGCTTCGTTCGGCTCGTCCGGGTTGTCGCCGAGGTCCATCTGGACGAAGATGTAGCCGGGGAACAGCTTGCGCTTGACGACCTCTTTCTTCCCGCCGCCAGCGTGTTCGACCGTCTCTTCCATGGGCACGACGACCTGGTAGATACGCTCCGCCATCCCGAGCGATCGCGCTCGGTTCAGGATGTTCTCCTTGGCTTTCTCCTCGTGCCCCACGTACGTGTGCACGGCGTACCACTCGATGCTCATGCCAAGACCTCGGCTTCGGTTGCTTGCGTCACGCGTTCACGCCCGCAACCTCAGATGACGAAGCGGATCAGGTTCCCCAGCGTGACGTCGGCCACGAGGAGGAACAGCGCGGTGATGATGACGAACAGCAGGGTCGCCTCGGTCGCCTGGACGACTTCTTTGCGGGTCGGCCAGGTCACGCGACCGAGTTCGGCCCGCGAGTTGCGGAGATAGCGCACGAAGCCCTTGAACACGGCTTAGACCTTCACCTCTTTGTGGACCGTGTGCTTGCGGTCCCACGGGCAGTACTTGCGCAGTTCGAGCTTGCCCTGACTGTTGCGCCGGTTCTTGTGCGTGGCGTAGTTGCGCCGCTTGCACTCGGTGCACTCTAGAAGCAGTTTGATGCGGACGTCGCTGGCCATGGTGGCCTCCCAATCAGACAGATAAGCGTAGCAGGTTCCCCGGGTTCCGTCCAGGGGGCGGCATGCACGTGCCGAGCGGACGCGAACGCTCGCTCGGCACGCGGGTACCCGCTTCGCGAAGGCGGTGTCGGGATCCCTCGAGGTTACTTCACGACGGCGGTGACGACACCCGCACCCACCGTACGACCACCCTCCC
>CAZOTV010000041.1:0-1397 GCA_964582795.1 uncultured bacterium
CGGCGATGCGCGTGGCGTGGCGCGGCACTGTCGAGCCGATCCTGGCGTCCGGCGGCACCGTCATCGCCGGCGTGCTGACGCTGCTGGCGTCGGATCTCAACTCCAACAAGGCGCTCGGCCCCGTAGCGGCCGCCGGCATCGTATTCGCGATGGCGTCGGCGCTGACGTTCCTGCCCGCCATGCTGGCGCTGTTCGGCCGCGCGGCGTTCTGGCCGTTCCGCCCCAAACTGGACCCCGACGGCGCCCACGCCGAAGCTCTCGCTGCCGACGCCGTGGCGCACGCGCCGCGCGGCGCCCAAGCGAGCGCGGCCGCGTCCTCCGCGGCCGGCGGGGGCGGGTTGTGGGGTAGGGTCGCGGCCACCGTGGCGCGCCGTCCGCGCCGCGTCTGGGTGCTCACGACCGTTGCGCTGGTCGCTGCCGCCGCGTTCGCGCCTTCGTTCCGCGCCGAGGGCGTGCCGCAATCGGCGTTCCTGCTCGGCGCTTCGGAGTCGCGCGACGGCCAGGAGGCGCTCGGCCGCCACTTCGCGGCCGGGGTCGGCGCGCCCACCACCATCCTCGGTGACGCCGAGCGCGTCCAAGCCCTGAGCGACGCCGCCGCGTCCGTGCCCGGCGTGGCGTCGGTGTCGGTGCGCTCGGCCGGGGGCGGGTTCCCGGGTGGCGGCAGCGCAGAGCCGCGGATCGAGCAGATCGACGGGCGCTCGTGGGTGCTCATCGAGGCGACGCTGGCGGACGCGCCCGACAGCGAGGCCGCCATCGCCACCGTGCGCGCCCTGCGTGAGGCAGTGCATGCGGTGGACCCGGTGGCCGTGGTGGGCGGAACGACCGCCACCGACCTCGACACCCGCGAGACCGCCAGGGCAGACCTCGGCGTCATCATCCCGCTCGTGCTGGTCGTCATCACGCTGATGCTGATGGCCCTGTTGCGCTCGGTGGTCGCGCCGCTGCTGCTGGTGGCCACCACCGTCTTGTCGTACCTCTCCACCCTCGGGGTGGCGTCGTTGGTGTTCGACCGCCTGCTCGGCTTCCCCGGCGCCGACCCGACGGTGCCGCTGTTCGGCTTCGTGTTCCTGGTGGCCCTCGGGATCGACTACAACATCTTCCTGTCGAGCCGCGTGCGCGAGGAAGCGATGCGCTACGGCACACGCCCCGGCGTGGTGCGGGGCCTGCGGCTCACCGGCGGCGTGATCACCTCCGCCGGCATCGTGTTGGCAGCGACGTTCGCTGCGCTGGCCGTCATCCCGCTGCTGTTCCTGGCGCAGATCGCGTTCATCGTGGCGTTCGGAGTGCTGCTCGACGCGTTGGTGGTGCGCTCGTTCCTGGTGCCTGGGCTTCTCTACGACGTCGGCAAGACGGTGTGGTGGCCGTCGCGCTTGGCGCGTCACGATGGCGGCGCGGCG
>CAZOTV010000041.1:1497-5189 GCA_964582795.1 uncultured bacterium
AAAGGAACGCCGCGGCGCGGCGCGGAGGGTACGGCACAGGGAGTCGACTGAGGCGCGTTCGACACCTCGCTGCGCCGTAGGCACGTCCGGCGCAACGAGCCGACGGAGGCCGTCCGGCGCTGGGCGAACGCGAAGGCACGTCCGGCGCCGGGAGACGACCGAGCCGTCCGCTACGTCTCCGCGTACCATGGCGCTGGAAGCAGGTTCTTCCAGGGAGGTTCGCCCATGCCGAACGACGCCATGTCGCTCTTCCTATCCGAGATCGTCGAAGGGTACCGCGCCCAGAAGACCATGGCCGAGCGAGCCATGGCGCAACTCGAGCCGCGCGAGTGGCATGCGACCATCGACCCGGAGAGCAACCCCATCTCGGTCATCGTTCGCCATCTCGCGGGCAACCTGCGCTCTCGTTGGCGCGACTTCCTGACGACGGACGGCGAGAAGCCCGACCGCGACCGGGACGACGAGTTCGAAGCGACGACGCTCACGCCGGAGGCGCTGCTCGCCGACTGGGACGACGGTTTCGGCGTCGCCTTGGCAACCCTGGAGGCGCTGACGCCCGCCGACCTGGAGCGCACCATCACCATCCGCGGTGAACCGCACAACGTGGTGCGCGCGATCCTTCGCAACTACGACCACACCGCGCACCACGTCGGCCAGATCGTCATGCTGGCGAAGCACTGGCGTGGCGAACGTTGGCAGACGCTGACGATCCCCAAGAAGCGAGATCGCTGAGCTCACGCGGCGGGCGGACGATCCGGCCGTGCGCACCGAGCGCTTGGATCCGGCGCGGCGCGGCGTTCTCTCGTGGCGCCGGAGCCCCGGTCGTTAGGTGCCGTCGACACCGCGACGCGTTGCGATCCCACCCGGGCGCAACGCTGGCATGCCGCGCCGCTCGCGAAGCGAGATCACCACACCGGCGCCGACGATGACGGTGATGCCGAGCCAGCCCATGGCGTCGGGTAGATGCCGGAACTGCACGTAACCGACGATGGCGGCAGTGACCATCTCGGTGTACCCGAGTGGCGCGAGCCAGGTGGCGGGCGCATGATCGAACGCCTTGATCAACAGGAAGTGCCCGCTGGCGGCCAGGAGCCCCAGGAGCGCCATCGCGCCGAAGTCGCGCGGGGTCGGCGGAACCCACACGAACGCCATCACCACCGTCATGACCACCGCACCTACGACGGCGGTGTACGCGAGGGTCACCAGCGGCGGCGCGGTGCCCGCGAGCTTGCGCGTGTAGAGCATGTAGAGCCCATGCACGGTTCCAGCCGCCACCGCGAGCAGCGCGCCCCAAGCGAACACCTCCGAGCCCGGCCGCAGGATCAGCAGCACCCCGATGAACCCGACCGCGACGGCGCCCCAGCGCCACACGCCGACGCGCTCGCCCAGCAAGGCAGGCGCGAGCATCGTCACCACCAGCGGCGACACGAAGAACAGCGCAAGGGCGGTGGCTTGCGGCATGCTCGCGAGGGCGAAGAAGAACAGCACCGTCGCGCTCAGTAGGAGCGTCCCGCGGATCAGCTGCGAGCCGAGGCGCTGCGGGATCAGCGCGCGCGGCCCGAGCCTGGCGAGCAGCACGGGGAACATGACGACGAAGTGGAACAGGTAGCGTGCCCAGACGACCTGGGCGACGGGGTAGCGCAGCGTCAACCCCTTGGCGATGCCGTCCATGATGGGCAACAGGACCATCGCGGCCAGCATGAGGATGGCTCCGTAGGCAAGCCGTGTGGGCGGGCGCGTCGCCATGGCCGCGCACGGTACCACTGGCCGGGTACCACTGGCAGGGTGCCACTGGCCGGGTGCCACTGGCCACGCGGGTTCGTCATGCGTGGTGCGCGCCGTCCTGAGCGTGGCTCGGCGCACGCTGCTCGTGACGCCTATCCTGAGTCAGGAGGCCGCCGTGACGCCTACCGTGCCGCCTGCCGTGCCGCCCGCCGTGCCGCCGGACACGCCGGACGCCTCGTCGCCCGATGGCGCCGTGTTGCTCTACCTCGACCAGAACTACGCGTCGCGCATCGCGAAGTTCCTCATCGGGCAAGCGAGCCACGCCGCGTTCGGGGAGGTGCACGCCGCGCTGACACGCGCCGCCGAACGCCACGCCGACGCGGAAGGGCCGGCGGTGTGCGTACCGCCCAGTCCGTTCCATGTGTTGGAGACGCGCGGCGGCTACCTGCTGCCGACGCTGAAGTCGTTCTTCGCGGCGTTCTCGTGTGGCTTCTGGGTGAGGCCGTGGCAGGACGTGGTGCGGCGCCAGGCGGCGCGCGGTGGTTGGCTGGTGCGCTCGGACCTGCTGGTGCGCTCGGACCGCGAGGTCCGCACCGACCGGCCGGTGCGCTCGGACCGCCGGGTGCGCTCGGACCGCCAGGTGCGCTCGGACCGCCAGGTCCGCTCGGAGTTGCTCTCCGACGCGGGCGGCTGGGAGATCGCGGCCGACCTCGGTGAGTTGGCGGGCATCGAGCACGAGCCGCACGGCGGCGGCTTCTTCGAGCGAGCCCTCCTGTTCCGCGAGGAGATCGGCCGGCGCCTGGGGCTGCCGCCGAGCGTGGCGCGCGTCCTTCCGTTCGCGCGCCTGATGTCGCGCATGCTGGCGTTCCGCAGCCTGGACCGCGTGCGCGCCCAGGGGCGTGACCCGCAGGACAGCGACTTGGCCGACCTGGTGATGGCGGCGACGGTCGGACCTTACGTCGACGGGCTCGCCACCGACCGGTACGTGCGCGAGATGCTGCAGCGCGTCGGCTTCGAGAGGCCTGCCTACTCCGGTCGTAGGAACGACGTGCTGCGCTTGGCGCGCGATCTCGATGGCGGGTGGCTGGGCGCTCGCCGATGAGCAGCGTGCTCGGGCCCCATCCGGGGGGTCACGCGTCGCGACCCTAGACGACCCGATCGCGTTGACGACTGCCTACGCTTCGTTACCCGCCGCGGGTAGGCGCTTCCGGCGCGAGGTACTTCAGGAACCAGTCCCGTGCCTGCTCGGCCACCTGCTGGAGCGTGCCTGGTTCCTCGAACAGATGCGTCGCGCGGGGAACCACGACCAATTCGCGGTGGCATGTCATGCGGTCGGCAGCGACGCGGTTCAGGTCGAGCACCATGTCGTCGCGTTCGCCCACCAGCAACAGGGTCGGCGCGCGCACGCGCGCCAACGCGTCGGTCGCGAGATCCGGCCGACCGCCACGCGACACGACGGCGCGCACCTGCCGCGGCAGTTCTGCCGCGGCGACCAGCGCCGCGGCCGCGCCGGTGCTGGCGCCGAACAAGCCGATGCGGAGCGCGCCCCAGCGTGGTTCTGCCGCGAGCCAGCGCACGGCGCCTGCGAGCCGGCGCGAGAGAAGCGCGATGTCGAACCGTAGCGCGGCCGTACGCTCGTCGGCTTCGGCCTCCACCTCGGTCAGGAGGTCGAACAACAGCGTCGCCAGACCGCCGCGCTGCAGCACCTGGGCGACGGCCCGGTTCCGGGGGCTGAAGCGGCTCGAGCCGCTGCCGTGGGCGAAGACCACCACGCCGCGCGCCGCGCGCGGCGCCACGAGCTCCCCGTCCAGCACCTTGTCGCCAGCATCGATGCGGACCTGGATGCCGATGTCGCCTTGATCGTGCATGTGGTTCACGCCGGCCTCCTCGGAGTTCGAGGCCATGGTAGACGCCTGAGGCCGGCGGTCGCTTCGCCAGGCTACGCCGCACCGCAGGTCGGGGCACGC
>CAZOTV010000041.1:5289-23559 GCA_964582795.1 uncultured bacterium
ACGAGCTTGGCGCAGGTCCTGCCCCGCTACGGCCGTGACGCAGGTCCGGGCCCGAGCCGACCGTGGCGCCGGCTGCGGTCCCCGTCGCTTGCCCCGCCGTAGCGTGAAGTATGCAGAAGAACCGGCGCCGGGTCACCCTCCCGGTCGTGCTCATCGGCGCGCTCATCGCGTCCGCTTCCTTCGCCCACGATCCCAGCTTCCCAACCGGCGAGGGGCCCTTCGCCGTGCACCGTCCAACGGTCTCGCAGGCCATCTACCTGCGCCTCCCCCCGGCCGGCGAGCACGTCTTCGTCATCGACCCCATCGAGCGCCAGGTCCCGCTGCAACTCCTGGTGCTGGACGACGAACTCGGCAGGAGCCTCGAGCTGCGCGCGACGTGGACGTGCGCCGGCGAGGTTCGCGCATTGCGCCTGGCGGACACGCCCTTCTACGAATCGTTCTCGCGCATGTCGATGCGCTACCGGGTGGTGGACGTGGTCGGCCCGACCGCCGAGCCGTGCACCGTCACGGTGCGCGAGCTCGAGGGCCGGGCCGGTCCTTATACCTTGGCCATCGGTCAGGAGGAGCGGTTCTCCCTTGGTTCGATCTGGACCCTGTTGACCCTACGCGATCAGCTGCGGTGGTGGCAGGAGGGGCGGTAGCTAGAACCCGTACGCCACCCCCAGCCGCAGCTGCGCGTTCTCCTTCCACCCCCCGAACTCGGTGCCGGCGGCCCCGTAGAAGACGTACGCCGACGCTTCCCCCGTGACGCCTTCCGCGAAGGTGTAGGTGGCGCGCGGAACCACGGCGCCGCTGCCGTCGAAGCTCTGCATCCAGGCGAGTTCGAGCTGCGTGCGCGCGTCCGCCTGGTACGACAGCGCCGTCATGGCCTTGAGCGCCTGCTCGTCGTCGTTCCCCGCTTCGCCCTTGCGCCAGTCGTAGATCGCCTGCACCACGGCGCGTGGGCCGGACGGGATGGCGTACTCGGCGCCGAGCACCGCTTGCAGGCTCGGGTTGCCGATGGCCGGGTCTTGACCGTTCGGGTCTTCGGTGAAGGTGTACGCCGCTTCGCCCCGCACCACGACCGGGCCGAGCGTGCCGGAGAAGTCGGTGCCCACCACATGTACGCGGTCGTAGCGCAGCACCGGTTGCACCGCGAAGGCGCCCGGCGTCTCGGTCGGCACTAGGGTCGTCTCCATCGTCGGCAGGTGCCGGAATCCGCGCACGTAGATCACGCTGGCGTCGAACCCGTCGAAACGGGCGGTGGCGCGTCCTCCGAAGGTGACGTTCTCCAACTCCGCTTCCGGCCTGCGCTCGTCCGGAGCCCGCCGTCCGACGATGGTCACGCCCGGCGGCAACTGCGGTTGCGTGCTCGGAGCCGTACGCCACGCCTCCGCCGGTGGGGTCGACGGCGTGAACGCCGGCACCGCCACCGCCTCGAGGCGCAGCACGTCATCGAGGTGGTACACCGCCCGGAGCATGGGCACGGCGACCTTCTCGGACGCGAGCGGCAGCGTCATGTCGCGCGGGTTGAGGACGTCGACCGGGTTCACGGCGTCGGTCGAGCCCCAGAACACCTTCTGTTGTCCGACGCTCAGGTCCAGGTCGCCGAGGTAGAGCGTGCCGTAGGCGTCGCCGAGGCGGACGCTCGCCGCGCCGGTGGCGGCGTCATAGCCTGTGAGCAGGGAAGCGGTGAAGGTGGCGTCGGGGAAGAACCCAGTGCCGACCTCTCCGTCTATGCGCAGCTCGAGCTCGGCGGCGGCGACGGGCAGGCTGCCGTCGATGGCCACGCCGAACTCGGCCGTCGCGCTGCCCCCGAAGTCGACGTCGAGCTGCGCGGACGCCAGCGGCAGGATGACGGCAAGGAACCAGGCGCCGAGTCCGGCGCGCACGAACCTCGGTGGGATGCGCGTGGGGCGTCGCACCTCAGCGCCTCAGGAAGCGTTCGCCGAACACGTCGTCGGGGATGGGCTCGTCGAGGACCACCTCGGTCTGCTCGATGGTGGTGTACGTGACGACCTCGCCGCCCGCCAGGCTCTCCATGCGACGTTCGGCCGCAACCAGGTACCCGTCGACCTCGACGACGTTCGCCACGGTCAGCACCTTCACGGCTTCGCCGCCCACGTAGTACGTCACCCGCTCGGGCACCAACGTGGCTTCCGGCACCTCGAGCACCAGCCGCTCGTAGCTCGATCCGCTCTCCGGCGTAGGAACCGCCTCGACCACGTAGACCCACTGCGGATCGGCGTCTCCTGCACCATCGGCGCTGCGCGTCTCGAGCAGCGTGTGAGTGTAGTCGTCGGGGTCGACGCCGGAGATGTCCTCGTAGGCGAAGTCGGAGCCGAAGAAGGCGTCACCCTTCTGACCGCCGGCGATGCGGCGCACGCGGTCGAGCGCCGGAAGGTAGATGAGCGTCTCATCGCTGTCGTCGGTGTCGATCGACAGGAACCCCGAGCCGGCGATGTCGGCGGGTGCGGTGAACTTGATGACGCGGTGGGTGTCGCCCGCGCTCCACATCCGCATCTCGCGCGTAAGGCTCTGCCCCGACGCGGTGGCGATCGTCATGCGCAGCGTGGCTTGGGTGGTGGCCGGTTCGGGGCGCGCTTCGACGGCCGCCATCAACGCGTCGGCGGTGGCGTACTGCTGGGCCAAGGCCGTGCCGGCGAACGCCAGCAACGCGCTGACGGCCACGACGAGGAAGGGGGCCGTGGATCGGCGGTGGTTGGCGTGTGAATCGGTGGTGGGCGACTCCGGGGTGTTCGTGCGCGGCACGGTGGGCGCAAGGTCGGTGGTGACGCGGTCAATCGGCATGGGCGGGTACCTCCTGGGTACGTCGGAAGCGGGCCTGAGGGTCGCGCAGCACGGTCAGCGCGGCGGCGGGAAGAAGCGTGAGGGTGGCGATGCCGACGAGGCCGACCGTCAGCACCATGAGGCTGCCGAGGGTGGCGACCGGCACGAAGTTGGCGAAGATCAAGGCGGCGAAGCCGCCGCCGAGGGTGAGCGCGGTGAACACGATCTGGCGACCGGAGGTGTACAGGGCGTGGTCGATGGCGGCTTCGGGGTCGAGCCCGTTGCGGCGCTCCTCCATGTACCGCACCGTCAGGTGGATGGCGTAGTCGCCCACGCCGATGGCGAGCGCGCCCATCAGCATGGTGGCGAGGTTCAAGGGGATGCCCGCCCAACCGAGCAGGCCGTACTGCAGTGCGACGGTGGCGAGCAACGCCAGGATCGTCACGGCGGCGGCGCGGAACGAGCGGACGAAGCTGTCGATGACGATCACGAGCGCGATGGCGAGCGTGAGGCTGATCAGGAAGTCGTGGCGCATGGCGCGCTCGATCTCGAGCTCGAGCAGCGGCTGGCCCGCGAACCGCACGCTGGCGAGGTCGCCGAAGCTCGCCGCGGCCACCGCTTCCAGCTCGCCCTCGAGTGCGGCGATGCGCGTCGTCGACATCGACTCCGCCGACATCGTCACCAACCCTTGCTGGTAATCGAGGGTGACGAAACGGGTGAGGTCGCTGACGTCGCCGGAGGACTGGTAGAGCAGGAGTTCCTGCGCCACCGCCTGCTGCGTCGGCGGCAGCGCGTCCTCGCCCGTGAGCGTGACGTGGAGCGCGCGCAGCACGTTGGCGATCGATTGGCTAGGACCGACGCCTTCGAGGCCGGAGGCGCCTGCCTGGAAGCGTTCGAGCGCCGCCAGCACCTGCGGGTCGGTCATGTCGCCTTCGACCCACGCGGTGATGACCGACGAGCCGCCTACCACCTTCTCGACCGTGGCGACGCTGGTGCGGGTCGGGCCGGACTCCGGGAAGAACGCCAGGATCGAGGTGTTCGGAACGATGCGGGTGGCGCCTAGCACGCCGATCGCCACGATCAAGGCGGAGCCCGCCAGCACGGCCACGCGGCGCCGCGTCACCCAGCCGGCCAGGTGTCGCAGGAACCCACCGATGGCGCCGGGGCTCTCGGGGTCGCCGACGCGGCGCGGCGCGGGCAATACGTTCAGCAGGGCGGGCAGCAGCAGCATCGAGGCCAGCAGCGCCGACAGCACCCCGAGGGCCGCCACCAGGCCGAGGCCGCGCACCATCGCCAAGTCCGACAACAAGAACGTGCTCATCGCCGCCGCGATGGCCAGCCCGGAGATCGTCACGCCCAGGCCGGTTTCCTCGACCATGGCGCGGATGGCGTCGCGTTTGCTGGTCTGCCAGTCGCGACGGTGCGCGAGCTCGTAGTAGAAGCGGCCCAACAGATGCAGCGAGAACGAGCTGCCGACCGCCATCACGGCGATGGGCCCGATGACGGTCAACGCCATGAGCTCGTGACCGAGCAGGTGGAACGACCCCATGCCCCAGATCACGCCGAGGAAGATCTGCACGAACGGAAGAAGCGTGCCATGCCACGTGCGGAAGTTCAGGAACAGAAGGAGCAGGATGATGGCCAGCGCGGTCGCTCCGAGGACGGGGAGGTCGCGCCCGATGATGGCTTGCAGCTCCTTGCTGGTGAACGCCTGGCCAGCCAACGCGTACGGTCCCTCCCAGCCATCGTTCACGACGCGGTCGACGTCGGCGGCGAAGGCGGCGGCGTCGATGCCGTCCTCGAGCTCGACGACCAGACTGGCGTAGCGCCCGTCGCGGGTGACGAGGGTGGCGTTCTGGTACATCGGTGAGGTCTCGAGGTACGCGCGAGCGGTGGCGACGGCGGCTTCGTCTGGTGTGCCCGCCGGAACCAGGTCGTCGACGATAAGGAAACCGTCGTCGTCTTCCAGACGCTTGGCGGTGGCGATCGAGGTGACGTCCACGGCGCCGTCGACCGTTGCGAGGTCGCGCGTGAGCCCGCGGATGCGCTCGAACGCTTCGGGCGTGTAGATGTTCCCCTCCACCACCACCAGCAGGCGATCGTGTTGTCCGAAGGTGCGCTGGATCTGGTCGTCGAGGTCCGCCACGACCGAGTGGTCGGGGTAGAGGGCGTCGGTGGCGTTGTTGGTGGTCACCTGCCTGGCGCTGAGGAGGAAGCCGACGGTCGCGACGGCGAACAGCGCGATGACGAGCCGGCTGTGGTTCAGGACGAAGGTCGCCAGGCGATTCATGCTGCGACCGGTAGGGGCGGTGGTTCGATCATGGGGAGCCCTTCGGGAGAGCGCGAGGAAGAGTGAGTGAGTACATACTCAATATGCGAGGCAAGCGGGTCGGTGGGTTCCAGATCGTCTCCTCTCGGGTGGTCGGTCGGGCGGTGGGGCAGGGTGGTCGGTCGGGCGGGTAGGTGGGGTGGGCAGGGCGTGGTCGGCCGGTTCTGGCCTGCTCCTCGGGCGCTGCTCCTCGGGTGCTGCTACTCGGGCGTAGTGGTGGCGCCGCGCAACCACGCGTCGAGCAGCTCGGCCGTGAACGCGCGTGCGCGTGCGTGCCAGGCCTGCTCGGGCAGGTCGCGGTGCATGAGGAAGAACATCATCAGCGACGAGAAGAACATCATCGCGCTGGTGTCGACCGGGAGGTCGTCGCGCAGTTCGCCGGCCCTGACACGCGAGTCGAGGTAGCCCGAGAGGGCGCCCACGGTGTCGCCCACCAACGCTTGGAACACGCCATCGAGCTCGGGATGCGTCTGCGATTCGATCAGCAGCATGAGCACCAGGTCGGACTGGCGGTGGATCGCCTCGACCCAGCCCAGCACGATCGTGCCGAGCACGTCTCGGGCGGGACGGTCGGCGGCTTCCGCCAACAGCGCCTGCACCTCGCCCATGAACGTCCTGCGTTCGCGCGCGACGGCGCGTAGCAGTTCGGCTTTTGTGGGGAAGTAGTGGAAGATCAGCCCTTCGGTAACGCCCACCTCCTGCGCGATGCGCTTGGTGGAGGTGGCGTCGTAGCCGTGGCGGGCGAACAGGACCCGTGCCGCCTCGAGGATCTGCTGGCGACGGGCTTCCGCCTTGGCGCTGCGGGTGGGGGAAGGGTCGCTCGTGGTCATGATGGTCGCGTCCGACGTTGAGTGATTACTCAACGAATGGATGAGTCTACGTTGCGCGTCCAGGTGTGTCAAGCGACTCGGCCTCGCCGGAAGCAGCGCTCCCGCGCTCGGGGAGGGTGCGGTGAGAGCCTCGAGAGGGCGCGGGGGCCGTCGGGCATGGTTCGATGGCGCCATGAACGGACTTCGCGCAGCGCGATCCTGGTTCGAACTCGTGTTCTTGTTCCTGCTCCTCGCGCTCGGTACGGCCGGCCGCGCCCAGGACGCCCCTACCTCGCCCCCCACTAACGGCGTACCCGACGTGGGCTACGTCGAGGGTCGCATCCTCGAGCTGACGCCCGCCAGCCGCGGCGCGCCGATCGGCGCAGGAGGCATGGCGCTCGTGCGCCTCGCCGACGGTTCACTCGTCAACGCCGTCGTTCCCTCCACCGAAGACCTGGGCGCCACGAGGGTAGACGCCTACCGCGTCGGAGACCGGGTGGAGCTCTACTACGCCCCCACGCCCGGCGGCACGGTGCGCGAGTACGTGGTGGTGGACTGGATCCGGCGTCCCGCGCTCTACCTGCTGGTCGGTCTGTTCCTGCTGGTGAGCGTGGCGGTCGCGCGGCTCAAGGGTCTGCGCGCCTTCGTCGCCACCGGTGTCAGCCTGGCCATCATCGTGAGCTTCATCGTGCCGCGCATCCTGGACGGCTGGAACCCGATGCTGGTGACGCTCCTCGGCGTCGGCGGCATCCTGGTGCTGGCCATCTACTTCGTGCACGGGCTGAACTGGTCGACCACCGCAGCGTTGGCCGGCACGTTGGCGGCAGTGGTGGCGACGATGGCGTTGGGCGTGCTGTTCACCCGCCTGGCGCACCTGACCGGCTTCGGGAGCGAGGAGGCCATGCTCATCACCTTCTCCGCGGCGCAAGTAGACTTGCGCGGCCTGCTACTTGCCGGCCTGCTCGTCGGCGCGTTGGGGGCACTCACCGACATCACCATCGTGCAGGCCAGCGTGGTCCGCGAACTCGCCCACGTGAACCCGAGCTTCCCGTGGAGCGAGCTCTACCGGCGCGGCATGAACGTCGGTCTCGACCACATCGGCTCGTTGGTGAACACCCTGGTGCTGGCCTACGTCGGCGCCGGATTGCCGCTGCTCGTGCTGCTGAGCGTGGGGGACTACGCCTGGGGCCGCGCGCTCAACATCGAGCAGGTCGCCGCCGAGGTGGTGCACACGCTGGTCGGTTCCATCGGGCTGATCTTGGGCGTTCCCATCACGACGGCGCTCGCGGCCGTCATGTTCCGCGGCGGGCGGCTCGCGTTGCGCGAGGGCGAACTGGAGCACGCCCACCACCACTGAGAGCCTCAGCGGGCCACTCGACCAGGCGGAAGATCCCGCGCCGACCGTGGCGCACCAGTAGCACGCAGTGCTCGAACGGGTCGCTCGAGCGGGCCGCGTCCTCCTCGTTCGCCACGTCTCGCTCGAACGCGGCGAGAGCTCAGCCGCTTGCGGGAGGCCGAACGTGCTCCGAACGTATGATCGCTCCACCATGGGCGAGCACGTGCTGGTACGCCGATACGACTCCGTTGACGGTTTCCGCGCGGTCGCCGAGCCGTACCTGATGCGGCGCGAGGCGGAACACTGCCTCGCGCTCGGCATCCTGTCCAGCCTGGCAGCGGGCGAATGGCGGAACCCGTTCCTCGCGACCGTCGACGTGGAAGGCGAGACGGCGCTTGTGGCGTTGCGGACGCCGCCACACCGGCTGGTCGTGTCGCATGTGGCCGAGGGCATCGAACCCGGCGTCGCGCTCGATGCGCTCGTTAGGGTGCTGGACGCGGACGTGCCAGGCGTCGTCGGCGACGTGAGCGTCGCCGAGGGTGTGGCGAGAAGATGGTGCGCGCGACACCCCCAGGTCTGGCGCACCGCCATGGCGGAGCGCATCTATCGCTGCGACCGCGTCGAGCCGGTGCCGGCCGTCGCGGGTCGCATGCGTCCGGTCGCCTCGCACGAACGCGAGCTGATCAGGCGGTGGTTGACGGCGTTCATGGCAGAGGCCCTGCCGGGTGAACCGCTCGACTCGAACGTGCAAGTCGAGCGCTTCATGACGTCGCCCACACGTCGGATGTGGGCATGGGAGCGAGCCGGCGTCGAAGTCGGCTCCGAGGCCGGTGCCGAGGGCGGCGTCGGAGCGGGCGGCGCGGTGAGCATCACAGGCGCCACCGGACCGACGCCGAACGGGATCCGCATCGGTCCTGTCTACACGCCACCCGAGTTGCGCCGCCACGGCTACGCGACCGCCCTCGTCGCTGCCGTCACCCAGCTGCTCCTCGACGAAGGCAGACGCTTCTGCTTCCTCTTCACCGACCTGGCGAACCCGACGTCGAACGCGATCTACCAGCGGATCGGCTACCGGCCCGTCAGCGACGCTTCCGCCATCGACTTCCTGCCTGCGGGCGGATGACGTCGCCATGAGGCCACCGCGCTCGCCACGGCAACCGCCCCCTGCGCCGGTGTCGTGGCGCGTGCACGCCCGCGACCTGGGCGCCACGCTGGCGCTGGTGTGGAACGCGAACCCACGCCGCACGGTCACCGTCGCGCTGCTCTCGCTGGTGCAGGCGCTGCAGCCGGCCGCTAGCATGTGGGTGGCCAAGCTCCTGCTCGACGCGGTGGCCGAGGCCATCAGCGGTGCGTTGGGCACGCCCGCCGAGGCGCTGCGGCACATGCTCGGCCTGCTCTTGCTGCAGGTGGGCATCACCGCGCTCGGTGGCGCCGTCGGCACGATCCAGAACGCCACGCGCGAACTGCTCGGCGACGCCCTGCAGAACCGCATCAGCCGTCGCATCCTGAACAAGGCCGGAGCACTGGAACTTGCCCAGTTCGAAGACCCGAAGAGCTACGACGCGCTGCAGAACGCCTACCGAGAGGTGGGCAGCCGCCCGCTGGGCGTGTTCACGCAGATCGTCACGCTGGTGCAGTCGCTGCTGACGCTCGGATCGGTGAGCGCGTTGATGATCCAGCTCGGCTGGGCGGTGGTGCCGCTGGTGTTGGTGGCGTCGGTTCCGAACGTCTGGGTCTCCACGCGCTTCGGCACCGAGGGGTACCGCATGATCCGGCGTCAGGCCGCCGACGCGCGCCAGCAGAACTACCTCGGAGCGCTCATGACGAACGATCAGGTGGTGAAAGAGATCCGCCTGTTCGGCTTCCAGGAGTGGCTGATGGAGCGGTGGCAAGCGACCTACCTGCGGTTCCGGGCTCAGCTCGAGTCGTTAATCCGGCGCCGCAGCGGCTGGGGGCTGCTGGCGTCGCTGGCGTCGACCGGCATGATCGGCGCCGCCACCTTACTGGTGCTGCGGCGCGCCGCAGCAGGCGCACTGACGGTGGGCGACTTCGGTCTGTACATCCAAGGCATCGGCCAGCTGCAGCAGCAGTTCGCGAACCTGCTGTCGGGCTTCACCGGCGTGTACCAGAACCTGTTGTACATGCGCAACCTGTTCGAGTTCCTGGAGCTTCCCAGCGTCGATCACGACGCAGGCGAAACGTGGAGCGAGAAGATCGAGTCGATCGAGTTCCGAGGCGTGTCCTTCCGCTACCCGCTGACAGACAACGACGTGCTGCATGACGTGTCGTTCCGGGTGGAGCGCGGCACCACGCTGGCGCTGGTGGGGGCGAACGGAGCCGGGAAGTCGACCATCGTCAAGCTGATGACCGGCACCTACCGACCCACGCGCGGCGCCATCCTGGTGAACGGCCAGGATGCTGCTCGCTTCCGCCCTTCGACGCTGCGAGCCGAGATGAGCACGGTGTTCCAAGACTTCGGGCAGTATCAGTTCAGCGTCCGCGAGAACGTGGCGCTCGGGCGCATCGACGCCATCGACGACGACGACGCCATCCGCGCCGCCTTGCGGCTGGCAGGCGCGAGCGAGTTCGTCGAGGCTCTTCCCGACGGGATCGACAACATGCTCGGGCGCTGGTTCGAGGGCGGCAGGCAGCTCTCGGGCGGGCAATGGCAACGCATCGCGCTCGCTCGCCTCTACTTCCGCGGCGGGTCGGTGATGATGTTCGACGAACCGACCTCCGCGCTCGACGCCGATGCCGAGTTCGAGGTCATCGAGACGCTGCGCGCGTACGCCCGCGACCGCATCGCGGTGATCGTGTCGCACCGCTTCAGCACGGTGCGCATGGCGAACGAGATCCTGGTGCTGGATGACGGGCGCATCGTCGAGCGCGGGTCGCACGACGCGCTGCTCGACCTCAATGGGATCTACGCCCGCATGTTCCATCGCCAGGCGCGCGGCTACCTGGAAGGGTACGGCGACCCGGAGGGCCTACTCGGCGGGGAGTGAACCGCGGCGTGAGGGCCGCACGCCGGAGGCGCATGTGCGTGGTTGGCCCCGCGGTTGCGGTCTCGCGCGGCTTCGTCCAGCTTCCGGTGGTCCAACGCCTTCGTTCCGTCGCGCCTTCGTTCCTTCGCGACTTCGTTCCTTCGCGACTTCAACTCCGGTTCCCGGTGTCACAATCGGGTGGGGCCACCGCCCCGAGGGAGGAACGATAACGATGCCCATCACCAAGGCCAACGCACGTTGGGACGGCACGCTCAAGGAAGGCAAGGGATCGATGAGCCTTGCCAGTGGGGCGTACCAGGGTGCGTTCACCTTCGTGTCGCGCTTCGAGCGCGGCGCCAGCCCGGAAACCGGCACCAACCCGGAAGAGCTCATCGCTGCCGCCCACGCCGGCTGCTTCTCGATGGCGCTGTCCGGCCGCCTCACCACCGCGGGGTTCCCGCCCGCCAGCATCGACACCGAGGCGGCGATCACGATGGAACGCACCGACGCCGGCATGACCATCACCAAGAGCCATCTGGTCACGCGCGCCAAGGTTCCTGGGATCGACGAGGCTACGTTCCAGGAGCACGTGCGCGAAGCGAAGGCCGGCTGCCCCGTGTCGCGGGCGCTGTCGTCGCTGGAGATCTCGGTGGAGGCGACGCTCGAGAGTTGAGCTGGACGCACTCCGCGCGCGGAGTCGGTGGCGTCGAACGCGGCGACGATCGCGACACCGCCTCACGCACTCCGCGCGCGCGGGGAGTCGGATCGCAAGTGGCGCCGTGCCCGCAGGTCTACTCGACGGGGCGCGGCGTCCGCTCTTTGGTGGGCACGCGCAACACGTACACCACGCCGTACGCGGCGACCAGCAGCACCAGCACCGCGATCCAGACCTTGCCGCGCACCCAGCCGAGGTAGGCGGCGCTGGCGCTCGAGAACAGCACGATCATCACCGGCGCGTACACCTTCACCCACAACGGGATGCCCTTGCCGGCGCGGTAGTCGCGGATGAGCGGGCCGAAGAGCCGGTGGTTCATCAGCCAGTTGTAGAAGCGCGGACTCGATTGCGCGAAGAACCACGCGGCGATCAGGAAGAACACCGTCCCTGGCAAGCCAGGCAGGAAGTAGCCGAGGGTGCCCAGGCCGATCGCGGCCATGCCCGCAGCGATGAACACCCACCGCAGCGCGGGGTTGCGGTGGATGCGCATCTCGCCTTCGTAGTCGACGTACGGCGCGCGCGGCGAGCCGGCCGTCTTCTCCGCTGCCTGCCGCGCCGGGTCCGCCGAGGTGGCAGGTGTCGGCGGCGTGAGCGTCGTGGGGGTCGTGGGGGCGGGCTTGGTCACCACTCGTCGGAGTGTACCGCTCCTGCCTCAGCGCGCGTCGTCGCGCGGGGCTCCGTTCTTGGCGCTTCCGTTCACGGACGCTTCCGAGTCTGGCCCTTCCGAATCTGCTGCTTCCGTTCCTGGCGCCTCCGCTCGAAGCGCGGCCGCGACCACCAGCGGCGCCGCGGCGACACGCACGCGCCGCAGCCCACGCAGCGCGCTGCCCAGGAAGACGGCCGAGGCGCGGTCGAGGTCGTCGAGGTACAAGACGCGCTCGGTCGCGAGCCCCGACGCCAGGATCTCACCGCGCAACACCCCCGGCAGCGCCCCGCTACGGAGCGGCGGGGTGAACCAGCCGTCCGCGGTGGCGAAGAACACCGTCGAGATGGCGCCGTCGGCAAGTTCGCCGCGGCGGTTCAGGAACAACACGTCGAGAAGGCCCGATGCCCGGGCGACGCGGGAAGCAGCATCGTAGAGCGTCCGGGCGGTCGTCTTGTGGCGGAGCAGAGGCCATCGCTCATCGACGCGTTCGATCGCCAGAGCGACCTCGCCCATGGGCGGCTCGGGGAGCGGCGGGTGTGGCGGCGGCAGGTACGTCGGTGGTTCAGCTTCCTCGAGCGGCGTGACGTCGATGCGCGCGCGCCCGTCCGGTTCCACCTGAAGCCGGACCCTGCAGGCGGCGCTCCTGCCCTTGCAGGCCAGGGCCAAGGCCGCGCGAGCCTCGGAAGGAGAGAACGCGTGACCAAGGTAGGCACAGGAGCGGGCAAGCCGGGCGATGTGCGCCTCGAGGCGCAACACGCCGCTGCGGGGTTCGAAACGCATGGTCTCGAGTCCGCGCGGGTCTGGTCCTGAACCCGAGGGGGCCTCCCAGTCGGGCCGTTCGTGGCGTGAGGCACGGTTCACGGAGCGTTCACGCACGCAGCATACGGCCTCGTCAGTGCCTGCCGTCACTTGCATTTTTCGCCTCCAGCGCGTAGACTCTTCCCGTTCCGAGACAACCCGAGGGGAGTTTCCGAACACGGGCCTACGGGCTCGAAATCAAGTGTCCGGTAGCGATGACTCCGGGCAAGTAGGGATCAGGAAACATGGCAACAGGCAAGGTCAAGTGGTTCAGCAGCGAGAAGGGCTTCGGCTTCATCGAACAGGGCGGCGGCCAGCCGGACGTGTTCGTGCACTTCTCCGCCATCCAGGGCGCGGGCTTCCGCAACCTCAACGAGGGCGACGAGGTCTCCTTCGACGTCGAGCAGGGCAAGAAGGGTCTGCAGGCGGCCAACGTGGTCGTCACGACCCCGGCTGCCGGCGGTCGCTACTGAGCCGGTAACGGCGCAATAGCGTACACACGCACGGCCCTCGCCGGGCCCCGGGTTTCCGGGCGCCTGGCGGGGGCTGGCATCGTTTGGGGGGCGCTTCAGTTCCAGCGACGCCGGCGCCGGCGCACGTGCAGACGCGTCTCGTCTTGCTGCGCGTGGACGCCGAGGTAGAACTCCTGAACGTTGGGGTTCTCGCGCAGGTCGTCGGCCGTGCCTTGCAGCACGAAGCGACCGCCTTCCAGCACGTAACCGTAGTCGGCGATGGACAGCGCCTGGTTGGCGTTCTGCTCCACCAGCAGGATGCCCATGCCTGCCCCTCCCAGGCCTTCGCGGTTGAGCGATCGGATGACGTGGAAGATCTCCTCGACCAGCATCGGGGCCAGGCCAAGGCTGGGCTCGTCGAGCATCAACAGTCTTGGGCGGCTCATCAGCGCCCTGGCGATCGCGAGCATCTGCTGCTCGCCCCCTGACAACGTGCCGGAGTCTTGTCGCTGACGTTCCGCCAAGCGCGGGAAGAGCGTGAACATCCGCTCCAGATCGGTTTGGATCTCGAGGCGATCGGAGCGGTGATAGGCGCCCAGCTTGAGGCTCTCCGCTACGCTCAGGTCCGGGAACATCCCGCGATCCTCGACCACGTAGGCGATGCCCGCCTGGGAGATGCGCTCGGTGGCGGCGTGCGTCATCTCGTGCCCCATCACCCAGACCGAGCCCTTGCGGGGCTCGTCGTCGATGAGCCCCATGACGGTCTTGAGCATGGTGCTCTTGCCTGCGCCGTTCGAGCCGAGCACTGCGACACACGTGCCGGCCTCGACCCGTAACGACACGCCTTTGAGCACCCGTAGCTGGCGGGAGTAGCCGCTCTCCACGGTGCGGAGCTCGAGCAGGGTAGATGGCGCCGCGCTCATCGCGCGGTCGGCGGCCCCACTCGGCGCCGCGTTCGTCGCGCGGCTCGCGGCCTCGCTCATCGCGCGGCCCCTTCGGGTGGGGCGGCGTCGGCCGCCGTGGTCTCGGCGCCGAGCGCGCCCGCGGCGCCCGACTCGCCCGCCGCCAACTTCGAACCGCCAAGGTAGGCCCGGATCACCTCGGGGTGATCCTGAACCTCCCACGGCGAACCATCGGCGATGAGCGTGCCGTGGTCGAGCACCAGGACGCGGTCGGCCAAGCGACTGACGACGCGCAGGTCGTGTTCGACCACCAGCATCGTCAGGTTGAGCTCCTTGCGGAGGCGCAACAGCGTGACCATCATGTCGTCTTTCTCCTCGACGGTCATGCCTGCGGTGGGCTCGTCGAGTAGGAGCAGGGTGGGTTCGGCGGCCAGGGCGCGCGCCACCTCGATCAGCTTCTGGACGCCGTACGGGAGCGCCCCGACGCGCTGATCGCGGTACGCCTGGAGATCGAGCAGGTCCATCAGCTCCTCGGCGCGGCGGCGTTGGGAAACCTCGTCGCGCGCCCAGCCTCTGGTGGCGAACATGGCGCCGAAGAGGTTGGCGCGCACGTGCAGGTGCCTTCCGAGGAGCAGGTTCTCGAGGCAGGTCAGGTTCTTGAACAGCTCGATGTTCTGGAAGCTACGGCCGATCCCGAGCCGCGCCACCATGTGCGGCGGCGTGCCGGTGACGTCCCGGCCGCGCCAGCGCACGGCGCCGCGCTGCGGTCGGTAGAAGCCGCAGATGACGTTGTAGAGGCTGGTCTTACCGGCGCCGTTGGGGCCGATGAGCGCCGCGACCTCGCCTTCGTCGAGGGCGAAGCTCACCGATGACAACGCGGTGAGGCCACGGAAGGAGAGGGTGACGTGCTCGAGCTCGAGGAGGGGCGGCACGGTCGATGTGATGGGGAGCGAGGCGCGTTCACCCCGCTCCCCAGGAACTCCTTTCAGGTCAGAGCGTCAGCCAGCCGGACACCGGGCGCAGACCTTGCGGCGTGACCTGCAGCAGCATCACGCTGTTGTTGCCCTTGTAGGTTCCCGCGAAGCTGATGTCGTTGTAAAGGCCTTCGGAGTACCCGTCTATGGCCTGCAGCGCGGCGATGAAGCTCTCCCGCGTGAGGTCGGGCCCGGCCGCCTTCAGCGCTTCCACGGCAGGCTGCGCGAACGCGATCCCGGCGAGAGCACGGAACGGGTCGCGCGCGATCTCGGGGGCGTACGCCACGATGACGTCTTGGTAGAGCTGGTCGGCGATCGGGTCGCCGTTGCCCTCGCCGACGATGACGCTCGGCAGCCTCAGGAAGACGCTGAAGAGGGCGCCTTGCATGGCCGGCAGCGCCATCAGGCTGGGGTCGAGCAGCGTGACGGTGGCCAGCATCTGCGGCGCGAAGTCGAGGCGCTGGAACTCGTTGACCAACGTGGCGGCGGCGGTCGGGTCGGAGAAGAGCAGCACGGTGTTGGCGCCGGAGCCGCGCAGGCGAAGCGCCTGCACGCCGAGGTTCGTGGTGCCGCGCTCGTAGCTGACCTTGTCGCCGACGGTGACGTCGTAGCCCTGCTCTTGCAGCCGCGCGACCTCTTCTTCCAGCCCGCGAAGGCCGGCTTGGCCATAGCCGTCGTTCTGGTAGAAGATCGCGATGTTGCTGCTGCCGAGTTCCTGAACCGCGTGCCGCGTCATGAGCGCGGCTTCCACCACGTAGTCCGTGAAGGTCGCGTACACCAGGCCGTTCGATTGCTCGGCGAACTGCTCCGAACCGCTGGCGGGGCCGACCCAGGGAACGCCTGCGCGCTGGATGAGCGGCAGCGCCGCCAGGCCGTTGGCGGTCCCGACGCCGCCGACGAAGGCGAACACGCCTTCGCGGTCGATGAGCTCGCGCACGGCGGACACGGTGCGGGCCGGGTCGTAGCCGTCGTCGCGGCTCTGGAGTACCAACTGACGACCGTGGATCCCGCCTTGATCGTTGATGTAGCGGAAGTACGCGTCGATGGCGGTGGTCACCGAGCCCCAGGCGGCCGCCGGGCCGGACTGCGGACCCCAGTTCCCGAACACGACCTCGGTGTCCGTGACGCCTTGGGCGCTGCCCAGGCCGAGGGTAGCTGCGAGCGCGATGCCGATGAGAAAGCGTTTCATGTTGCTCCCTTCGCTTCTTGTGGCTTGCAGGTCACCGTATTTTTGGACTCGGTTCACGTTACCACGCACCCGTTCAGACGCGCTTCACGTCGGCCCGACCGAGGAGGCCGTGGGGGCGCAGCACCAGCACGATGACGACGACCAGGAACGCGAACGACGCCTTGAACTCGAGCGACACGTAGATGCCCACCAGCAGTTCGAGCAACCCGAGCACGTACCCACCCACCACCGCGCCGGGGAGGCTGTTCATGCCCCCGATCACGGCGGCCACGAAGCCCTTGCTGAGCGGATCGAGCATCATGTTGGGGTTCAGCAGCGTTGTGGGCGCGAACAGGAGCGCCGCCGAGGTGGCCAGCACCGCGGCGGATGCCCAGGTGGCCAGCAGGACCCGCCGCACAGGCAGCCCCATCGCCTCGGCGACGTCCTCGCGTTGCGCGACGGCGCGCATGGCCACGCCGAGCTTGGTGAAGGTGAGCAGGGCCCAGAGGCCGACCATCAACAGCACGCCGAGCGCGGCGGTGGCGAGCGACACCAGGCTCAACGAGACGCCTCCGACATGCAGGATCCGGTCGGCCACCACCGTGGGGACGATCTTGTTGTCGCTCCCGAAGACGAGGGCGTCGATGCCGCCTAACGCAAGAGCGAGCCCCAGCGTGAGGATGAGCAGTCCGAGCTCCGACTGGTTCTTCGCGGGCCGAACCAGCGCCAAGTAGATCACCGCGCCGATCGCGGCGGCGGCCACGAGCGCCAGCACGAAGGCCACGCCGAACGGCAGGTTCGCCTGGTGCAGCAGCGTGTAGGCGATGAACGTGCCGGCCACCCCGAGGTCGCCGTGGGCGAAGTTGAGGATGCGCGTGGTGCGGTACATGAGCACCAGCCCGAGCGCCACCAGCGCGTAGATGCTGCCGACCGTGGCGCCGCTCACCAGCACCTGGACGAGGTTCTCGAGCGACGCGTTCACAACGGCCACGTCTTCCAGAAGCGCTTGATCTTCAGCCAGCGTCCGTACAGGCCGGCTGGTTCGAGCATCATGATGGCGATCACTACGGCGCCGAACACCAGTTGTGACCACGCCCGGAACGTCGAGAGGAACAAGTCGAGCCCTGTGATGAAGCCGGCGCCGAGCAACGCACCGGGCAGGAACCCGAGGCCGCCGACGATGATCATCAGCAAGAACTTGACGGACAGCAACAGGTTGAAGCTCTCCGGCGTGATGTACCCGACCAGCGGGCCGTACAGCGCGCCAGCCAGCCCCGCCACGGCGGCCGACAGCACGAACGCGAGCGTCTTGTAGCGCGCCAGGCCTATACCGCTCATCTGGGCGGCGAGGTCGGCGTCGCGCACCGCGCGGAACGCGCGGCCGACATGCGAGCGCTCGAGGTTGAACGCCATCCACGCCACCAGCCCCGCCAGCGCAAGCACCAGGTAGTAGTACGGCTTGTCACCGTAGAAGTCGATGCCCAGCAGCACCGGCCGGTCGACCAGCATGCCGGTCGAGGCGCCGACGTAGCGCCAGTTGTTCAGGATCTGCTGGATGGCCAGGCCGAAGCCGAGGGTGGCGATCGCCAGGTACGGACCTTCGAGCCGCAGGGCCGGAACACCGATGATCACGCCGAGCACGGCCGTGACCAGCACGGCGGCCGGCAGCGTGGCGACGAACGACCAGCCCTCGTTCGCCAGCGCGCCCTGGACGTACGCTCCCGCGGCAAGGAAGCCGGCGTGGCCGAGAGAGACCTGGCCGGTGAGGCCAACGAGGATCCCCAGCGAGAGCGCCACCAACGCGTAGACGTAGAAGAGCGACACGTTGTAGACCAGGTACCCCTTGGCGAACAGGGGCAGCGCCAGCGCGGCCGCGAACGCCAAGCCGGCGACCACCCAGGCCTGGGTGCCGCGGATCAGCCAGAGGTCTTCCTCGTAGCGCTCACGGAACAGCATGGGAGGCCCTTTGGGAACGTGGCATCACGACGTCAGGCATGGTCTCCCTTCACCGGCGGTCCAAGGCGCGCCACGACCACGGCTCAGGCATAGAGTCCCTCGATCACGTCGGCGAACTTCTCGGCGATGCTCGAGCGCTTCACCTTCAGGGTGGCGGTGACCTCGCCGTCTTCGTGGTGAAGGCGCTTGGGAAGGATGGCGAAGCGCTTGATCGTCTCGACGCGCGCGAGGCTCTGGTTGACGCGTTCGACCTCGGCCTCGATCAGCTTCCGCACCTCGGGGTTCGCCGCCAAGTCGGAGTAGGTCGAGTACGCCAACTGGCGCTCGGTGGCCCAGTGGGTGACGTTGTCCTCGTCGAGCACCAGGAGCGCCACCAAGTACTTGCGGCGGTCGCCGATGACGACGGCGTCGTTGACGTAGATGCTCGACTTG
>CAZOTV010000042.1:0-5419 GCA_964582795.1 uncultured bacterium
CGTATGCCCGTTCTGCACGGGTGAGTACGAGATCATGGATTACCACGACGGGCGCGTCTTGCGGCGGTTCATCTCCGATACCGCCAAGATCCTGCCTCGTCGCCGCACCGGCGTGTGCGCCAGGCACCAGCGTCGGCTCGCCACCACGATCAAGCGCGCGCGCATGCTCGCGATCATCCCGATCACGGAGAAGCTGGTGCGGAAATGAACGTCATCCTGCTCGAACCCGTCGACAAGTTGGGTGAGGCTGGCGACGTCGTCAAGGTCAAGGACGGGTACGCGCGCAACTGGCTCGTCCCGCAGGGTCTCGCGCTGCCGGCAACGGAATCGAACCGGGCCGAGCTGCAAGCGCGACTGGCGCAGCGCGCCCGGCAGTTGTCGGAGCGGAAGTCCGACGCCGAGCGCCTCGCCGAGCTCCTCGGCGACGCCACCCTCGACATCCGCGTCAAGGCGGGCGAGGGTCGCATCTACGGGTCCGTCGGCAACAAGGACATCGCCGACGCGCTCAAGGCCGCGTACGACGTCGACATCGACCGTCGCAAGGTGATCCTCGCCGAGCCGATCAAGATGGTCGGCGAGTACACCGTGCCGTACCGTCCCCACCCCGAGGTCGAGATCGGCCTCAAAGTCGTGGTGACGCCGGACGAGGCCTGAACCAGTCGAGGCCTGAGCCGGCCGGTACCTGCGAACCGAACCAACGGCCACGTACGCCAGCGCGCGTACGGCAGCGAGGGCGCCCACCTGCGGCGCCCTCGCTTCGTTCACTGGTCGTGCGCGCCCTCGGCGGGCCGTCCTCAGCGACCCGTCCTCAGCGACCCGCCCTCAGCAACCAGCCCTCAGCGACCCATCCCCAGCGACCCACCTCTCAGCGATACCGCTCCACCCGGATCAGGTTCGTGGTGCCCCGCATGCCGAACGGCACGCCGGCGGTGATCACGAAGCGGTCGCCGGGCTGCGCCAAGCCGGTCGTCTGGATCGCGCGTGTGGCGAACTCCACCATCTCGTCGGTGTTGTGGATGTCGTCGCTGTGGTGCTGCACGACGCCCCACACCACCGCGAGTTGCCGCAGCGCCCGGGCGTTCGGGGTGATGGCAAGCACCGGCGTCGGGGGGCGGTTGCGCGACACGCGCTGCGCCGTCGAGCCGCTCGATGTGAACGTCACGATCAGCTTCGCGTTGAGGTTGTACGCCATCTCCACCGCTCCGAGCGCCACGGCGTCGGCGGTGGTGGCGTCGGGCGTCGGCACGTGCTCGCGCATGGCGCGCATGTAGTTCTCGTTCGCCTCCACCGACCGAGCGATGCGATCCATCATCTGCACCGCCTCGATCGGGTGCGCCCCCACCGCCGTCTCGGCGGAGAGCATCACCGCATCGGTGCCGTCGATGATGGCGTTCGCCACGTCCGAGGCCTCGGCGCGCGTCGGCGTCGCGTTCACCACCATCGACTCGAGCATCTGCGTGGCGGTGATCACCGGCTTGCCCGCTTCCATGCAGGCGCGGATCAGGTCCTTCTGGATCAGCGGCACGCGCTCCGGCGCCATCTCCACGCCGAGGTCGCCGCGCGCCACCATCACCCCGTCGACCTCCTTGAGGATCTCGGTGAAGCGCTCCACCGCGCTCGGCTTCTCGATCTTCGCCATGAGCTTCGCCTGCGACTCGGCGCGCGCCAAGTAGTGCCGCGCCAGCAGCAGGTCGTCACGGCTGCGCACGAAGCTCATCGCTACCCAGTCGACGTCGAGCTCGGCCCCGAAGATGAGATCCTGCACGTCCTTGTCGGTGAGCGCCGGAACGCTCAGGTCCGCGCCGGGGATGTTGATGCCCTTGTTGTTGCTCAACACGCCGCCGACTCGAACCTCGGTCTGGATCGTGTCGTTCTTGAGCGCCACGACCTCGAGTTCGAGGCGCCCGTCGTCGAGCAACAGCGTGTCGCCGACGCTCACGTCGTTGCAGAGCCCTGCGTACGTCACGCCGACGCGACCAGCGTCGCCAGGACTGTCGTCGCCACAGGTGAGGTCGAAGCGAGCGCCGTCTTCCAGCGTCACCTCGCCCGCTGCGAAGCGCGCGACACGGATCTTCGGGCCCTGGAGGTCCTGCAGGATACCGACGGTGACGCCCAGGCGCTCGGCGATGGTGCGGATGTGGCCGGCGCTCTCGCGGTGTACGTCGTGCGAGCCGTGCGAGAAGTTCAAGCGGAAGACGTTGACGCCCGCTTGCAGCAAGCGCTCGATCGCCTCCGGCGACGACGTCGCCGGTCCCACGGTGGCGACGATCTTGGTGCGGCGGTGCCGTCTCGTTCCGTTCTGGGTCATCGCTGATCCTTCGTTCGCGCGTCCACTGTCGCGGTCTCGTCCGGAACCGAGTCCGTCGTCAAGGGATCGGCCCGGACCGCATTCGTTCTCCACTTGTCCGCCGGCTTCGACTCCGTCGTCACCGCGTCAATGCCGCCCTACCCAGGTAGCGTGCCGCGCTGCCCAGGTCGGCCTCGATGCGCAGGAGGCGATTGTACTTCGCGAGGCGGTCCGACCGGCTGGCCGAACCGGTCTTGATCTGCCCGGCGTTCACGGCTACGGCGAGGTCCGCGATGAACGCGTCTTCGGTCTCGCCGCTGCGATGGCTGATGACGTTGCGGTAGCCGTAGCGCTTCGCGAGTTCGATGGCGTCCAGCGCCTCGGTGAGCGTGCCGATCTGGTTCACCTTGACCAGGATGGCGTTCGCCACGCCCTCGTCGATGCCGCGCTGCAGGCGGTCGACGTTGGTGACGAAGAGATCGTCGCCGACGAGCTGCACGCGCTCGCCCATGCGGGTCGTCTGCTGCGCCCAACCCACCCAGTCGTCCTCGGCCAGGCCGTCCTCGATCGACACGATCGGGTACTTCGACAGCCACTCCTCCCAGTAGCCGATCATGCCGTCGGAGTCGAACTCCTTGCCCTCGGCCGCGAGTCGGTAGCGACCGTCTTGGTAGAACTCGGTCGAGGCCGGATCGAGCGCGATGGCGATCTCGTCACCCGGCGTGTAGCCGGCCTTCTCGATCGCGGCGATGAGCACCTCGATCGCTTCCTGGTTGCTCTTCAGGTCCGGCGCGAAGCCGCCTTCGTCGCCTACGTTGGTGTCGTAGCCACGGCTCGCGAGCACCTTCTTGAGGTGATGGAAGGTCTCGACGCCAGCACGCAGGGCGCTCTCGAAGCTGCGGAAGCCGACGGGCGCGAGCATGAACTCTTGCATGTCGACCGCGTTGTCGGCGTGCTTCCCGCCGTTGATCACGTTCATCAAGGGCACCGGCAGGGTGCGGGCGTTCGGCCCACCGAGGTAGCGGTAGAGCGGAAGCTCCAGTGTCGAGGCCGCCGCGCGGGCAGCCGCGAGCGACACGGCGAGCAGGGCGTTGGCGCCGAGCTCGCCCTTGTTGGGCGTACCGTCGAGTTCGATCATCGCGCGATCGAGGCCGGCCTGATCGAGCGCGTCGAGGCCGATCACCTCGGGCGCGATGCGCTCGTTCACGTTGCTAACGGCTTTCTGAACGCCCTTGCCGAGGAAGCGACTGCCGCCGTCACGTAGCTCCACGGCCTCGTGCGCTCCGGTGGACGCGCCGGAAGGAACCGCGGCGGTTCCTTCCACACCACTCACGAGGGTCACGATGGCGCCTACGGTTGGGTTCCCGCGCGAGTCGAGCAGCTCGATGGCGCGGACGTCGTCGATGGTCGTCATGAGGTCCTCCTCGGCGGGCCACCGCGACCGGCAGCGCGCTCGTCACGCGGTTCCTGGCCGCGGTCCGCGGTCGGGTTGGGTCAGCCGGTACGCAACGGAACGACCATGGCGAGGTAGCTGGCGTCCCCCAGGTCGTTCACGACGCTCGGCGCGGCGCTCGACCCGGAGAAGCGCAAACGAACGTCGCCGCTCACCGGCGCCAGCGCGTCGACCAGGTACTTGGCGTTGTACGCCAGCGCGATCTCGGAGTCGGTTCCCTCCTGCGCCACCTCGAGCGCCTCCTGGCTGCGGCCGAAGCTGCCCTCTGCCGTGATCTGGAGACTGCCGTCTTTGATGAACAGGTCGACGCGGTTGTTGGCCGTCTTGTCGGCCATGAGTGCGACGCGCGACACGGCTTCGGCCAACCGAGACGCCGGCAGCGTGATGCTCACGGGGAAGTTCTGCGGGATGACCCGTTCGTAGTCGGGGAACGCGCCGTCCATCAGCTTGAGGTTGAGCGCGTACGGTCCGTGTTGGATGCTCACCTGACCCTCGGACAGCGTCAGCGCAACGTCACCCTCTTGCAGGACGCGCAACAGTTCGTCCACGCTGCGCCCCGGCACGATCAGGTCGGCGTTCAAGCCGGTGCTCGTGTCGGTGTGGTAGTAGGCGAGACGGAAGCCGTCGGTGGCGACCGCGCGCGTATGTCCGTCCTTCAGTTCGAGCTTCACGCCGCGGAACACGGCCTGGAAGTCGGCGACGGCAGCGGCGTACCGAACCGCCGACAACGCCCGGGCCAACACCTCTGCGTCGATCGCGCCCTCGTGCCGGTCGGGGAAACTGAGCACCGGCGCCGAGGCAGGCGACATCAACTGCAACCTCGTGGTGTACGTCCCCGACGTGATGTTCAGTTCGTTCTCGCCGAACTCGAGTTCCACGTCATCACCCGGAAGGGCGCGAACCACCTGCCCGAACACGTGCGCCGTGACGGCGTGGCTGCCGCTTCCCTGGACGTCCGCCGCGAAGCGGGCGCGGATGTCGATGTCCATGTTGCTGCCGCTGAGTTCGATTCCGTCCGAGGAGAGATCGAGCCGAAGAAGGCTCAGCCCCGGGTTGCTTGACCGGCTCGGAACGATGCGTTCGACGTTCGCAAGCGTGTCTGCGAGGCTCTTCTTCGAAACGTGGACCTTCATGCCATTCTCCCGTACGTTCGTGTACCCGTCACGCCTTCCGAGCATACCCGAACGACGCGGACCCGCGCTCGCGGACGACGGTTCGAACCGGCCCGTGCTCGAGGCTGACCTTCCGAGAGGGCCGGAGTTCGCGGTTGACGTTCCGAACGGTCGACGTTCTCCCTGGATGTGTCACTCTCGGCAAGTTCCCAACTCGGGTAGGCAAGAGCCGAGGGGGACTCGTCAATCATCCCTATGGAACGAACCCTCCCTAGTAGGCCCTGTGGAAACTGTGGAGAACCGCCACGGACCACGGTGGGCACGCGCGCCACCATGTGGACGGCACTGTGGAGAACTCGGGCTTCGCTGTGGATAAGCCGAGGGTTCCTCCACAGACCTCCACAAGTGCGTCCAGGACGCCATTCTCCACAACTCCCTCCACAGCTTGTCCACACGCTCTCCGCAAGGTTATCCACAGGGAAGCGTGAAGAACCCGTCATCACCGGGGTTTCTTGCGCATCCAGCTTCCGTGCCGCGTTCGGCTCGAACGCCTGTGGAGACCTCGTC
>CAZOTV010000042.1:5519-8714 GCA_964582795.1 uncultured bacterium
TCGGCGTCCGCATCGATGCCGTCCTGAACCTTCTGGACGGCGTACATGACGGTCGAGTGGTCGCGCCCCGAGAAGTACTGACCGATCTCGGGGTACGAGTGCGTCGTCAACTCGCGGATCAGGTACATGGCGATCTGCCTCGGCACCACGAGCTCCTGCCTTCTCCCCTTGCCACGGACGTCGTCCGGGTTGACGGAGAAGTGCGCGGCGGTCTTGCGCAAGATGTCGGCCATGGTGAGGTTGAGGTCGCTCGGCGCGAACACGTCCGAGAGCGCCTTGGCAACGGTCTGACGGTTCAGCGGCACCTGGTTCATCGACGCGTAGACGATCGCGCGCACCAACGCCCCTTCGAGCTCGCGGATGTTCGACGTGACGTGCCGGGCGATGTAGTCGATGACCTCGGAGGGAACCTTCACGCCGCGGTACTCGGCGTTCATCTTGAGGATGGCGATGCGGGTCTCGAGTTCGGGAGCCTGGATGTCGGTGATCAGACCCCATTCGAAGCGGCTCCGCAGGCGGTTCTCGAGCGTCGGGATGTCCTTCGGGGGCCGGTCGGAGGAAACGATCAGCTGCTTGCCGGACTCGTACAGCGCGTTGAAGGTATGGAAGAACTCCTCTTGCGTGCGCTCCTTGCCTGCGATGAACTGGATGTCGTCGATGAGAAGCAGGTCGATGCTGCGATAGCGGTCGCGGAACAGCGCCATCTTGTCCTCGCGGATGGCGTTGATCAGTTCGTTCGTGAACGCTTCGGTGGTGACGTACTCGACGGCCAGGTTCGGGAAACGCTCGACCACGGCGTGGGCAACGGCGTGCATCAGGTGGGTCTTGCCAAGCCCGGCCTCACCGTAGAGGAAGAGCGGGTTGTAGGCCTTCCCCGGCGCCTCCGCCACGGCCAGAGCGGCGGCGTTGGCAAGGTTGTTGTTCGGCCCCACCACGAAGTTCGAGAAGACGTACTTCGGATTGAGCATGGGCCGGGAGCGCGTAGGCGCGCCGGCGGTCGGCGCAGCGCTGAACATGTCCTGTTGTTCGTTGGTCTGGAAACCGACCACCTGGAAGGCCACGCGGGGCGCGTCTGCGCCGAGTTCCTTCAGGGCGCGCTCGATGACGTCGGTGTAGTGCGATCGCAGCCAGTCGCGCGCGAAGGAGTGCGGCACGCCGATGTTGTAAGCGCCGTCTTCGATTCCCAGCGGCTTGACCTGCTTGAACCAGGTGCGAAACTCCACCTCCGGGATCTCTTCCCGAACGCGCACGAGGATATCGTCCCAGATTCCCTGATCCTTGCCCGGCATGGTGCCGCCGTCCTCTCATCGTTCGTTCCGCGCCAACCTTGGCCCGCGCTTGGGCGTCACCAGCGGGCCGCAACTCGGGGCGCGTCCACGCGGCCGGTGCGGTCGCGCAGCCTACGCCATGCGCCAAGCGATACCGGGCCGCGCCCCGTGCGGTGACGCGCAGTCGACCGTGGGTGCGCTTACCCGCTGGGACGCGGAGTGGCCGGCGGTCCGGCGTGCCCGATGTGCCCGGCGTTGGATGCCAGGGCGACGAACGGAGACCGCTCGCTACTCCGCGCCTTGCCGTCGGCGCCCCGCTGGTCGCGGGGGACGCCCCACGGTTCGTGGGGCGGGAGGTGTCTGCGCATGAGGCGTCGCGAGCGCCAACGATGTCGCCCCAGACGCGATTCGTATGGGACGAACGCAAGCGACCGCAACGCCGGAGCAACAGTCTACCAAGTTCACGCCGCCCGGCTTACGGACCTCGACCGGGCCGGCTGGCTATACTCGGGCTCTGCGCTAGGAACCCCACCGAGATGCCGATGGAACGGAACGAGATGCCGAGCGAACCCCACGAACTCCACCCCATGCCACGGTCCAGGGCGCGGCGGTTCGACGTCATCGTCATCGGTGGCGGCCATGCCGGCATCGAGGCATCCGTGGCAGCCGCGCGTTTGGGCGCGACCACCGCACTCGTGCTGCCGAACCCGGACAAGATCGGCCTCATGCCGTGCAACCCAGCGATCGGGGGTCCTGGGAAGTCGCAACTCGTGTTCGAACTGCACGCATTGGGCGGCGTGATGGGGCGACTGGCGGACGCAACGGCGATCCACACGCGGACCCTCAACGCCAGCAAAGGCGCCGCCGTGCAGTCGCTGCGCGTCCAGAACGAACGCGATGGCTACGCCGCGGCGGCGCGGGCGCTGGTCGAGGGTGTCGACGGCATCGAGATCGTGCGTGCTGAAGCGGCCGACCTGATCGTCGAAAGCGGCCGCGTTGCTGGTGTCCGGGCGACCGACGGCCGCGAGCTCCGCGCCCCCAGCGTCGTGCTCTGTACCGGCACGTTCCTCGCGGGAGTCGTCTGGTACGGCAAGCAACAGCGGCCTGCCGGGCGGCAGGGTGAGGCTCCGGCCCGCCACCTCTCAGCGAGCCTGCGCGCCACCGGCCACGACCTCATCCGCCTGAAGACCGGTACGCCTCCACGCATCCGCTCCGATAGCGTCGATTTCTCCGTGTTACAGGTGGTGCCATCGGACGATCCGCCAGGCACGTTCAGCGGCACGCCCGGACCCAGGATGACGAGCACGCCAACCTGGTTGACGCGGACGACACCGGAGACGCACGCGTTGATCCACGAGAACCTGACCGAGTCGGCCATGTACGGCGGGGAGATCGAAGGCACGGGTCCGCGGTACTGCCCGTCCATCGAAGACAAGGTCGTTCGCTTCTCCGACAAGGACCACCACCTGTTGTTCGTCGAGCCCGACGGCGTCGACACCAGCGAGCTCTACCTGCAAGGCTTCTCGAGCTCGATGCCGCCGATCTTGCAGGACGACATGATCCGGACGCTTCCTGGTTTCGAGCAGGCAGTGATCCAACGCTACGCCTACGCCGTTGAGTATGACGCCCTCGATCCCAGCCAACTCGATGTCACTCTCATGTCGCGGCGGCTTCCCGGGTTGTTCTCGGCCGGGCAGATCAACGGCACGAGCGGGTACGAGGAAGCGGCGGCGCAGGGCCTCATCGCTGGGATCAACGCCGCGCGGCACGCCGCCGGAGCGGAGCGCGTGACGGTGAGGCGCGATCAGGGGTACATCGGGGTGATGCTCGACGACCTGGTGCGGTGGGGCATCGAGGAGCCGTACCGCATGTTGACGTCGCGGAACGAGTACCGCCTCCTGCACCGCCAAGACAACGCGAGCGAGCG
>CAZOTV010000042.1:8814-22810 GCA_964582795.1 uncultured bacterium
CGGACGCGGAGATCGAGCGCATGCGTGCGTCCGAGGCGCGCGTTCGGGCCGAGGTGGCGCGGCTCGAGAGGACGCGTCACCAAGGTGACCCTGCCAGCAAGGTCCTGTGTCGGCCCGGCGTGTCGTATGCCGACGTCGTGTCGTGGATCGGACCGGGCGACGACGAACTCGACGCCACGGAAGCGCACAAGGCGGAGACGCTGGTGCGCTACGCGGCGTACATCGAGCGATCCCGGAAGCAACTCGAGGGTCGGGCGGAGTACGAGCGCACGAGCCTGACGGGTGTCGATTTCGGGCGCGTCGCGAGCCTGTCGACCGAAGGGCGGGATGCCCTGGTTCGGGCAGAACCGGCGACGCTCGGTGCTGCGCAGCGCCTCCGTGGCGTGCGGGACAGCGACGTCGCGGCGTTGCTCGTCCACCTGAAATCGCGGCGGACGGCGGCGCCTCGCAACGGCTCTCGTAAGGCGGATGTTTCACGTGAAACATCCGGCCGAGAGCCCGTCCAGCACGGCTGATGTGCGCCCAGCAGGACAGCGATGGCAAGCGCGTTGCCGCGTACGTCGACCTGGTGCACGCTTATCACGCCACGCTGGACCTAGTTTCGGACCGTGGTCTTGCCGAGTTCGAACGCCATGTCGCCGACGCAAGGGTGTACGCGCGCGTCATCCGGCGCCTGGCGGGTCCGACGCCCACCATCGTCGACGTCGGGTCGGGCGTCGGCCTACCGGGCGTCGTGATCGCGGCTCTACTTCCGAACGCCCGCGTCGTGCTCGTCGAGCGCCGCCGGCGGAGGGCGGCGTTCCTGGAGCTGGTGATCGGACGGCTCGACCTCGGGCGCGCCGAAGTGTTCGCCGGCGACGTCCGTGACGTGACCGGCGTACGAGCCGACGTGGTCACGGCGCAAGCCGTTGCCGGCCTGGCGGAGCTCGTGAGGCTCACACGACACCTCCAGGCGGACCCCTGCTTCCTGGTCAGCCGCCGTGGACCTGGGTGGGAGCGCGAGCTTCCCGCGGTGTGGGCCGCCGTTGGCGTGGGACCGGAGGGCGGCGATCGAAGCGTCGTCGGATCGGGCGCCCCGGCTGGAGCCGAGGTGGTCGAGGAGCCTCTGGAACCCCGTGGTAGCCTTGTCGCACTACGCCTTCCCGGAGGATCCGCGTGCCCATCATCGGGGTGATCAACCAGAAAGGCGGCGTCGGGAAGACCACGACAGCGGTGAACCTTTCGGCTGCGCTGGCGGAACGGCGTCGCATCCTGTTGGTGGATCTCGATCCTCAGGCGAACGCCACCAGCGGGGTGGGCGTGTTCGACCCGCCCCGCACGGTGTACGACGTGGTCTCCGGCAACGCGTCGGCGCGGCAGTCCGTCGTCGGAACGGCGACCACGAACCTCGACGTGTTGGCGGCGTCCGCCGACCTCGCCGGCGCGGCGGTCGAGCTGGATGCGAGCCGCGAGAACCTCCTGCTGCTGTCGCGCGCGCTGATCGGCGTTCGGCCGAACTACGACTTCATCGTCGTCGATGCGCCACCATCCATGGGCGCGTTGACATTGAACGCCTTGGCCGCTGCCGACCATCTGGTGGTCCCGCTGCAGTGCGAGTACTACGCGCTCGAAGGGATCGCTGGGATGATGGAGACGGTCGAACGCGTCCGCGGCTCGATCAACCGCGATCTGCGGATCCTTGGCATCCTGCTCACGATGTACGACGGTAGGACCCGCCTGTCCCAGGAAGTCGAGGAGAACGTCCGGCGACACTTCGGCACGCTGGTGTTCAAGACCGTCATCCCGCGTACCGTGCGGTTGGCCGAGGCGCCGTCTCACGGGCAGTCCGTGTTGGAGTACGCTCCGACGTCACAGGGAGCACTTGCCTATCAGTTGTTGGCAGAGGAGGTCATCGAGCGTGTCAGCGAAGCCTAGGGGATTGGGTCGGGGTCTGGACGCGCTCCTTCCACGCGTCGAGAAGGGCGTGCAGCAGGTACCCGTCGGGCAACTGCACCCGTCTCCGTTGCAGCCGCGAAAGCACATGGACGAGGGGTCCATCGCCGAGCTGGCATCGTCGATCTCGGAGAAGGGTGTGTTGCAGCCGATCGTGGTGCGCCCCGTCGACGGGGGGTACGAGATCGTCGCCGGCGAACGCCGGTTCCGGGCGGCACAGCGGGCGGGCCTGGTCACGGTTCCCGCCGTCGTCCGCGAGTTATCCGACCAAGAGACGCTCGAGATCGCGATCGTAGAGAACCTCCAACGCGAGGACTTGAACCCGATGGAAGAGGCCCGCGCGTTCAAGCAGCTCCTGGACTTCGGCCTGAGCCAGGAGAAGGTCGCGCAGGTCGTCGCGAAGAGCCGAAGCGCGGTAGCCAACACACTACGGTTGCTCACGCTTCCCGACGAGGTGCAGCAAGCGGTCGAGATCGGCACGTTGAGCGCAGGACACGCCCGCGCCGTGTTGGCACAGCCCCAAGCAGACCGAACGTGGGCGTTCGAGCAGATCGTGTCGCGTGACCTGACCGTGCGTCAGGCCGAGGCGCTGAAGCGCCCGACGGAGCGTAGCGGGAAGCAGAAGGCACGGCGGCGTTCCGCCTTCGCTGCGCTCGAAGAAGATCTCAGCCGGCATGCGGGCACGCGCGTTCGGATCATGGGGGAGAAGCGGGGCCGCATCGAGTTGCACTTCCACGATTCGGATGAACTCCAGCGCCTGCTGGAGTTGCTGGGGTACCAGGCCTGACCTCGGGCTGAAGCAGCCTGAAGCGCGTGGCGCCGATGTTTCACGTGAAACATCGGGGTACGAAGGCCGTAGGGATCGGAACGCAGAGCGACGGATACGACAACGGCCGGGCCGGCGCGGGGGCCGGCTGCACCGGTGGTACGATGCCGGCGAGAAGGCGGTCCCAGCGAAGGTGTCCGACGGACACGACGGAACCGAGGCCGCCACGAGTGACGCACGCACCGGGCAACTAGGTGGCGTGATCGAACCGAGGTGACATCGTGAAGCAACCCGTTCGCGTAGCCGTGACGGGCGCGGCAGGACAGATCGGATACGCCTTGCTGTTCCGGATCGCGTCCGGCGAGATGCTGGGCCCCGACCAACCCGTGATCCTGCAACTGCTCGAGATCCCACCAGCGATGAAGGCCCTCGATGGCGTCGTGATGGAGCTGGACGACTGTGCGTTCCCCCTCCTCCATGGCGTGGTGACGAGCGACGACCCCAAGGTCGCGTTCGCAGACGCCAACTACGCCCTCTTGGTCGGTTCGAGGCCGCGCGGGCCTGGCATGGAACGCAAGGACCTCCTTCAGGCGAACGGAGCGATCTTCACCGTGCAGGGCAAGGCGCTGAACGACCACGCAGCCCGCGACGTGAAGGTTCTCGTGGTCGGCAACCCGGCCAACACCAACTGCCTGATCGCCATGAAGAACGCGCCGGATCTCGACGCGAGCCAGTTCACCGCCATGACCCGCCTGGACCACAACCGGGCCACCAGCCAACTGGCGCAGAAGGCCGGAGCGCACGTCACCGACGTCAAGCGCATGATCATCTGGGGCAACCACTCCAGTACGCAGGTTCCCGACGTCAGCCACGCGACCGTCGGAGGTAGGCGAGCCACGGAAGTCGTCGACGACGCGTGGGTGCGTGACGCGTTCATCCCCACCGTTCAGAAGCGCGGCGCTGCCATCATCGACGCCCGCGGAGCGTCCAGTGCCGCATCGGCGGCGAACGCAGCGATCGGGCACATGCGCTCCTGGGCGCTCGGCACTCCGGCGGGCGACTGGGTCAGCATGGGCATCCCGAGTCGTGGCCAGTACGGCATCGCCGAAGGCATCGTGTACTCGTACCCCGTCACCGTGCATGACGGCGTCATCGAGGTCGTCGAAGGCCTTACCTGCGACGACGACGTCACCGCCCGGATGCGGGCGTCCGAACGAGAGCTGCTCGAGGAGCGCGCTGCCGTCGAGGACCTGATCTAGCGCGAGGACCTGATCTAGCGTTCGCCGGTCGAGGACCTGATCTAGCGTTCAGCGGCGATAGGCAAGTGCGTCTGCGGCCGGACCTCGCGAGTACTTGGTGTCGCTTCGTGCCTGGGTTCCGGCGAGTCCGGCGCGCACCTCCACGGGCGGGCCCCTCGGTGTCGTCCGCTTCGCCGGGCGCGAACCGTGCGGCGCTGGACGCGTCGGATGTCGGAACTCGGAAGCGTTCCGACTATGCTACGATGCGCGTAGCACGCACGGCAGCCGGCGGATCGCGCGAGCGCCGTGCCACACGAGAGGCGAGTTCGGCACATGGAACACCGCGCACACCCTCACCACGACCCCGAGGCGCGAGACCTTCGTGAGGTCCTGAAGCGGTACGGCCTTCGCTATAGCCGGCCCCGCGAGGTCATCCTCGGCTTCCTGCTCGAGAAGGATCGGCACGTGAGCGCCGAGAGCCTCTACGTCGACCTCAAGGGGCGCGGAGAAGACCTGAGCCTGTCGACCGTCTACCTCAACCTATCGGCGTTGGCCGAAGCGGGCCTCGTGCGCGAGTTCAAAGGCGCAGCCGGCCAGTCCTTGTACGACAGCAACGTCACGCCGCACTACCACGTGGTGTGCAGGGAGACGGGCGAGATCCTCGACGTTCCTGCCCCCATCGTCGATGGCAAGCCGCTCGGTCGGTACTTGAAGGACCAGATCGAAGCCGCGACGGGCTGGACGGTGGACGAGCCGCGGTTCAGCCTCAGTGGCGTGTCCCCGAAGGCGAGGGACGCCCGGGAGAAGCGCGATCAAGAGCTTCGCGAGGGCCGCGAACCTCACGCCACCATGCTTGCCAGCGAAGGCAACTAGGTCCCGTTCCGGCGCTTACCGATGCAGCACGCGCCGCACGCACCGAACGAGGCTCCGCTTCCCCCGTACTCGATCCGTCCCATCGAGACGCAGGACGAGTATCGCGAGGCCGAGCAGATCCAGCGTGAGGTGTGGGGGATCGACGACCTCGACGTCGTTCCATCCGAGCAGCTCCGAGCGGTCCGTCACGCCGGCGGTTGTCTGCTCGGGGCGTTCCGCGAAGAGGTACTGATCGGCCTGGCGTACGGTTTCTTGTCGCTGCCGCACGGCGGAAGTGGGACCGGCCTCGGGTTGCACTCGCATCTGCTCGCGGTCCGGAAGCAGGCGCGCGCCGCCGGCGTGGGGCGAGCGCTCAAATGGCACCAGCGAGATTGGGCGTTGGCTCGCGGGATCGACTGGATCACCTGGACGTTCGATCCCCTGCAAGCCCGGAACGCTCGTCTCAACCTGGAGCATCTGGGTGCGGTCGCCTTCGAGTACCTGCGAGACTTCTATGGCCCGCTTGCCGGCCCGCTCGGTGGGGGCCAACCGAGTGATCGACTGCTGGCGTTGTGGCGCCTTCGATCGGAACGGGTCGTACAACGCGCCGAACGCTGGCGCATGGGGACTACGGAACTCGGGGCGGAGCTTGTCCGAGAGCAGGCTGCGTACGCGCTGCCGTTCACGTCCCACCTCGAGCGGGATGCCGCGCCGGCGATGGTCCATCGTGAACCCTGGATCGTCCGCGCCGTTGGCGGGGGCGTCGAAGTCGAGCCCGAGGTCGGGTCGGCTCCACCGGATGCGCCCACGGTCCGAGTGGCGATCCCGGCCGACGTCACCACGATGTTGCATGTGGCGCCTGAACGGGTCACTCGCTGGCGGAACGCGGTGGCGGCTGCCATGACCCAGCGACTCGAGAACGGGTACGCGGTGATCGGCTTCCGCGACGGCGGCTACGTCCTGGAGCGCGATCTCGACAAGTAGAAAACCAGTATTCACAAACGCTGAAGCTTCGCTTGACAAATGTTGAGGTTGGCCCTATCATCCTTTCAAGGAGGCGAGAAGGATGACGAGCCCGAACCTACTGGAAAGGCAAGCGAGCCAGCACGTCGCCAGGTTGCACGCCGAAGCGCACGCCATCCGCCGCGCTCGCGAATCCCGCACCCCCTTGGCGAACCGCATCGCCGCCACGCTGCGCACCTGGGCCGAACGGCTCGACGACGCGCAAGCCGCCCGAACCGCGCAGGGCCCGATGGCTGAGCGGCAACTGGCTCGCCAACAGAACACGAGCGCGAATGCCGCCCGCCTGACGCACTGAAGCCGTCACCCGCGGGCGGCGTTCCGCCCGTTGCGAAGGAGAGGCACACGTGAACGAGATCGAACGTATCCATCAGATGGTCCGCGACGGGCGCATCACGGCCGAGGAGGGGGAGCGCCTGGTTCGGGTCTTGCAGGAAGTCGATGAGGTCGACGCACAGCTCGATCGCGAGGCCCGGTCCATCGACCGTGAGGCGCGCGATGCCGGGGACACGGGTGGTCGACCCGTTCGACCGGGTGACACAGGCACAGCCGCCGCGCCCGCAGCAGCCGCCCCCGCAGCAGCCGCGCCCGCAGCAGCCGAGGCGGAAGGCGTCACGAATGCCGTGACCGCTTCGATCCGCGGAACGGGCGCGTCCGCTCCTGCCCCGAAGAACCACCAACACGCGGCCGAAGACACGGCCGAAGACACGGCGAAAGCCGCGGCCGAAGGCACACCCGACGACACGGCCGCCGAGCAACCGTTCGCTCCCGCCGATACACCCTGGGTGCGCATCTCCATGCTCGCGGGAGACCTCGACGTACGCGCCGACTCCTCCTTGACCGAGCCGCACGTGTCCGGTGCGCCCGGCACGATCAGCGTGGAACGCAGCGGCGCGAACTTCGACCTGAACTTCCGTCCGGAAGGCACCGGCTTCCTAGACAGGTTCTTGACGCAGATGCGCAGTGGGAACGTGTCGGTCGCGATCCCGGAAGGCTACGGTGTCGACCTGAACATGCGTGCTGGTGACGTGCGCCTTCACGGTGTTCCGTACCTGCGCGGCCGGCTCACTGCAGGCGAACTGAGCGCCGACGCCCTGCGTGGCGTCGACCTGAAGAACGCCGCAGGCGACATCGACGTTCGCCTCCTTCTCACCGAGGGCCAACACCGCATCACCTCGGCCACCGGCGACGTCGACATCGTCCTGCTCCCCGGCTCCGACGTGCGGGTCGAGGGCAGCGTGTCGATCGGCGATGCGGAGTCGCGCAGCGCCGGGTTCACGACCGAGCGCAGCGGCCTCGGCGATCGCGTCTCCGGCACGGTCGGCTCCGGCGCCGCGCTCCTGGAGGTTCACGTCACCACCGGCGACGTGAACGTGGAGGTCGGTCATGGCTGACAACGACGAACGTCGTCGTATCCTCGACATGCTTGCGGCAGGCACCATCTCGGTGGACGACGCCACCAACTTGCTTCGTGCCATCGTCGACGCCGGGCCGCCGCGACCGCCCACCCCAGAACGACCCCCTAGCCCGCCGACTCCCAGGCGCCCCGCGCGCTTGCTGCGCGTCATCATCGACGCCCAAGCCGACGAGGAAGGCGGGAAGGGCGCCAAGGTGCGGGTCAACGTCCCGCTCACCTTGGCCAAGTTCGCGATGCGCTTCATGCCACCGGACGCCCGGGCCGAACTCGACGAACAAGGGATCGACCTGACGACGATGCTGGAGGAGCTCGGCGACGAGGTACCGGAAGGGCGCCTCGTGGACATCGAGACCGACGCCAGCGAAGGCAAGGGAGCCGCGCACATCGTCATCGAGGTGGTGTAGATGCTGCTCCCGCGGCGCCTCGACCAGGAAGGCCTGCGCGCGTACGTCGACGAAGTTCGCCCGCGCTTCCTGGTCGTGCGCGTCCGGGCCGGGGGCCGGTCGATCACTTGGGGGCTCCCGCTGTCCGCGTTGGAGGAGATCGCGGCTTTCGTACTCGGCGCCGTCGCGTTCGCCCACGCTGCCCGGCAGTGGTTGCCGGCGCGCTGGCGGACCGCCATGGAGGGCGCGTCGAACGGCCTCTGGAGTGCCCTACGGCTCGGCTCCGAACCGGGTCGGGTGTCCACGACGCCGACGGTCCGCTCGGCGCCGCCAGCGTCCACGGCCCTCGCGCCCCCCTCCCCTGCCGCGGCCCTGTGGGCCGCTGCCAACGATCTTGCCGGCGGCGCGCTGCGCGACGTACTGCGTGTACCGCCGGGCCAGCCGTACGTCTCCGTCCGAACGGGCGCAACACACATCGACGTCGTGGCCTACTGAGTTCCCCGTCCCCCTGCCCGGTCCACGTACGCACACCGTCGTCTTCGGGACGCACGCACGCGAAGGAGTGCCGTTCATGTCGAAACTGCCCATGCCCACCGCTTGCCCCATCACCGGCGCGCCGCTCACGGTGACGCGCTTGGAGTGCGAGACGAGCGGCATCACCATCGAGGGGCGCTTCACCCCCAACGAGTTCGCGCTGTTGCCAGAGGAGAACCTCGAGTTCCTTCGCATCTTCGTGAAGGTCCGCGGCAACCTCAAGGAGGTCGAGCGCGTGCTCGGCCTGAGCTACCCCACCATCCGGCTTCGCTTCGAGAAGCTCCTGTTCGCCCTCGGGTACGAGGTCGGCCCCGACGTCAGCGAGGACCGAGCCGAGGTGCTCGATCTCCTCGAGCGTGGCGAGATCGAGGCGGACGAGGCCGCGCGCCGGCTGCAGTCGTTGAGCCGCAAGGGCGGGTGACCGCGCGGCCACAGAACCACAGGCGCGGGTGACTGCGCGGCCCCCGAACCACAGGCGCGGGTGACCGCATGCATGCTGCCCCGAGGCACAAGGGCGGTTGACCGCGCGCATGCAGCTGCCGAACCGCGGCAGCCGCCCCCATCCCAGCCCCTCCGACTCCGGGTAACGGAGCCGCCGAGGGGCTTCGGTATACTGGCCGGCGCATGACCGATTACTACGCCGTCCTCGAGGTCGAACGAAGCGCCGACGCCAAGGCCATCAAGGCCGCCTACCGCAAACTGGCGTTGTCGTACCATCCCGACCGAAACCCCGGGAACCGCGAGGCGGAAGACAAGTTCAAGGCCATCAACGAGGCGTACGCGGTGCTCTCCGACCCGGAGAAGCGCGACCGGTACGACCGCTACGGCAGCGCCGAAGCGGCGGGCATCCCGTTCACCGGGGACATCTTCGACATCTTCGCCTCGGTGTTCGGCGGTGGCGTCCGCGCGACCGGCGCCCGCACCCGCGGCCGTGCAGGCGAGGACCTCGAGGCGGAACTGCGCATCACCCTCGAACAGGCGCGCGCAGGCGAGACGGTCCAGGTCGACGTCGAGCGCATGAGCGCATGCTCCCATTGCCACGGGGACCGCGCGGAGCCCGGATCGGACGGCAAGAAGACCTGTCCGCGCTGCCACGGTAGCGGGCAAGTGCGAGCACAAGCACAGTCGCTGTTCGGCACCGTCGTCACGGCCCACGTCTGCCCCGACTGCCGCGGAGAGGGTCAGGTCGTGACGACGCCATGCACCCAGTGCGGTGGTCGCGGCCGCCTACCGGTCATGGAGAAGGTCGACGTTGCGCTGCCGAAGGGCATCGACGGAGGCTATCGCTTGCGCGTCCCGCAGCAGGGCAACGCCGGCGTCGACGGTGGCCCGCCCGGCGACCTCTACCTCTACGTCGAGATGGAGCCGCATCCGTTCCTCGTGCGTGACGGTGACGATCTTCTCTACACGCTCGAGGTCGGAATCGCCAGGGCCGCGCTCGGAACCACCGTGCAGATCCCGACGCTGGATGGCGTCGAGGATCTCGAGGTGCCGGCAGGCACGCAACCGGGCACCGAGTTCCGCCTGCGCGGCAAAGGCATGCCGCGGCTGCGGCGGGTCGGCAACGGCGATCAGGTGGTGCAGATCAAGGTCGTGGTGCCCGAGCGCCTGACGCCGGAGGCCCGCGAGCACCTCGAGGCGTACGCCGCCGAGGTGGGCGAAGAGGTCGATGAGCACGAGACGGTGGTCGAGAAGGTGCGGGACTTCTTCGGTCGGCGCAGGAAAGAGCGGAGCAAGGCGAAGGACGAGTCGTCCGACGAGGAACGCACCGTCGCTCCCTGACCCCATGCCCCATCGCCCGACCGCCCGGTAGAGCCGGTTCGAGGACGGCCCCGCCGATGCCGATGGCGACGTGACCACGGGCCTCGGTACGGCGAATGTACGTGATATGTTCGTTGGGTCTAGATCGCTACGTACGGCGACATGTGTGCGGGCCACGGGCGAATCGGAGCGTTGCCCGATTCGCCCCAGGTAGCCTTAGGGCCAACGCTGCGGTGGTGGATTCGCGAAGGATCCTGGGCGCCGCGCCGACCGCCGACGGCACGGACGCGCCGAGCACGAGAAGGCGTCGACGCTGCGAAGCAACCCGGGCAGTCTTGGAGGTCGGTAGGGTGCGGTTGGTCCTACAGCTCACTTCCGCGTTGACCTTCCTGACGCTCGCTTCCGTCGCGGCGCTCGGCGGACTGGCCCAGCTCAAGTTCACGTCGTTCCTGGCCGACTCGGTGCGGGAACGCCTCGACGTCGTCCTGGCGACCTCCGCGCAAGACTTCGGCGCTGCGTTGGACCTGGGACTGTCACTCTCCGAGGTCGCCAACGGCTCTGCGATCCTCGAACGCGCCAGGAGCCACGACCCCAGCATCCGGTCGATCGTCGTGGTGGACCCGACCGGTCTCGTCCTGCACGCTGCGGGTGCGCGCGCCGGCGAGCAACTGGACGACGAGGCTCTGGGGGCGATGTCGCTGGCGCGTGCCGGTGCCACCGAGGACCGATGGAGCATCGACGACGACGTGCGCGTAGGTAGCGGCATCGTCTTGAAGGGCAGTTTCGGCCAACCGGTCGGAGCGATCTTCGCCGAGTACCCGACGACGGAGCTCGAGCGCGCCGCCAACGTGATGGGACGGCGACTGCTGGTGGGCGGTGGTGTCGCGGCCGCGGCGCTGATCGCGATGATCGTCCTCGTCATGCTCCGGTTCCGCCCGAGACTGCTAGCGCTGCAGGCCGCCGGCGTGGCGCCCGCGGGGGAAGCGTGATCCGCGACGCGCTGGAACCGGGTTCGGAGCGACACGCAGAAGTCCTGTCCGGCCGTCTGGTGGTATGGATCTCGCTGGTCATCCTGGTCGGCATGGCGGGGTTCGGCGTGTACGTGGTCCGGGCGTTCCAGGTGTCCCTCGCTCCAGAACTCGACCGTAGGGCCGCGCTGATCGGCAGCGCCATCCGCGACGACCTCGCCAGGGCCCTCTCGTTCGACATCCCACTCGACAAGATGGCCGGGGTCGACGCGTACTTCCGCTCGCACCTCGAGGCCTTCCCCGAACTCGAGTACCTCGCGATCCGCGATCTCGAAGGCTCGGCCGTGTTCTCCGGCGGGGCCTTGGCCGGCCGGCAAGAAGACGCACCCGCGTCGTCCGTCGTATACGCCTTCCCCATCGAGGTGGACGAAGCACCGGCAGCAAGCGTGGAAGTCGCCGTCGATCGTGCCTTCGCGCGATCCCGCCTGCGCGACGTCGCGCTCGACGTAATCGTCATCCTCTTGGTGGCGGTCGTGGCCGTGTTCGAGATGACGCTCGCCATCAGCCAGCGCATCGTCGCGCGGCGCGCCGCGCACCCCGCACCCGACGAAGCGGCCGCCAAGGGCAGTGTGGGCGACATCCGGCTCGTGCTCTTCCTCTTCGCCCTGGGCGAAGAACTCAACAAGTCGTTCCTCCCCATGTACATCGGGGCCGCCCGGAACCCGTTCCCGTGGCTCGACGCGAACGTCGCCATCAGCCTTCCCATCGTCGCCTACGTCCTGACGTTGGCGATCATCACGCCGTTGGCAGGACGGATGGTGACCAGGACCGGACAGCGCGGCATGTTCCTCATCGGGATCGTGCCGGCGGCGCTGAGTCACGTCGGTATGGCGTTCGCAGAAGACCTCGTCATCATCGTGGCGCTGCGGGCGCTCACCGGGATCGGGTACGGGCTCGCCACGGTCGCTTGTCAGGAGTACTTGTTCGATAGGCTCGAAGTCGGCAAGCGCGCGCGCTCGGCGGGCGTGTTCGTCGCCGTCGTGATCGGCGGCACGTTCGCGGGAACGGCGCTCGGGGGCATCTTCGCCGACAAGTTGGGATACCAGGCGGTGTTCGGGATCAGCGCGATGACCGTGATGGTGTCGGCGTTGCTGGCGCTCGGGATGATGCAGGGCGGGCGCGCGCGTTCAGGGCGCGAGTCGGCGACGTTCGGCCTCCGCGACATGCTCTCGGTGCTGAGGCGCCCGCCGCTGCTTGCGCTGCTCGCCGGCGTGACCGTGCCGATGAACGTGCTGATGGCGGCGTTCTTGTGGTACCTCGTGCCGCTGACGATGTCCGGCGTCGGCGCGAGCGCCTCGGTGATCGCGCGCACGCTGATGCTCTACTACCTCGTCATCTTGCTCGTCGGCCCCGCGGCAGGAGCGGCGGCCGATCGCGCGTTGGGCCGTCGACGCCTCGTCGGCCTGGCATCGCTGATCTCGGCAGCGGCGCTCTTCTTGCCGGTGGCGATGCCGATGGCCGCGACCATCACGGCGGCCGTGCTCATCGTGGGGATGGGCCACGCCGCCGTTCGCGGTCCGCAGATCGCGCTGGCGCTGGACCTCGCGGAACAGGACGGCACCACGAAGGGACGCGGCGCCGTGCTCGCCGCCATGCGTTCGCTCGAGCGGCTCGGGAGCCTGTTGGGGCTGTTGGGAATCAGTGCCGTGGCGTCGCGCTACGGCTACTTCACGGCGATGGGCGCCGTAGGCGCGCTCGCGACCGCTGCCGCCTTGGCGTACCTGGTGGTCTCGTCGGCAGAAGCGCGCGCCGCGGCGCGGCAGGCGTAGGGAGTGCGAAGGATGCGCAGCGTCATGCTTTGGCTTCTGGTGGCCGGGGCCTCGTTCGCGAGTCTCGTGAGCGCGCAGTCGGCCTCCGACGAGGCGTTCGACCCGACGGACGGCCTGCGCATCCTCATGGTCACCTGGCGGGGCTGCGAAGAGGCGTGCCGCGGCTTCCTCGACTACGTGGCGCACTGGGACGCCGAAGTCTCGGTGATCATGCGCGACGCCGACACCGACGCGAGCCGGTTGGCGGAGTTCGTGGCGGAAGTCGACGAACTGCAGCCCGACTTGATGGTCACTTGGGGAACGTCGGTGACGCTCGGCATGATCGGCACGTTGGACGACGACGAGGGATCCTTCGTGAAGGACGTGCCGACGGTGTTCATGATCGTCGCCGATCCCGTCGGCGCACGGATCGTGGAGAGCTACCAACGCTCGGGCCGCTGGTACGTGACCGGCACGCGCAACCGCGTGCCGGAGGAGACGCAGCTGCGGGTGATCTCCGAGTACCTCCCGGTCGAGCGCATCGGCTTGGTCTACAACGACAGCGAGGTGAACGCGGTCTTGAACGCCGCCGAGATCCGGCGGTTGGGCGGTGAACTCGGTATCGAGGTGTTCGAACGGGTCCTCGCCAACGACGCGTCGGGCGCCCCGATGGTGGAAGACATCCCACGGGCCATGGCCGACATGGCGCGGAACGACATCGACTTCCTGTACGTGGGGTCCAGCTCGTTCATCATCGCCAACGCCGAAGCCTTCACCGCGTCTGCGCTAGCGCACGGGCTTCCCGTCGCAACGGCGTACGAGGCGTTGGTGCGCGACGCCCATGCGCTCATCGCCGTGGCCAGCCCGTACTACAACGTCGGGCAACTCGCCGGGTACCAGGCCGAGCGGATCCTGCTTCAGGGGCGAACCCCAGGCGAGCTCGAGGTCCTCGGGCTCGATCGCTTCACGGTGCTGGTGAACCTAGCGAGCGCGAAGGCGCTGGAGCTGTACCCGCCGCTCCTGGTGCTTCGGTACGCCGAGGTGGTGGATCGTCCCTGACGAACCGGGTTCGGGGCCGCGTGAGCGATGCGTACCCACTGCACCCAACGCGAACGCGGGCGCGTGCGTGAGTGCGTGCGCGCCGACCCGTGAGCGTGCGCGCAGACCCGTGAGCGTGCGCGCGCAAACCCGTGAGCGTGCGCGCTAGCGCGTGAGGGCGTCGAGCCAGTCTCGCAACGCCGCTTCGGCTTCCTCGCCGACCTGCTCGAGGAACGTCGCTTCGCGCTCGGCCCGGAACCACGTCCGTTGCCGCTTGGC